>JAJZRD010000145.1 GCA_021845945.1 Chloroflexota bacterium
GCCTCGTCGGCCCCCAGGGCTATGCAGCGGCGGAGAACCTCGTCCACCTCTTCCGGCCCGACCGCCACGGCGGTGACGGTGCCGCCGAGCTGCTCCTTAAGCTGTACCGCCTCCTCCATGGCGTAGTTGTCCCACTCGTTGACGTCGAAGACCAGATAGCCCTTTTCTATGTCCTTGCCCGTCCGGTCGATCGATATCTCCGCCTCCGCCATGTCGGGGACCCGTTTCACGATGACGACTATCTCCAAGCGCCCACCTCCACATCGTCCTGGCAGTCCTGAGTCCTCTACAGCGCCTCCGCGGCCAATTCGACGACGTCCTTGACCTCGATCTGATCGCCGTACCCGGCAACCTTGATCCCATCCGTCAGATTGCTCATGCAGTAGGGGCAGGCGGTAACCAGGACGTCCACCCCGGCCAGGGCCGCGTCGCGGGCCCGCAGCTCCGTGATGCGGTGCTCGACGTTGGACTCCAACCACATCCTGCCGCCGCCACCGCCACAGCAGAAGCTGCTCTCTCGGGATCGGTCCATCTCCACCAACTCCACGCCCGGAATGGACCTCAACAGCTCGCGAGGGCCGTCGTACAGCCCGTTGTGGCGCCCCAGATAGCATGGGTCGTGGTAGGTCACCCGCTTCTCCACCCGGCCGCCAAACCGAAGGGCGCCGCTCCGCACCAGCTCCGCCACCAGCTCGGTGTGATGGCGCACCCGCAAAGTAGGGGCATCCTTCAGCTTCAGCTTCTCCCGCAGCACCGGATACTCTCGCCGCATGGAGTGAAAGGCGTGGGGAGAGGTGGTAACCAGGTTGGACACGCCCAACTCGCCGAAGGTGGCGTAGTTGCCCTCCACCAGGGTCTCGAATAGGCCATCCTCGCCCAGCCGGCGGGCGGACTCGCCGCAGTCCGTTTCCTCCTTTCCCAACACCGCGAAGTCGACCTTGGCGGCCTTCATCACCTTGACGAAGGCTTTGGCCACCTCCTGGTTCCGGCCATCGTCCGAGGCGAGGCTCCCCACGTAGTAGCAGAGCTCGGCGCCGTCCCCCTGGGAGAAGTCCTTGGCCTCCAACCCCTTTAGCCATGCCGTGTGCCTGGGCCCCGGCGGCTCCCAGGGATTGCCGTAGCGGGTCACGTTGTTCAGCAGGTCCCTGATGGTCCTGGGCACCCTTCGCCCGTCCTCCATCAGGACGGCCCGGGTGTCCCTGGCGATGTCGGCGGGGTTGATCCCCACCGGGCATCGCTCGGCACAGGCAAGGCAGGTGGTGCACCACCAGCACTCGTCCTTGGCCACGGCATCGGCGATCCTCGGCGGGTTCTCCCGTGGTCTGCCCAACCCGGGGATCCGGTTCTCGAGGGCATACCTGCCCCTGACGTAGCTCTTCATGGAGAGCACCAGTTCTCGGGGGGACAGCGGCTCACCGGCGGCATAGGAGGGGCACACCACCTCGCACCGGTTGCACCTGGTGCAGGCATCCATGGATACCATCTCGGTGCGATCGAACTCGCTCCGCAATCCCTCCCGCTCGTCCACCGTCAGGATGCCCGCGGGCGCCGCGCTCAGGTAGAGGTTGGTCGGGCTGGAGAACATGTGGAACAGCTTCGAGTAGGGCAGGTAAGCGATCAGCCCCAGGGCAGCCATTGCATGGAACCACCAGACGAACCAGTGCTCCCGCTGGCTGTTGGCCGGGTTCCCATCGATGGTGGTCCCCAGCAGGTCCCCCATGGGCGACCACTCCATGCCAACGTGGGAGATGGACCCGAGCCGCAACCCCTCCACCAGAAAACCTGTCGCCGCAATGGTGAAGAGAAAGGCCAGGATCGCCGGATCGTCCCACAAGCTGTGGATCTGATGGGTCTTCAGAACGAAGCGGCGAAAACCCGCCATCAAGGTTCCAACGATGAAAAAGGCGCCGGCCACGTCCAGCGCCAGGGAGTACACCAGGTAGACGATGCCGTAAAGGAAGCCGTGAATGTCCTGGTGGATCGTGAGGAGGGAGGTGCCGACGAAAAGAAAGACCCAGCCCCACATGATGAAGAAGTGGGCCAGCCCGCCGAAGAGGTCGCCTCGGAAGATCCTCCTCCCCAGTAGGGCGTCGACGGCTGCCCGTTTGGCGCTGGCGGCCACGTCCCGGGGTCGCCGCTCGCCCCAAGAGGAGCGCCAGATCCTCAGGATGCGGTAGACCCCAACGAGGAAAATGGCCGTGGCAGCAGCCGAAAGGCTGTAGAAGAGCAGCTGTTGCTGGAGGCCAACGTTCCAGAAGACTTCCCTGGTCATCCACACGTCCCCATGTATTCACCGCTGACAGAGCTAAACAATACCTGCAGGGGCGATCCTTGTGATCGCCCAAGGCCAGGGCGAACGCGAGGTTCGCCCCTACGGATGCCGGCGTGGATGGTCTGTTCCATCTTCAGCCGCCCCTGCGGAAGCTGCTAACCAAACGCTTCGCCGCCAGCCGGGTAGTCACCCGGCGTTCGAGGATCGCCTTCATCACGGCCGATAGCTCCTGCGGGTCCAGCTCCGCCCACAGCTCGCCGACGAACTGCTGCTTGGCCGCCTCGACCAGCTCCCGCAGGGCGTTATCCTGGCGGCGCCGCTCCATCTCCCCCGTGTCTGTGAGATAGCCGAGGTGTGCCTCCAGGACGTCGGCCAACTCCACTATGCCGCTCCCCGTGGTGGCGACGGTCTTCACGATGGGCGGCACCCACCCATCGTGGCCCTCCTTCATCTCCAGCAGCATCCTCAGCTCCGACACCGCCCGGTCGGCCCGAACGCGATCGGACTTGTTGACCACGAAGAGATCGGCGATCTCCAGGATCCCGGCCTTGATGACCTGCACCTCGTCCCCCATGCCGGGGACCTCGACCACCACAGTGGAGTGAGCGGCGCGAGCGATCTCCACCTCGCCCTGGCCCGCCCCTACCGTCTCCACCAGGATCACCTGAGAGCCGAAGGCATCCAGCACCTTGACGGCGTCGGCCGTGGCGCGGGCCAACCCACCCAGGGCGCCCCGACTCGCCATGCTGCGGATGAAGACCCCGGGATCCCCCGTCAGCTTCTGCATCCGGATGCGGTCGCCCAGGACGGCACCGCCGCTGTATGGGCTGGTGGGGTCTACGGCGATGATGCCGACACTCTTCCCCCGGGCCCGCAATTCCCTGGCCATCGCCCCCACCAGGGTGCTCTTGCCGCTGCCGGGCGACCCTGTGACGCCGATCACGTGGGCGCGCCCGGTGTGGGGATTGATGCGCTGTAGCAGCGGCTCGGCGTCCTCATCCTCGTTCTCGATGAGGCTGATCAGGCGAGCGGCTGCGGCCCGGTCACCCTTCAACACTCGCTCAGCTAGATCCATGGTAGTATCCATCAAGTAGCAGCTGGTAGGCAATGAGTTGTGAGTGTCCCCCGCTCATCACCCATCCTTCGTCACTCCCCTGGGGGCGTTGGCCTTCACGTAGTCGACGATGTCCAGGGTCGACGTTCCCGGGCCGAACAGCTGGCGTATCCCCATCTCCTTGACCGCGGCCACATCCTCGTCCGGTATGATGCCGCCGGCAACCACCAGCACCCGGTCCAGACCGTTCTGCCGCATCAATTGCCCGATCCTCGAGAAGAGCGACAGGTGAGCCCCGGAGAGGATGCTGAGGCCCACTACGTCCACGTCCTCCTGCAGCGCCGTCTCGACGATCATCTCGGGCGTTTGCCGCAGTCCGCCATAGATCACCTCCATCCCGGCGTCCCGCAGGGCCCTCGCCACAACCTTGGCGCCTCGGTCGTGGCCGTCCAGCCCGGGTTTCGCGATCAACACCCTGATCTTGCGTCGCTCCTCCAACTCGAACCTCCCTGCCAGGCCGGTCTGAAATGCCCTTCGTGCAGTCGAGGCTCGAGCCGGATGGGGGCCCACGGCCGGCTGAAGCCTCGACTCTTCGAGATTGGGTTTCCTACAGCACCGGCGTCTCGACGTACTCCCCGAAGATCTCGCGGAACAGACCGGCAATCTCGCCCAGGGTGGCGTAGGCGCGGACCGCCTCGAGGATGCAGGGCACGGTGTTGGCCCCGGCCAGAGTGGCATCCCGCAACTCCCGCAGTCTACGCTCCACCTCGGCGTTGTCGCGTTCTTGCCGCACCCGACGGAGCCGCCCCAGCTGCCTGCGCTCCCCCTCGGGATCCATCTTGAGCAGCGGGATCTTCAGGGGCTCGTCGGTCCGGTAGTCGTTGACGCCGACCAGGACCCTGCGTCCCTCGTCGAGCTCCTTCTGGTAGCGATGGGCGCTGTCCGCGATCTCCTTCTGGAAGAACCCGGACTCGATGGCCGGGACGGCCCCGCCCACTTCGTCGATCCTCCTGAAATACTCCCGAGCGGCTCGTTCCGTCCGGTCCGTCAGGGCCTCGACGAAGTAGGACCCGCCCAGAGGATCGACGGTGTTGGCCGCGCCGCTCTCGTGGGCGATGATCTGCTGGGTGCGGAGGGCGATGCGCGCCGCGTCCTCCGAGGGCAGGGCCAGGGCCTCGTCCATGGAGTTGGTGTGGAGTGACTGGGTGCCGCCCAGCACGGCGGCCAGCGCCTGGAGCGCAACCCGGACGATGTTGTTCTCGGGCTGCTGGGCCGTGAGCGAGCACCCGGCCGTCTGGGTGTGGAAGCGGAGCCACCAGGAGCGGGGGTCTTTGGCATCGAACCTGTCCCGCATCTCACCGGACCAGATCCGGCGCGCCGCCCGGAACTTGGCGATCTCCTCGAAGAAGTCGTTGTGGACGTTGAAGAAGAAGCTGAGGCGAGGCGCGAAGTCGTCGACATTCAGCCCCCGGTCCACGGCGGCCTGAACGTAGGTGAGGCCGTCGTACAGGGTGAAGGCCAGCTCCTGAACGGCCGTCGCGCCGGCCTCGCGGATGTGGTAGCCGCTGATGGAGATGGTGTTCCAGAGGGGCATCTCCCTGGTGCCGAACTCGATGGTATCCACGATCAGCCGCAGGGAGGGCTCCGGTGGGAAGATGTACTCCTTCTGGGCGATGAACTCCTTCAGGGTGTCGTTCTGGATCGTTCCCCCCAGCCGCGCCCTCGGGATGCCCCGCTTCTCCGCCGCGACTATGTACATCGCCCAGACGATGGAGGCGGGGCCGTTGATGGTCATGGAGGTGGTGATCCGGTCCACCGGAATCCCGTCGAACATGATCTCCATGTCGGCCAGCGAGGATATGGCGACGCCGCACCTGCCGAACTCCCCCAGCGCCATGGGATGGTCGGTGTCGTAGCCGTACAGGGTCGGGGTGTCGAAGGCCACCGACAGGCCCGTCTGCCCCTGCTCCAGCAGGTACTTGAAGCGGGCGTTGGTCTCCTCAGCGGTCCCAAAGCCGGCGAACATCCGCATGGTCCAGAGCCGGCCTCGATGCATGGTGGGATGGACGCCCCGGGTGAAGGGGAACAGCCCGGGGAACCCGATCTCCGTCGAGTAGCGCCTCCCGGCCAGGTCTACCGGGGTATAGAGGCGGTCGATGGGGACACCTGAGGTGGTAACGAACTGATCTCCCCGCTCGGCCACGTGCTGCAGGGCATCCCGCAGCGGGCCGTCCGCCCACTCATTCTGCTTCCTGATAATGTCTTCGATGTCCTCGCCGTCCGGCATAGCTGCGACCGCCCCATCTTGCAGGTGCTTCTTCCCCTAGTTCAATATCTATGCCAGCCCCCGCGTGCGCTAGAACCAGGCCCTTTCGCGCCCCGTCCTCCACGCGGTAAGATGGTGTCGGTCGGGAACCGTGGCCGGCTCCGACCCATTCCATCTGAGGGAAGGTCAGAAGAGATGCACACCAGGGCTACGGATCTCCTCGGCGTCCGGTATCCCATAGTCCAGGGAGGGCTCCAGCACCTCGCGCTGCCGGGCCTCTGCGCCGCGGTGTCCAACGCGGGTGCCCTGGGGCAGCTCACAGCCTCCGCCTTCCCAACACCCGCGGCGCTGCGGGAGGCCATCGACGAGACCCGCTCCCTCACGTCCCATCCCTTCGGCGTCAACTTTGCCATCGGTACCCGGCCGCTGATAGACCACCTCACCGCGGCCCTGCAAGCGGGAATCCGCATCTGCAGCTTCACCGGCGGCAACCCCGAGTTTTTCCTTCAGCAGATCCGCGGTCGCGACGTTTGCTCCCTCGTCCTGGTAGCGGCCGTCCGGCAGGCCCGCAAGGCAGAGGAGCTGGGAGCCGACGGCGTGATCGCCGTGGGTTTCGAAGGGGGAGGCCACATCGGCCGCGACGACGTTGGGACCCTGGTCCTGGTCCCGCGGGTCGTGGACTCGGTCGGGATCCCGGTCCTGGCCGGCGGCGGCATCGGCGATGCCCGCGGGCTGGTGGCCGCCCTGGCTCTGGGGGCAGAGGGGATCGAGATGGGAACTCGCTTCGTCGCCACCCAGGAGTGTCTGGCTCACCCCGCCTACAAGGAGGCCATCTGTCGGGCTTCCGAGACCGATACCGTGGTCATAGAGCGCTCCATTGGGCGGCAGGGACGCACGCTGCAGGGGTCCTGGGCGAAGAGGATCCTGGAGCTGGAGCGGGAGGGTGCCACGCTGGAGGGTCTCCTGCCCCTGATAGGCAGCGAGGTGAACCGGCGGGCAGCCCGGGAAGGGGATCTGGAGAACGGCTTCGTCTGGGCCGGGCAGGTGGTTGGCCTGATCCAGGAGCTGCCCACCGTCGCGGAGCTGATCCAGCGAATGGTGAAGGGGGCTGAGAGCGTCGATGCCAGGCTCGGCAGCCTGCTCACGACACCGTAGGGAGCGAAGCCGAGGGTCGGCGCCCCACAGGCACCTGGGTGCCGATGGCCTTGGCGGCCCTGACGGGCTCGGTTCTTGCCCATTTTCCTGGTAGAAGGAGGGGTGGGAGCACTCATGTCGACACGCAATTTCGTCCGGCTAGATCGACTCGATCAGGTGCTGCGCATCACCGTGGACCGGCCCGAGGCCCGGAACGCGATCAACTCGGAGCTACTGGCGGAGCTTACCGAGGTGCTGGCCGAATCCGCCTCCGATCCCGAGGCCCGGGCTGTGGTGATTACCGGCGCCGGCGACCGGGCTTTCATCGCCGGGGCCGACATCAGGGAGATGATCCGGAAGTCCCCTGCGGAAGGCCGAGAGTTCGCCAGGCAGGGCCACCGGCTGACCAGGATCATCGAGGAGATGGAGAAACCGGTGATCGCCGCCATCAACGGGGCCGCCCTGGGAGGGGGATGCGAGCTGGCCCTCGCCTGCGACGTCCGCATCGCCAGCGCCAGGGCAGTTTTCGGACAGCCCGAGGTGAAGCTGGGCATAATGCCCGGGTGGGGCGGCACCGTCCGGCTGGCCCGCATCGTCGGCGAGGGGATGGCCCGGGAGATGATCTTCTCGGGAAGGGTGCTGACCGCCGAGGAGGCCCATCGGATCGGACTGGTCAACGCCGTGGTGCCCCACGAGCGGCTGCCGGAGGAAGGCCTGAAGCTGGCCTCCAGCATGGCGGCCGCTGCTCCCATCGCCCTGGCCTACGCCAAGCGATCGATGAACCGGGCGCGCTCTCTCGATATGGAGTCTGCGACGGAGCTGGAGACTAACCTGTTTGCCCTCTGCTTCTCCACCGAGGACCAACGGGAGGGGATGGGAGCCTTCATCGAGAAGAGAACCCCGATCTTCCGACGCCGATAAGCCTTTCGACGGTCTGCCCTTCGTGAACGCGGGTAACGTAACCACCAGGACACGAAGACACGCCAAGACCTCCCAGTGATTCTTTGTGCCTTAGTGTCTTGGTGGTTGGGGCGGCAGGGTCAGCTTCCAGAGAGGGGAGATGTTAATGGCGATCGAGAGCATAGCCGTGATCGGCTCCGGCACCATGGGTTCTGGCATAGCGCAGGTGGCGGCCCAGGCCCGCCACCCGGTTCGGCTGATCGACGTGGCTCAGGGCCAGGTCGACGGCGCCCTCGAGGGCATTCGACGCAACCTGGACAGGGCGAGGGAGAAGGGTCGAATCTCCGAGACGGAAAACGCCGAGATCCTGGAGCGGCTCTCGGGATCCACACAGCTGTCGGACGCGGCCGGCGCCGACCTGGTGATCGAGGCAATCGTCGAGGACTTCGACACCAAGTTCAGGCTGCTGCAACAGCTGGATGGTATCTGCAAGGCGGACGCTATCTTCGCCTCCAACACCTCCTCCATCTCCATCACCCGTCTGGCGGCAGCCACACGCCGCCCCTCCAAGGTGATCGGGATGCACTTTTTCAACCCGGTGCCCGTGATGAAGCTGGTGGAGATTGTCCGGGGCATCGATACAGCCGACGACACCAGATCCCAGCTCTTCTGGCTCGCCCAGGAGATGGGGAAGATGCCGGTGGAGGTGGAAGACTACCCCGGCTTCGTCTCGAATCGATTGCTGATGCCGATGATCAACGAGGCGGCTTACGCTCTCATGGAGAAAGTGGCCAGCCGGGAGTCGATAGACACGGTGATGAAGCTGGGGATGAACCACCCAATGGGACCCCTGGAGCTGGCCGACCTGATCGGCCTGGACGTGTGCCTGCACATCATGAAGGTGCTGCACGAGGGCTTCGGCGACGACAAGTACCGGCCCTGCCCGTTGTTGGTGAAGATGGTGGCCGCGGGCAGACTGGGCCGGAAGAGCGGCTGCGGCTTCTACGAGTACGCGGGGTAGCGACCTGTCCCTGTGGGGGCTGAGAGCTGCCCATGGGGAAACCCCGGCCGTTGACCCGACTCGGGGCCTCCGGTATCATCTCTTTCGTCGGCCGCGATCCATGGGTACCCATCCCCCGGGGCGGCCGCAACTATTATCGGGACAGGATTGGAAGTGTCGAGGAACCCCCGTACGCTCCCTTCGGAGGCCTCCACGTCGAGCCCGCCGGCCCTGGCTCGGGCGCTGCTGATCTCGATGCGCCCGAAGCAGTGGACCAAGAACGGGCTGCTGTTCCTGGGGCTGATCTTCGCTCGCAGCCTGGGGGATCCTAACCTGGTGGGCAGGGCCGCTCTCTCCTTCGTGGACTTCTGCCTCCTGGCCTCGGCCACCTACCTGGTCAACGACCTGGTCGACCTGCAGCAGGACCGCACGCACCCCACCAAGCGGAAGCGGCCCATAGCCTCGGGGCGAGTCTCCCCCGTCCTCGCCATGGCCACCGCCGCCCTGCTGCTGATGGCATCCCTGGCCCTGGCGGCGACCCTGGGCACCCATTTCGCCTTGATGGCGCTTCTCTACCTGGCGCTCACCCTCTCCTACTCCCTGTGGCTGAAACAGATGGTGATCGTGGACGTCCTGGCCGTGGCAGCGGGCTTCGTCCTGAGGGCCGCCGCGGGCGCCGTCGTCATCGCCGTGCCCATCTCCCCCTGGCTGTACGTCTGCACCATGCTGGGCGCCCT
>JAJZRD010000146.1 GCA_021845945.1 Chloroflexota bacterium
GCGGGCCAAGGCCACCGGGCTGGACATCCGCACCGTGAACCCCGTTCCCGCCAACATCAAGGGGGGCCTCAGCTCCCTGGAGGAGAAGAGCCTCGGGGCGATCCACAAGGCAGGCACGGCGCCGATCCAGGGGGTCCTGAGGTACGCCGAGCGACCGGAGCGCAAGGGGCTCTACTTCGTCGACAACTGGATGGGCCACCTCTCCATCTTCGCCGGCTACGCGGCGTCCGGGGCTAACGTCGTCATGTTCCAGTTGGGCGGCGGGGGAGTAGCCGGCAGAAGCCTCCTGGAGGGGTCCCCCTCGGTGGTGGTGCCCTTCCTGTGGGCCACGGCCAACCCCAGGACCTACGCCACGGCCAGGGATAGCGTCGACTTCTACTCGGGCACCGTCATCGAGGGCACCGAGACGCCGGAGGAGGCGGGAGAGCGCTTCTACCGCACGGTGATCGACGTCGCCTCGGGCACCCTGGCTAAGAGCGAGACCCTGGCCTACGTCGACCCGATCCAGATGTACCTGCAGGAGCCGGTGTTCTAGCAAGGGCGCGGCAGGCGGGAGGGTGTCAGCGGGAGGGCGAGCCTCCCAGGACCGTCGGGAGGGTGTCAGCGGGAGGGCGAGCCTCCCGGCGAGCCGCGTGTTCCCCTCGTAAGATGGCTCGGCAGGAGCCTCGCCCTCCCGCTCCATAGAAACCAGGAGGCATCGCCATGATCACCCTGGAAGTCGAGACCAGCGCCCGCCAGGAGATGGTTCGGATCACCCACCAACTGGCCCGGGCGGTCCAGGAAGCCGGCTGGGAAAACGGCCTCTGCCAGCTCTTCGTGCCCCACACCACGGCGGGGATAACCCTCAACGAGAACGCCGATCCCGACGTGGTCCGAGACCTCCTCTACTCCATGGAGCGGCAGGTGCCCTCCAACGATCCCCACTACCGCCACTTCGAGGGCAACTCGGCGGCCCACATCAAGGCGAGCATGATGGGCTTCTCGATGGCCGTGATAGTGCAGGGCGGCCGGTTGGCCCTCGGGCGGTGGCAGGACATCCTCTTCTGCGAGTTCGACGGCCCCCGTCGCCGCCAGCTGATGCTGGAGTTCGTGCCCTCCCCACCCAGGGACTCTTTTACACTCATTTAACAGCTGAGTAACAATTGCTTAGCAGCCCCACGGCACAATATTATGTCGTACGGGGGTCAAAGGCGACCGCCAAGTCCAGTCGCGAGGTTGAAGGCCGGCGAGAGAGTGGTGGTGATGGGCCAGCAGGGCTAGGACGGCAGCTACACGGCGAGCAGCGTCCAGATCTCGCCGGACAACGGCCAGTCGGGCGAGCCACCGGCGGCGCGGTAGGAAGAGTCGCCAGGAGCGCGGCCGTCTGGCCGCCCTGGGCGGGCATCCTGCCCGCCCGCCCAGGGTAGTTGCCGCCGGTTATGTGAGATGGTGTTATGATGCATGGATGGCTACCCCAACTGGGTCGATAGTGGTTGCGGTTGCCTGACGGCCTTGAGCCTGATTATCGCTTTGGCGCTTCTGGTGGGCCTGGTGCTGCTGAGGGGCGCCGCCATCGTCTAGAGTGGGTGATGCCCATGTCCAATGGAACTGTGCTCGTTGTGGACGATGAGAAGAACATCGTGCAGCTGGCCAAGCTCTACCTGACCAGCGAGGGCTACAGCGTCGAGGCTGCCTACAATGGTGTGGAGGCACTGGAGAAGGTGAAGACCCACCGTCCGAACCTGCTGGTGCTGGACCTGATGATGCCCCAGATGGACGGGTGGGAGGTATGCCGCCGTCTTCGCAAGGAGAGCGACATCCCCATCATCATCTTGACCGCCAAGAGCGACGACGTGGATAAGATCATCGGCCTCGAGCTGGGGGCCGACGACTACGTCACCAAGCCTTTCAACCCCCGAGAGTTGGTGGCTCGGGTGAAGGCCGTGCTCCGCCGCTACCAGGCGGGGGATCGACCCACCCGACAGGTGGAGGCCGGCGACATCGCGATCGACCTGGACCGGCGAGAGGTGGTGGTGGCGGGGAAGCAGGTCTCCCTGCGCGCCAAGGAGTTCGACCTGCTGGCAGCCTTCGCGAAGCAGGTGGGGGTCGTCCTGGATCGGGAGCGATTGCTCAACACCGTGTGGGGCTATGACTACGTGGGCGACACCAGGACCATCGACGTCCACGTTACCTGGCTCAGAGACAAGATCTCCGGCAGCGAGACCACCCGTATCCAGACCGTCTGGGGGGTTGGATACAAGATGGTAGTCACCGCGGGCGAGGAGACGGAAGTTGTTCCGCAGTCTCAGAGCTAAGCTGGTAGCCTCCTACAGCCTGGTAATCCTGCTCTGCCTCGTGCTGGCCGGCTCTGCCTTCGTCTACATGCTGCGGGACTACCAGCGGCAGATCAAGCTGAACCAACTGTCGGATCTGGCCGTGCCGATCACCTGGCAGGTTCGGCTACTGGAGCGTGCCGGTACCCCGCCCGACCAGATAGCTGCCTTCCTCCAGGACAGGGCGTCGGAGATGGACGTCCGCATCCTGTTGGTGGACTCCAACTCCGGGCAGGTGGTGGCGGACACCGACGGCACCCTCCAGGGCGGCCGGATCCCGCTGGCTCAGGCCTCGCAGCCCAGGGACAACCCCAACACGGTCTCGGTAACCTTCATTCGGGAGGGCAATCCGGGCTTCGTCTTCATCGTGACCCAGAGCCGCCCGGCCCCCACGGACCATTTCGTGACCAGGCCCCCCTCCTACGTCGTCGCCCTGGCGGTGCCGGAGCAGAGCCTCACCTCCAGCTGGCTGGAGCTGGCCCCGCGGCTCTCCTTCGCCGCCCTGATATCGTTGATCGTGTCCATCGCGGCCGCCTTCTTGCTCTCTCGCTCCATCTCCAAGCCCATCGCCGCCATAACCAGGGCCTCGGAGGAGATGGCCAGAGGAAACTACGACCAGAATATCCCCATCCGGAGTCGGGACGAGGTGGGCCGGCTCGCCGAGGCCTTCAACTACATGTCCAGGCAGGTGAGCATCTCCCACCGAACCCTGCGGGACTTCCTGGCCAACGTCTCCCATGATCTGCGGACCCCGCTCACCTCGGTGCAGGGCTTCTCCCAGGCTATGATGGACGGCACCATCAAGTCGCCGGGGGAGTACGGCGAGTCGGCCCAGATCATCAACTACGAGGCCGGCCGCATGCGCCGGCTGGTGGAAGACCTGCTGCTGCTCTCCAAGATCGAATCGGGGCAGTTGCCCCTTGATCGAGGAGAGCTGGATCTGAGGGAGTTGCTGCGCATGTGCGTCAAGCGCGCCGGACCCCAGGCTCAGCAGGAGGGGGTAACCCTGGTGATGGAGGCGGATCAGCCGGCTCAGGTCGACGGTGACGAGGGCCGGTTGGAGGAGGTCTTCCGAAATCTACTGGATAACGCCCTGCGCCACACGCCTCGGGAGGGAACCGTCACCGTGAGGCTGGAGAGCGCAACCGCCGTCGGTCCCAGCGGGAGCGAGAAGGGCAACGGGCAGAGCCGCAACGTCCGCCATCGCGTGGCGGTGCACAACACCGGGTCCTACATCCCGCCCGAGGACCAGCCCAGGATCTTCGAGCGGTTCTATCAGGTAGACAAGTCCAGGGCTCGCAACAGTGATGGGAGCGGCCTGGGGCTCGCCATAGCCAGAGAGATCGTCCACGCCCACGGTGGGACCATCTCGGTGGAGAGCGCCCCCGACCGGGGCACGACCTTTACCTTGGTTCTGAGCGGTCAGCCATTAGCCATTAGCCCGCGCTGACTGTCAACGGGTGAAAGCCGGTTGCTGGCGCAAGATTTAACACTAGCGTAACAACTGCTTGGCATAAAGCTGTTACTATCTTATGCTGCGAAGCTCGGTCGGAGAGTAGTCGGATACCCATTCCCCACCTTCCGGAGGTAGGCGATGAAGCCCTTGTTGAAGAACTTTGTTCTCGTCCTGCTGGCCATGATCGTTGGGGCGGGCCTGATGCTGGGCTATCAACGCTATCAGCCCGTCGCCACGATAACCAAGCCTCTGGTGGCCGGTGCCCAGGCCACGGCCGGTAAGGCTAGCCTTCTAGATGAGGATGCCATCGCGTCCATCTACGATAAGGTAAGCCCCGCGGTGGTCTACGTCACCAACACCGCCAAGGCGGGCAGCCAGCGCAACTCGCCCTTCCGCGATCTGCCCCAGCTGCCCGGTCTGCCCCAACAGCCCCAGCCCTCGATGGGGACCGGCTCCGGGGTCATCATCGACGACCAGGGGCACATCCTCACCAACAACCACGTGGTCGACGGCGCCGATCGGCTGGACGTGACCCTGGCCAACGGCGACACCGTCCAGGCCAAGCTGTTGGGCCGCGACCCCGGCAACGACCTGGCCGTGCTGAAGATCGACGTGGACAAGTCCAAGCTGACGGTAGCCGATCTGGGCAGCTCCCAGGGCTTGAGGCCCGGCCAACTGGCCATCGCCATCGGGAACCCCTTCGGCCTCGAGCGGACCATCACTGTAGGTGTGATCAGCTCCGTGGGGCGCACCTACGGCGGTGGGAGCAGTGCCAGGCCGATCCGCAACATGATCCAGACCGACGCATCCATCAACCCCGGCAACTCGGGGGGGCCCCTCCTCAACTCCTCCGGGCAGGTGGTAGGCATCACCACGGCCATCGAGAGCCCGGTCAGAGGCTCGGTGGGCATCGGCTTCGCCGTTCCCATCGACGCGGCCAAGAGCGAGCTCCAGGATCTGATAGCCGGCAAGACCGTCTCCCATCCGTGGCTCGGGATCTCCGGCACCCCGGTGACCTCCAATCTCGCTCAGGAGCTCGGCGTTCCGGGCGAGGGGGTGTACGTGGTGCTGGTGCAGTCCAATAGCCCGGCCGCCGACGCGGGGCTGAAGGGCGCGACGCGCTCCGGGTCCCAGTCCGGCACCCAGGTGCCCAAGGGTGGCGACGTGATCCTGTCGGTGGACGGACAGAAGGTCAGCAAGGTAGAGGACATCTCCTCCTACCTGGACACGAAGAAGGCGGGCGACAAGGTGACTCTCAACATCCGCAGGGGCGGTGAGGAGAAGCAGATCGAGGTGACCCTGGCCGAGTGGCCCGACAACCTGACCCAGCAGTAGATAGACAGGGCGAAGAAAAGGGCGAGGCCCGCGGCCCCGCCCTTTTCTTCGCCCTGCTTCCAGAGAGTGCTAGAGAATCGAAAGGAGCATCCTGACCTACAGCGGGACTCTCCAGTCCAGCTTCCAGGTCGGTGTAGCGCCCAAGAGCTCCGGGCGGGTGGAGAAGCTGATGGTCGACGTGGTCAGCCAGGTCAGGACCGGCGCCACAAGCCTGGCCCTCACCATCGGTATCCTGGTGGACGACTCCATCGTGGTGCTGGAGAACATCCATCGCCACCTGCACATGGGGGACAAGCCCAAGGATGCCGCCCTGAAGGGGCGGAGCGAGATCGGGCTGGCCGCCATGGCCATTACCCTTTCTTCTGGAAGCGGCGCCGGGCCCTCCAGGAGGCTGTCGGAGACCGGCCCGCACTCTGATCGTGGCGCAACAGAAGGAGCACCATGTCGCAGCACCCGCCTGCAGCGGCTCCCGCTGCCACTCCAGTCGGCCAAGAGCGTCTGTTCAGCAGGAATTTCCTGCTGGCATCGCTGGTAACCCTGTCGACTTTCTCCAGCTTCTACTTCCTCCTCGCCACCCTGCCGCTGTACGTGATCCGGATAGGGGGGACCGAGGCCGAGGTGGGGTTGGTCATGGGGGTGATGAGCGTCTCGGGCGTGGTGCTGAGGCCCTTCGTGGGCAAGGCGGCGGACGACCACGGCAAGAAGCTGCTGATCCTGGGAGGCACCGCCCTGCTGGCCGCGGTCTCGGGGGTGTACGCCCTGGTCAGCTCCGTGCCGATCCTGCTGGGCCTCCGGCTGCTCCACGGCATCGGCTGGGCCTCCTTCGGCACGGCCACCAACGCCCTGGTCGCCGACGTGGCGCCGCGCAGCCGCCGGGGCGCGGCCATGGGCTACTACGGCATGTTCACCAACCTGGCCATGGCCGTCGGGCCGGCGCTGGGGGTGACGTTGATGACCAGCTACAGCTTCACGGTCCTCTTCCTCGCCTCCGCGGGACTGGCCGTGCTCTCGGTGCTGCTTTCTCAGGGGATTCAGGAGCCGGCTCCTTCCAGCCGCTCCAGACATCCCAAGGGACCCAACCAGGGGATCATCGAACGAACGGCCCTCTTCCCCTCCCTGATCCTGGCCCTGACGGCGACGACCTACAGCTCCATCGTCACCTTCGTGCCCATCTACGCGGGCAAGCAGGGAATGGGCAATCCCGGGCTCTTCTTCACCGCCTACGCCATCACCCTGATCCTGGCACGCGGCTTCACCGGCCAGCTTTCCGATCGCTACGGTCGGGCGGCGGTGATCGCGCCGGGTCTGATGCTGGCCACCGCGGGGCTCTGGCTGCTGTCCACGGCCGCCTCACCGGTCTCCTTCCTGACGGTGGCGGTGTTGTACGGCCTCGCCTTCGCCTCCATCCAGCCCGCCCTGATGGCTCTGGTGGTGGATAGGGCCGCGCCCGGCCGGCGAGGAGCCGCCATGGGGACCTTCTCCACCGCGATGGACCTGGGGATCGGCATCGGGTCCTTCCTCTGGGGCTTCGTGGTCCAGGCAGCCGGTTACGGGACGATGTACACCCTCGCGGGCGGGGTCGCCCTGCTGGCGCTGGCCATCTTCCTGTTCGGGGCGCGGCAGGGGCAGATGCGGAAGGTGTCGTAGGCGTGGCCGTCCACCCCCATCGGATGAAGCCTCGACTCCTCGACTATCAAGATCCAGAGGTCGGGTCATCGCCGTCAGCTACCGCCTGTGCACCAGCGAGACCAGCTTCCTCTCCCCCTCGGGCATCGCCGACGGAGCGGCGCCCTGCCGGCCCAACTGCAGCTTGAAGCGGGCGACGATCTCCCTCAGCTTCTCGGCCGTACCGGCCAACTCCTGGGCCTCGGCGCTCATCTGCTGCACCTGGGCCGACATCTCCTGGGCCGAGGCCAGCACCTCTTCGGTGGAGGCGCTGTTCTCTTCGGCCACCGCCGCCACCGACTCCGCGGCCGACATCACCACCGAAGCCTGGCGAGCCATCTCCTGGGTGGAGCCCGTGCTCTCCTCCACCACCGCGCTGATGCTCCCCGTCGCCTCCACCACGCTCCGAGAGCCCGCCGCCATCTCCTGAGCGGCCACGGCGATCTCGGACACCTGCTGCGCCATGGAGCCCACCGCCGCCTGGATCTCCTCCAGGGCCCGACGCGCCTGCTCCGCTCGTCTCGAGCCATCCTCCACCTGGGAAGACCCCGACTGCATCGCTAACACCGCCTCGCGCGTCCCGCCCTGGACCTCCTTGATCAACTCGGCTATGGCTCGGGTCTCCCTCTGGGAGCGCTCGGCCAGCTTCCGCACCTCCTCGGCCACCACCGCGAAGCCCCGACCATGCTCGCCGGCCCTGGCCGCCTCGATGGCTGCGTTCAGCGCCAACAGGTTGGTCTGCTCCGCGATGTCGTCGATGGTCTCCACCACGGCGCCGATCTTCTCTCCCAGCCTGCCCAGATCCTCCACCTTGGCCGCCGCCTGGAGCACCACTTCTTTGATCTCGGCCATGCCGGTCACCGTCTCCCCGACGGCCTTGGCTCCCTGCTCCGCGGCCCCCTTGGTCTGGTCGCCCACCGCCGCCAGATGGTTGGCGTTGCCCGCCACTCGCTCCACCCGGGCCGCCATCTGATCCGCCGCCGCCGAGGCTGTCTGCGCCTGGCGAGCCTGCTCGTCCGCCCCTCGGGCTATGGAATCGATGGCCAGGCTCAATTGGCCCACGGCCTCGTTGCTGGCCTGGGCGGAACGGGACACCTCCTGCGAACCGCCGGCCATGTTCTGCATGGCGTCGGCCACCTGCTGCACGACGCTCCCGGCCTGGGTGGCGGCTCCCTGCAACTGGCCCGAGCTCTTCGCCAGGCTCTCGGCGGTGCCTTTGACCTCGGACACTACGTCGCCCAACCGGTCCACCATTCGATCGACGGCGATGCCCAGGATGTCTCTGCTGGACTGGGGACGCACCTCCTGGCTTAGATCGCCCGAGGCGACCCTATCCACCACCATGGAGAGACGCACCAGGTACATCCGCACCCGAATGAATGCCTCCCTCAACCTCTCCACTTCGTTCCCATTGGAAGAGAGCATGGCGTCGGAGGACAGCCTGAACTCCTCGGAGGCGTCGCTGCGCAGCGCCAACACCCCCACGATTTGGCCTCTATATCGGATGGGCGCCGTGTGGACTACCTGAGGCGAGAGGGTATCGATGCTGAGAGATATGTCGGACGAGTAGAGATCCCCCCGAATCGCCGCCTGGAAGTATGGCCGGAAATCGTAGTTGTTGCCCACCATCTTGGGGTTAGACGCCGCGACACAGCTGCCCGTCGCGTCCATGGCGAAAACGCCGGTGAAGCAGGGACTGGACTTCCAGTAGTTCACCAACAGCTGCTGCACGGCCTGCGGGTCCTGTCTCACGCCCGCCGCGGCGGCCACCACCAACTGCTCGGAGGCTATCCGGCTGGCCAGCCGCTGGCGCTCGGCACAGACCCGCTCGTCGGCGCGGGCATCCGCTGCCGATTGTGCCGGCTCCAATCGCCTGGGGGTGGCCGCCCCGTCGCGGGAAGAGCGTTCCCTCTCCACGGAGGTTCGCTCCAGATCCCCCAGAGCCAGCTTACCGGCGTCTTCCGCCAGCCGGCGAAGTGGATTGGCCACCGAGGCTGCCACGAAGAAGGCCAGGAGCCCGGACAGCAGCAGGGCGACGGCCACGAGGAACAGGGCCGAACCCGCCATCGGATCCGTGCGATTCACCAGCGCCTCACGAACCCGCATGCTGTCCAGGTAGCTCAGGACCAGAACGGGAACCAGAGACACCGCCAGAGTGAAGAGCGTGAGCTTCACCCTGAGTGACCAGTTGTTGGGATCAATCGAGCTACGCCTGTACTCCATGGCTGCATCTCTCATCGTGCGTATCTCCTGGGGGCAAGTCGATACAGGATTATTATCGGCAAGACCACCGGGTTCCTTGATACCTTTCCGTCACTCGAAACCGTTCCGTTACGGTAGTAGTGGAGACTCCCGGCAGAAAGGGCTGAGAAGGATAGACCGACGACGTGGGAACAGAGGTGGAACGTATCCTGCTTTTGGGTGCACCCTGCCAGAGTGGGCAGCGCCCAACCAACCCTGAACGGCTGGCTGGCCGCGGATAAGGAAAAAGGGGTTGATACCGCTGGGGGCGATATCGACCCCTTTTTCTTTCAGGGGGGTAGGGGCAACTGCCAGTC
>JAJZRD010000147.1 GCA_021845945.1 Chloroflexota bacterium
TCGGTGTTTTGCCCTTCCTGGCGGTGGACGCCGGCAAGGCGTTGGTGGCCAGCGCCGTTACCCTGTCGGGCCGGGGGCTGGTGGCCCACCTGAAGCAGTAGGAAGCGCAAGATAAGCGTAGGGCGGGGCCCTGTGCCCGCCCCCTACCATGTGCTTGGAGGACGGGGGCGGCAGGGCAGAGCGCCCTGCCCTACGTTTCTCCCAGCTCTGTTGGACTGGATAGCAGTTCTCCGGCGTCGATGGGTATGAACCGGCCACTTGAGGCCGGTGGCTCCTTTCCTCTCCCCACCCACAGGACCATCTCGGCCGGCCTGAAGAGGACGCTGACGGCCGTCCCCTCGTTGGCCACCCTGGCCAGGGGGTTCCCGGGTTTCCCTCCGCACTCCGTGTCGGCCAGGGAGGCGAGGGCTTCCTCCACTCCCGCCCCGTGCCGATCGCACAGGGTTCGCAGCCTCTCCCATCGCCCCAGGGAGTGGGCCAGGAGATAGGGGCGCTGCCGGCGGGCCAGCTCGGGGCTGAGGAAGTGGTTGGTGGCCACCAGCAGGCCATCCTGAGGTAGCACCTCTACCACGGCGTCGCGAGTGACCTCGAAGAGGGTAGCGCTGTTCTCCCTTCCCGAGCTGGCCAGCAGGTTGTTGCCAATGGTCCGGCGGGCTCTCCGCAGGATCTGGCCGGTCTCTCGTAGAGAGGAGGCCTCCTCCATGGCCAGCCGGTAAAGGATGCTGGTGGGGGTCCCGTGGGGGGTGGTGCCGCGAAGGTAGGAGGTGAGGTTGCCGATGGAGAGACCATGCTGGCTCATGGCGGTGGTGGTGCCCACCAGTCCGGGCCAGCCGAGCGACAGGAAGGCGGCGCGTCCGCGGGGCCGGTACACGAAGAGGGTGGCCTCCCGAAGGAGCAGCCTGGCCAGCGCGCCGCCGTCCTCCAGGGGCGTGCCTCGGAAGTGGTAGTCCAGGTTCCTGCCGTGGATCAGCCCGCCATCCCGGCAGCGGCTGCCGAAGAGGGCGAAACTGGAGCAGGCCAGGTGGGGGCTGCGGGGCGCCAACCGCCGCAGGATGTTCAGCACGTCGTCCAGGGTGTTGATCAGCAGCAGGTCGGCATAGGGGACGCCGCTGCCCCGGGCTATCCCCCTCATCTCCTCCCTGAGGTGCAGGGGGATGTGGCGGTTCATGGCCAGGGCGAAGGTTAGTGCCACCAGCCGGAGCGGGAAGCCTCGGAGGGGGCCGACCCACCGGAAGACGTGCCGGTCCATCTGGTCCACCAGGAATCGGATCTCCTTCCCCAGCAGCCGCCCGTGACTCAGCCCCAGGGTAGCGGGATCCCCCTCCAGGACGATGGTTCGAAGATCGGACATCTGGCTATCAGCTCTCAGCGATCAGCAACCAGCCGCCAGTCGTCGATTGCCCCCGATCTCGGGCGAAGCAGTATATGCAGGTACCGGCCCAAAGCTCAACGCCGTTGTACCAGACCGTAGGAGCCGGCTCCTACAGGTGTAGCTGCTCCCTATGGTTGTTTTGGGCACTCATGAGGGCATGGCGCTGATAGTGCTTGCGGGCGCGAATAAGCAGCCGCTAAGATATCATCCAGGAGGCCCCGCCTTGCCCAAGCCCTCTGTTGCCATCCTGCACTATACCTGTCCCCCGGTGGTTGGCGGCGTCGAGCAGTTGATTGCCGTCCACGCCGGGCTGTTCGCGGAGCGTGGCTACCCCACCCGGGTCATTGCCGGGAGGGGTGAGCCCTTTCGCGACGGCGTGCCGGTGGAGCTGATCCCCTCGCTCTACTCCAAGGATCCGGAGCTGCTGGCCATCAACGAGGAGCTGGACCGGGGGGTGGTGAGCGACCGGTTCCACGAGGCAACGGGCCGGGTCGAGGCGGAGCTGAGGCGTGCTTTCGCCGGTGTGGAGCTCTGTGTGGTGCACAACGCCTTCACCCTGCACTTCAATCTGCCGCTGACGGTGGCGCTGCATCGCATCGCCCGTCGGGGTGATGGCCCCCGGTTCGTGGCCTGGTGCCACGACCTCTCCTGGAAGAACGAGCTGTACCTCCCGAAGATGAGGGAGGAGTCCCCCTGGCAGCTGCTGAAGCAGTCCCTGGATCGGCTCAGCTACGTGGTCGTGTCGGCTGCCCGGCAGCGGGAGCTGTCCGAGCTGCTGGGGCTGCCCCCGGAGCGACTGCGGGTGATCCCGGCGGGGGTGGACCCGGTGGCTCAGCTGAAGCTGGAGCCCGAGACGGCCGAACTGGTGCACGGGCTGAGGCTCCTCCAGGGGGAGCTGCTGATGCTGGCCCCGGTCCGGATCACCAGGCGAAAGAACCTGGAGATGAGCATCCAGATCGCCCACGCCCTGCTGGAACAGGGCGTCGACGCCAGGCTGGTGGTGACGGGTCCGCCCGGCCCCCACAACGTTCGGTCGGGCGACTACGTGGAGGAGCTGCGCCGTCTCCGGAGAGAGCTGGGCGTCGAGAAAGAGGTGATCCTGCTCTTCGAGCATCTGGAGCCCGAGCGGGGCGGGTACCCGGTGAACGACCGGATGATGTGGGACCTCTACTCCCTGAGCGATCTCCTGCTGTTTAGCAGCGCCCAGGAGGGCTTCGGGATACCGCTGCTGGAGGCGGGGCTCTTCAGGCTTCCGGTGTTCTGCTCCAACATCCCGCCTTTCCGGGAGATCGGTCTGGACGCCGTCTCCTACTTCGACCTGGACGAGGAGCCATCTGCCGTCGCGAAGCGGATGCGCGGATGGATGGAAGAGGACAGGGTCCACCGGCTGCGCCGGCGCATCCTTCGGCACTACTCCTGGGATTCCCTTTTCGACCGACAGATCGAGCCTTTGATTGGACCTCTGGAGCGCTTCGACCGGTCCCTCTGAGCGGCGGCAAGAAGGACGTCCGTGAGTCCTGGACCTTGGCCGGCGGCCGGGAGGACGGAAACCTCGTGGTTTGGGGGTGGTAATGGTAGGAACGGCTGAGAGAGATTTCACCATCCTGGTGCCCCTGTCGGACACCAGGTCGGCGGGTGACCTGATCAAGATCGCCGGAACGCTGATGCCGGTGCAGGCGGACGAGCGACGGGGCCGGGTGGTGGCCCTGGGCGTGGTGGAGGTGCCGGAGGAGGTGGATTTCAGCCACGGCGCTCGCCCGGCCCAGGCCCATCGGCAGCGACTGGGGCGGATCTTCAAGATGGCCGGCAAGTCGCCCGACCTGGAGATCGCCACCCTGGTGAGGGTGTCGCGACAGGTTTGGCAGGGGATCGCGGATGCCGCCAAGGAGGAGAAGTCCAACCTCTTGCTGATGGCCTGGAAGGGTTCCACCACCACTCCCAACTCCATCTTCGGGACGACCATCGACGAGATCGCCAAGGATCCGCCTTGCGACATCGCCCTGGTGAAGCTCCACGCCCTGGGAAACCCGAAACGGATCCTCCTGCCGGTTCGCGGTGGTCCCCACGCGATCCTGGCCCTGCGGCTAGCGGTGGGGCTGGCCGAGCGATACGACGCCACGGTGACGGCCCTGCGGGTGATACCGCCCGGGCTCACCGTGGAGGACGTGGAGCGAGAGAAGGAGCATTTCAACCGCTTCCTGGCCGCGGTGCCCAGTAACCGGGTGGAGAAGGCCTTCAAGGTGTCGGAGTCGGTGGTCCAGGCCATCCTCTCCGAGACCTGCAACCATCAGGTGGTGGTGATGGGCGCCTCGGCAGCCCCCTCGCCCGCGGAGCCCTACCTCTTCGGGTCCATCGCCGAGCGGGTGGTGCGGGAGGCGGACCGCCAGGTGATCGTGGTCAAGACCAAGGAGCCGGTGGAGGGGTTGAGGCCCGACTTTGGGAAGCTGTTCCAGGAGGAGCAGGCCAGGGCGGCCATGCCGATCTCCACCCTGGTGGACAAGTGGTTCGCCGAGAACACCTTCGACAGCGAGGAGTGGTCGGATCTGGAGCTGCTGGTGCGATTGAAGAGGTCGGCCGGCGTGACCATCAGTCTGGGGCTGCCCGCGCTGAACGAGGAGCCGACTGTCGGTACCATCGTGGCATCGCTCAAGGCCGAGCTGATGGAGCGACATCCCCTCCTGGACGAGATAGTGCTCATCGACAGCGGATCGACCGACCGAACGGTGGAGATCGCCCGGAGCCACGGGATATCGGTCTACCAGCATCAGGAGATCCTGCCCCGCTACGGTTCCATTCCCGGCAAGGGTGAGGCCCTCTGGAAGAGCCTCTACGTCCTGAAGGGCGACATCATCGCCTGGATCGACACCGACATCCGGAACATCCACCCCCGCTTCGTCTACGGGCTGCTGGGGCCGCTGCTGCAGCACCCGCGGGTCAAGTACGTGAAGGGGTTCTACCGGCGCCCGATCCGGGTCGGGCACAAGACCATGGGGACCGGCGGTGGTAGGGTCACGGAGTTGACGGCCCGACCCATGCTGAACCTCTTCTATCCCGAGCTGTCGGGCATAGTGCAGCCCCTGGCCGGCGAGTACGCCGGACGCCGGGAGGCGCTGGAGAGGATCCCCTTCTTCACCGGCTACGGGGTGGAGACCGGTCTGCTGATCGACTTCCTGGAGTCCTTCGGCCTCCACGCCATCGGCCAGGTGGATCTGAAGCGTCGGGTCCACCGCAACCAGACCCTGGTCTCCCTGAGCAAGATGGCCTTCACCCTGATCCAGGTGGTGCTGAAGCGGGTCGAGGACCAGCAGCGGCTGCGGCTGATGACCGATCTCAACTGCAGCATGAAGCTGATCCAGCACACCAGGGACCAGTTCCACCTGGAGGTCAAGGAGCTGCGGGACGCCGAGAGGCCCCCCATGATCACCGTTCCCGAGTATCGCCACCAGCGGGGGCTGGCGTGAGAGGGGAGGAGGGGCAGGGGGAGAGGTTGGAGCTCATCCTGGTGCGGCACGGCCAGACAGACTGGAACCTGGAAGGGCGGTACCAGGGCGGGACGGACGTCCCTCTGAACGCCACCGGCCGGGAGCAGGCCGAGGGGCTGGCCGCCGAGCTTTCCAGCAGGAGGATCGACGCCCTCTACTCCAGCCCCCTCGGTCGCGCCCTGGAAACCGCCCGGGCCATAGCCCGCGGGCGCGGCCTGGAGCCCCGCACGGATCCCCGTCTGAAGGAGATCGACCTGGGGGAGTGGGAGGGGATGCTGGCCCGCCGCATCGCCGAGCTCTACCCCGAGCTGCACCGGCAATGGGTTGAGGATCCACGACCGGTGCGGCCGCCGGGGGGCGAATCGATTCGGGAGGTTCACGACCGGGCCATCGCGGCCGTGGAGGAGATGGTGCGCCGGCATCCCGGCGGTAGCCTCTGCCTGGTCACCCACAAGGTGGCGATGGTGGTGATTCGCACCCACTACCTGGGGCTGGATCTTCCCGGGGAGATGGGTAGGATGCCCCCCAATGGGGGTTGGGAGCGGCTGGAGGTGGTGGTGCGATCTCGTGAGGCTCCCTGCTGCTCCGCCGTCCTCGGCGACAGGGCGATCCTCTCCCCCTATTGAACTCCCCGTTGCTCATTCTCCCCATCGGCTACTCTTTCCTGGTCCGCACCACGAGCACCGAGCAGGGGGCTGCCCTCAACACCTTCTCCGCCACGCTCCCGTAGGCCCAGAGGCGGGCGCCCGTCCGGCCGTGGGTGGACATGACGATGAGGTCGGCCCTGGTGGCGGCGGCGTACCCCACGATCTCCTCGGCCACGTTGCCGCCTCGCACCTGGTGGCTGACCCTGATCCCCCTGTCGTTCAGCCGCTGTTGCCATTCTCGAAGGTAGCCCTCGGCCTCTTCCCGATCGCCCTCCTCCTGCACCACGTGGCCGTGCCCGCCCGGGGCCTGCAGGAAGCGAAGCAGGGTGACCCGGATCAACTCCAATTCTGCCCTCGTGGCCGAGGCCAGCAGCTCCGCGTGGGGGATCGCCGTTTCGGCCAGCTCAGAACCGTCCAGGGGAACCAGGATTCGTCGGTACATCTCACCCTCCTTGTGGCTGGCTGGGCGTGTGGTCCGGTGGTCTCGCCCCCGGCGTTTTCCGAAGAGAGCGCCGGCTGAAGGCTCGACTCCGTGCGTTGGTCCGTGGAGATGAGACAGTGTGGCATCGCCGTGAGGAGAGGTCAATGGGGAGGGAGAATCAGCCAGGCCGGCCCGCGGAGGCGATGCCGGCCTGTGCTTCTTTAGTTGTCGTTGGTGCTGTGAGAATCGAGCCGCTTCGGGTGGCGAACCTACTTCGCCGTGCACCACCTTTCCGCCCGCCTTAGGGCCGTGGGGATCCGGCGACTGATCCCCACCTGGGCGACTTCACGGTCGCTCGTCCGATCTATCGGGATCGAGAGGGACGAGAGCCGTTGCCCGACCTGTTGTTGGTCGACCCGCCACCCTCATCCTCGTGTCTGTCCTCCTCGATGGAGCCAGACTGACCGCGCTCGCGGTAGCCTTCGCCTCTGCCCTGGGCCCTCTCGTCGTCTTGAGAGCGGGAGGACGGGGCCCGGGTTGCGCTGGGCGTGGCGGCGGCATCCGGCTCAGCTGCGTCCACATCCTCGTCGCTCACGTCCTCGGAGCCGCGGCGATCCTGCTCGCGGTTGGTGTGCTTCTGCTTGGCTTCGGACCTCTCCTGCTCCCGGACGCGCAGTGTCGAATTCTGGGTCGCATCGGGTGTGCCCATCGGAGTGGCGGTGGCCGTAGCCGTAGCCGTGGCCTGGCTCGCCGGCGTTCCGGTGGCCGTTGGGGTGGCCGTGGCCGTGGTGGCTGTGGGCTGCGGCGTGCCGGTCGATGTGGCCGTGGGCGACGCTACCGACGTGGCTTCGTCATTATCGCCATCGTGCTTGTCCTCCTTGCCCAGATCCGAGCGGGCGAAGAAGGAGACTGCCAGTCCGTGGCGTACATCATCCAGGGTCTGGGTGAAGCGGGCTATCCAGGAGACGAACCAGCCGTGGTTGGCCTCCCGGTCTCCCTCGGGATCCGGGACCACGATGTTTTGCCACGAGGTGGTCTGGGTTGGCGTTGCGCTGGGCACGGCGGTAGCCGTGGGGGTTGCCGGCGTGCCGGTGGGCGTCGGCGTGTTGGTCGGAGCCGGCGTAGGGGTGGCCGTGGCCGGAGCGGCCGTAACGGCTATCTGATTAGAGGATGTCAGCAGGGTGTACGTATCGTTGGAGAAGAGGCGGAACTCGTAGCTCCCCGCCTCCAGGCTTGCCGGGATGGTGAAGCTCACCGATCCGGAGGCCAAGGGCGTGGCGGGGGTCTTCGTCCCGCTCACGTACACCCAGGCCTGCTGGCTCATGTTGCTGTCGCCCGCTCGATACAGCCCTATCCAGTCCTCCGCCGAAGGGTTGGCTATGTTGCTCCAGGTCATAGTCACGGCGTCGCCGGCCACGACGGTGGTGGGGCTCGCGCTCAGACTGGGCTCCGGCACCGTGGTGGGAGTGCTGGTCGCCGTGGGGCTCGGCACCACCGTCGGCGTTGCCGTCACTGTGGCGGTGGACGTTGGCTCCGGCGTTGCCGTTGCCGTGACGATCGCAGTCGCCGTAGGGGTAGGCGTGCCTTCGGCGTGAGCCAGGACGGGGGTAAGGAGCAGAAGTGTAGTGGCCAGGATGGCGATGGCCCCTTTGCTGCTGTTGCTCACGTTTCCGCTCTCCTTTGGTCGGTTTTCTGTCTTGAGTGCGCGCTCACCTTGATGAACGAGGTGGCCGGGGATTTGTTACGGGGGGCGCTGAAGGCCGATAGGCTGGCCGGCTCGGGGGGAGCGGCTTCGCACCATCTTTCGTGAGGATTGAGCCACCGGTCCCGGGGAGTGTCGGGAACTTGACTCCCACAAATCGTAGGGGCCTCGACCGTTCGGTCGAGGCCCCTACCCGTCGCCTGTTTCGGGTTGTGCCCTACCCCTCCCGCTTGAGGGCGATGGCCCGCTTGGCGGCCGACACCACGTCTGCCACCGCCATGCCGTAGCGGTCCAGCAGGGCGAAGTAGGGACCCGTCTCCGCGAAGCGGTCCTGGATGCCCACCCGAACCACCGGCACCGGGGCCCGCTCGGCCAACGCCTCGGCCACGGCACCGCCGAGCCCGCCGATGACCGAGTGCTCCTCCGCCGTCACGACGCAGCCCGTCTCCCGGGCCGCCTCCACCAGCAGATCCACATCCAGCGGCTTGATGGTGTGCATCTCCACCACCCGGGCGTCGATCCCCAGCCGCCGCAGCTCCTCGGCCGCCTCCAGGGTCCGGCTCACCATCACCCCCGTGGCCACCAGAGTCACGTCGCCACCCCGGCGGAGGGTCACTCCCTTGCCGATCTGGAAGGGATGGCTCGCGTCGGACAGCAGCGGCAGCTCGTTGCGGTTCAGCCGCAGGTAGACCGGGCCCGGGTACTCCGCCACGGCCTTCACCGCCAGTCGCGCCTCGGTGCCGTCGGCCGGGACCACCACGGCCATCTCGGGCAGACCCCGCATGGCCGCTACGTCGCTGATGGCCTGGTGGGTCGGGCCATCGAAGGAGTCGGAGAGACCGGCGTAGTGGCCCGCCAGCTTCACGTTCACCCTGGAATAGGCCATGCAGGTGCGGATCTGCTCGGCGGCCCGGAAGGCGAGCAGGAAGGCGAAGGAGTTGACGAAGGGGACCTTGCCCCCCAGGGCCAACCCCACGGCCACGTCCACCATGCCCGCCTCGGCGATGCCGACGTTGAAGAACCGGCCGGGGAACTTGCTGCCGAAGTAGTGGGACTGGGTGGAGGCCGACACGTCGGCGTCCAGCACCACCACATCCTCGTTGATGGCGCCGTATTCGGCCAGCGCCTGGCCGTAAGCTACGCGCACCGATTCCATCTCAGCCACGGTTTACCTCCGGATCTGCCAGTTCGGCCATAGCCTGCTCGTACTGCTCCGGGCTCGGCGCCTTGCCGTGCCAGGCGTTCTTGTTCTCCATGAAGGAGACGCCCTTCCCCTTGATGGTGTGGGCCAGGATGATGGTGGGCCTGGCGTGGATCTTGGGGACCTCGTCCAGCGCCTCCAGGATCTGGCGCATGTTGTGGCCGTCGATCTCCAGGACGTGCCAGCCGAAGGCCCGCCACTTCTCCACCACCGGGTCCAGCGGCATGATGTCCGCCACCATACCGTCCAGCTGAACGCCGTTGAGGTCGAGGATGGCGGTCAGGTTGTCCAGCCGGTACTTGGCCGCCGTCATGGCGCCCTCCCAGACGACGCCGGCCTGGATCTCGCCGTCGCCCAGCAGGACGTAGGTCCGGTGGCCGGCCCCGTTCAGCCGGGCGGCCAGGGCCAGCCCTGCCC
>JAJZRD010000148.1 GCA_021845945.1 Chloroflexota bacterium
CGGTTCCCCCCTTCGAACCGGCTCGTTGGACCGGCCCGACCTCAACGGACGCGCCGGAATGGCCGGAATTGGCCTTCAAGGTGCTTGGGAGACCTTCTTCAGCTTTCATGGGCTCTGTTGGTCCGTCTGGAACGCCTGGAGTGGCCCGCTGTGCCACCAGTTCGGATACATTTATCCCCAGCACGGGCAAAAAAGAGAACGTCCTCCGGGAGCTGGAAATAGGCTGCACAGCGCCGACGGAACTCGTCTGAGATCGGGCGACGGCCAATTCTGATGCTGTGGACGTAGTCCCAACTGAACCCGATCATCTCGGCGAACCGCTGCATCTTGATCCCCCGATGCTTCAGTAGCCGGAACACAATCGTCTGCTCTTCGATGGCCTCGCCCCGATCCAACTCGTCCCCCGCTACTGTCCCCAGTGTGGTGCCATTCGTCCCCACTTATGATAGAGACATTTGGCACCATGTCAAGTGTTATTGGGTACAATCCGCAACGAGTTACTTGAAGCTTCCGCATCGCTCTCCTCAAGGTGGTCGAATTGCCCAAGCCCTTCGCTGATCCAGTCAGGGAGTCCTTTCGAAGCTACATAGCGGAATTGATCGGGCGTCGGGGCGTCTCGGTGCGAGCGGTCGAACAGTACGCCGGCGTCTCCGACGCAGCACTACGGAAGTTCTTGAGCGGTGGGCGCTGGATCAGTGCCGATAACCTACAGAAGCTCGCCGACTACTTCCACCTGGACTTCACAGAGCTGTGGCGACGGTCGCGGGGCGAGCCGGTAACCCCACCTGCCCGCGGGGTCGGGCCGGTGGTGCTGGTCCCCATCGTCAACGTGACCCTGGCCGCCGGCGCCCCGTCCTACGGCGAGACGGGCGAGGCCGTGCCGGTCCCGGCGGAGCTGGTCCAGGGCAGGCGGCTGGTGGCCGCCAGAGTCACCGGCGACCGCATGGAGCCCGAGGTGAAGCCGGGCGACGTGGCCGTGGTGGACATCAACGACAAGGCCCCCCGGGCAGGGGACCTGGTGGCGGTATTGGTGGAAGACGGCAACATGCAGATCGAGCGCTTCGAGCGAGACGACGTGGGTCCGCTGCTGCTGGACAACAGGGGCGGCCGCTACCGCCCCAACGGCGCCAAGGTCCAGGGCGTGGTTGTGTACGTGGGAAGAGCGTACCGGTAGGGTTGGGCCCAAGGGGCTCTCTTTTTTTCGCACGGGAATCGACGCTGGTCGAGCGTTGTTCGGAAAGGAGACTCAGGTGGGCACAGCAGACACGGCAGGGGTTAGGCTTCAGTCGACTCGCTCCATTCCTAAGTGGGAGGCGGAGGCTCGCGACCGAGTCAGGGCGGGCATCAGGAAGTTCAGCAAACCCCTCGCCGACCTGGTCGCCCGCGACGCCAACGAAGGCGACACGCGACTCCTGATCACCGACTTCCTGTGTGATGCCCTAGCTTGTGATTTAACCATGGATCTACAACCGGCAGGGCAAGATCTGCCGGGAATTGGTCACAGCTATGAGGTTGTTCGAGCTAGGCGGCCTTCTTGATGGCCGGATAGCGAGTTGCGCGTCCCGAACGTCGGCCCTTCGGGCGTCCGGGAGAGCGCCCGAAGGGTTTTGGCGCGTTCGCCGGAGTCCCGAGTGCGACCAGAAGCGACGAAAAGGCTCGACGCACTCGGCAGGGCGTCAGCTTGGCCGGCTCAAGGCGACGTTCCCAGGGCAGACGCTGATCGGCCACACAGGAACGAGCCAGCCGGAGTTGCGTGTAGGCTGCCACGATCAGCCAGGTCCAGCGGTCCGCCTGCTCAGGATGGCGAACCCGAGGCGTGATCCAATTCAGAGTCTGCTTGAAGAAGCGTATGGTGTGCTCCAGGTCGAAGCGACGAACATAGGCGAGCCAGAGGACAGCGAGGTCTGGGCTTGCCGACCCGAAGTAGAACAGCCAGAGCAGTTGAGGCTTGCGTCTTCGTCCCGGCAGTCTGCTCACCTCGACCAGGATAGCGGTGCCTCGCGCTATGGGACGTGGGCCGTGGGTCCCGCGGGTCGGGTGGTTCTGGGGCGCAGCGTGCAAGCCCTCCCAGGCTCGGACTCGCACCGTGCCATACTGCTCGTCTTCCGTCCTGAGTTCGTGGCTCGGCTCCGGCCACGTCGTGGGGTCCTTGAAGGCGAACTTGGCACCATGGCGACGGGGGCGGCCTGTCCGCTTCTTGGGCGGGGGTGGATCGGCGTAGAAACATCGGTCGGAACGCAGCCGCACCAGGAGGGCCACCGGCGTATCTCTCAGCCCCTCGGCCAACTCGACCGAGTTGTAGCCCGTGTCGAAGACGAACCAGGGCACGGTCTCTTGGGCAGGCAGGCGAGCGATCAGGGCTTTGATCTGTTCCACGGCGACAGCGTCGTCCTCCTCGCTGGGATGGAGGCGTCGCGCGTCCATGGGAGCGGTCCAACTGTCGCGGGCAAAGCCGAGTTGAGAGATCAACTGATAGGCCCATCCCGCCACAATGGGCTGGCCGGCCGAGTGGCGGGAGGGGTGATAGTAGAAGCCTCGATCAGGGCTCGCTTCGGCATCGCATCGCGGCCAGGTAGTGACATCGACGGCATAGATAGGCTGCCCGTCGGCCAAGGGATGGCGCGCCAACAGCGACTTGAGACCCTCAGTGTCGACCTGCCCCTGGGCCAAAGCAGCATAGAGGGGCTACCCCAGCCACGGCGATGGGCGGCTTCCAGGCTGAGATAGGCCATCGATGGGCTCAGGCCGGCGGTTATCGCGACGTCACCAAGTTCAAACAGGGCGTCGGCACGTTTCCCGAACAACATGTACAGCTCGTTTCGGAAGTCACGTAGTTGTTGGATGGTATCAGGATGCATCATGGTGGCCAAATGGTGCCATGTCAGGCCACCAATCACCAAACAGGCCATCCATCTACAACCGATGGGTTAAATCACAAGCTCAGTCTCGGAACGACCTCGCCAGTCCTTCCCTGCCATAATCATCCAAGCGTCCATCCCCTACCTCCTGATCCTACCTGCAGTCGGACTGGTGTTCGGCATAACCGTATACCCCTCGCTGGCTGTCATCCGTACAAGCCTGACCAACTGGAGCCTAAACCGGCAGAGCGTTGACTTCATCGGACTCAAGAACTACGCGTGGCTAGCCACTGATCCCCACTTCTGGCTCACCGCGCGCAACACCGCCATATTCAGCGCAGCGGTACTAATACTCGTCCTAACGTTTGGGCTACTTCTCGCCCTGGCACTAAACGAAAACTTGCCACTTCGCGCCTTCTTCCGCTCAGCAGTCGTCTTACCATGGGCAATCACGGCCGTTGTCGTTGGCGTAATGTGGAAATGGATGCTGCAATCCGATATCGGTATTGTGGCGTATGCCCTCGGGCTCCTTGGGCTGCATCCACCATTCTTTCTCAACGCGAACTGGGCGCTGGGCGTGCTGGTTCTGGTCGCGTCCTGGCAGAGTACCGGATATGCAATGGTCCTTCTGCTTGCCGGCCTCCAAGGAATCGATCCAACGCTTCACGAGGCAGCCAAGATCGACGGCGCTACCTACGGACAGTATGTGCGAGGTGTGGTCCTTCCTCTACTGATACCGACCATCCTCATTGTCACGATCCTAACCACGATTCGAACCGTCAATCTGATTGACCTGGTTCTGGTGGTCACCGGTGGTGGGCCTGCCAGCCAGACCGAGACTCTTGGCTTGTTCATGTGGAATCAGTCCTTCCAGTTGTACAGTGTTGGCTATGGTTCAGCCATCGCCATTGTCATGTTTGCTATCAACATCGTAATGACCTATTTCTACATCAAACTGCTGATCGCCGAGTAGGAGCGCAACCACATGAGAACTCGTCCTCTACGCTTCAGCCACGTGGCAGTCTACCTCTTTCTCGGGGTCTTCACGTTGTACGCGCTGTTTCCGTTCATCTGGACGCTGTCGACATCACTGAAATCGGCCACCCAAGTGGTCGCCTACCCGCCCCGGATCATCCCAGATGGAATAACCCTACAAAACTACATCTATGTTCTTACGCACACGCCAGTTCCAACCTACATAATGAACACCTTTATCGTCGCCGGAGGAACGGTGATCCTTGTCGGGGTCGCCAGCGCTTTGGCCGGGTATGCCTTCAGCCGCTTCAAGTTCCACGGAAAGAACTTGATCCTACTATCACTGCTCATCTGCGTTATGATCTCTGGTGCCACCAAGGTGATCCCACTGTATATGATGCTGCTCCAAGCTGGTCTCCTCAACACCTACTGGAGCCTGATCCTGACCTACTCAGCTGAGTTGGTCCCGATCAGCGTCTGGCTGATGAAGAGCTACATAGATACAGTGCCGAGGGATCTGGATGACGCTGCGCTCGTTGATGGCTGCGGGAAGGTCCGTGCCTTCTTCAAAATCATCCTTCCGCTGACAATACCCGGTCTCATCGCGGTCCTACTCCTGGCGTTCATCAGCGCGTCCCACGAGTTCATTTACGCCGCGACATTCATTTCCGAGCCGACGATGAAGACGGCCCCCGCCGGCCTGTACATCTTCTTTACGGACATCGGAGTTGAATGGGGACCTCTCACCGCAGCATCGATACTCGTTGTTGCTCCGATCATCGCCATTTTCCTTCTGCTCCAACGCTGGTTCATCTCCGGCCTCACCGTCGGCGCTGTCAAGTAGCTTTGTGTTGACCCCAGGGCCGACGCATCTAATTTCTCGGAGATGGAAAGTAGACAGGGCTGGTAGGATTGCGGCCAGGTTTGAGTTCTATATGGAGACCGACATGGAGCCCCTGACCGGCCGCGCCCTATCTGAGCATTTTGCCTCCCTTGAGGACCCGCGAGTAGAGCGTACCAAGCTGCACCATCTTCTTGGCATCGTGACCATCGCCGTGTGCGCGGTGATCTCTGGAGCCGAGAGCTGGAACGATATCGAGGAGTTCGGACAGGCGACGGAGGACTTCTTTGCCGAGTTCCTCGAACTGCCGGGGGGCATTCCCTCCCACGACACCTTCAACCGGGTCTTCGCGGCCCTCGACCCTCTCCAGTTCAGGGAGTGCTTCCTTGGGTGGATGAGGGCGGTGGCTGGGGTGCTGCCTGCCCAAGTGGTAGCCTTAGATGGCAAGACGGTGCGGGGAAGCCATGACCGCTGGGCAGGCAAGGGGCCGATCCACATGGTGAGCGCCTGGGCTGCGTCCAACCGGCTGGTGCTGGCCCAGGTCAAGGTAGATGAGAAGAGCAACGAGATCACGGCCCTGCCCGAGCTACTCCGGTGTCTAGCGATCTCTGGGTGCATCGTGACCATAGACGCCATGGGGTGCCAAAGGGGGATCGCCAGTCAGATCCTAGACCAGGGAGGGGACTACGTTCTTGCTCTCAAGGGCAACCAAGGCACCCTCCAACAGGACGTGGAGGACAGCTTCGGCCAAGCGGAGCGGAGTGGCTTTGCGGCAGTGGCACACGACTATGCCGAGGCAGTGAACAAGGGGCATGGACGGATTGAGCTTCGCAAGTCTTGGGTTATCCGTGACGACGAGGTGATGGGCTGGATCAACTCGGGCCACAAGTGGCCGGGTCTTGCGGCCATAGGGATGGTTCAGGCAGAGAGGCGCATCGGGCCTAAGGTGGAGCAGGAGAGGCGCTACTACCTGCTCAGCCGCGCCCTACCGGCTTCCGAGTTCGGAGCGGCGGTGAGAAGCCACTGGGGGATCGAGAACCGAGTCCACTGGGTACTGGACATGGCTTTCCACGAGGACGCAAGCCGCATCTGAGCGGGGTACGCCGCCGAGAACTTCGCCGTCCTGCGCCACATCGCCCTCAATCTGCTCCAGCGCCACCCCACCAAGCGGCGCCTGAGCATCAGGGGACGAAGGCTCAAAGCAGGCTGGGACCGAAGCTACCTCATGGAGCTACTCACCGACAATTAAGATGCGTCGGCCCTGGGCCCGGTCCCGTTGCTACTGGACCGGCTCAGGGGTTTGCCGTACAATTTCCAAGGAACATTGAACTTGGCAGGCGCCTTTGAGTGTTCGCGAGCAGTTCGGAAAGCTGCGGCGAGAGACAGGGATCAGTCAAGAGGAACTGACCCGCGACCTGCCGCCGCCGGAAGGCGAGCGGCTGATCCTGCAGGGCCTGGTGGCCCTTCGCCGGCGATACCGCCAGGACAAGCCAGCCCAGGAGGGCCCATAGGAGATGGCCGAACGGACGGCTCTTCGCTTCTCCCGCCACGCCCGCAACCGGATGCGCCTCTGGAAGATCACCGAGAGCGATGTGGGGGCGGTGCTGGACGAGCCCGAGGACGTGACCCCCAGCTACCGTGGCCGAAAGAATGCGTGGAAGCCCTTCAGGGGGGCGTGGTTGCGGGTTACCTTCGCGGAGGCGGGGAAGGTCACCGTAGTGGTCACCGTGACACCGATGGATCGAAAGCCCGGAAAGAGGGGACGATGAAGATCACCTACGACCCCGAGGTGGATGCCGCATACATCCAGCTGCGAGAGGCCGAGCCTGCTCGAGCCGTAGACGTCGCCGAAGGGGTGACGGCGGACCTGGACGCGGAGGGGAACCTGATCGGCTTCGAGGTCCTGGACGCCAGCGAGAGGATCGGCGAGCAGGGGTTGGAGAGCCTTTCCTTCGAGTTGCTCACCTCCAGGCTTCCCAAGAGCGCCTGATCGTATCGGTCCGGGGTGTCCTGCCACGCACGGTGGTGGCATCCTGGCACGAAAAGCAGTCGCCGATGCCCACGTTCCCTGCGAGGTGGAAGGTCTATCACCTCACCGGGGCCCTGCTGGTGCAGATCGATCAGGCCCTGCAGGTAAGTCTCCTGAGCGACGAGTCTCCCCAGCACAAATCCAATCAACTCTTCTACCTGACCCGCGGGTCTTTCAAGCGTCGGCTGTTGGACGATCTGTGGAAGGCGAAGCGGGCAACTTCCCCCAAGTCGCTCGCCCAGGTCATCACCTCCAAGACCGTGATCGATGCCATGCGGAAGGAACTGAAGAGCGGCGGTTTCCACTATGCCGTGGCCGCCCAGCACTTCGCGAAATCGATGGAACGGACTCTCCAATACCTCAACGCCGCCATGCCGAGAGCCTGGTTCTACGCGGTCGAGTTGGTGTGCTTCGCCGCCGAGGCCGGCGCCCCGGCGGCCTTCGAGGCCCGTGCCGTCCTGGTGCCTCCGACAGGACCTGGCAAACCTCCTCACGACGAGACCACTTTCTTGGGACTGGTCAACCTCCCGACTTGACACCGCTGCCCCCGTTGGGGGATCCGGGCCTCACCCGCTTCCTCCGCCGGAGCGCGCCGACGCAGGAGGGGTAAGGCCGAAGAGGCCAAACAGCTCCTCGGCGCTGAGCTTCTCCCGTAGATCCAGAGACACGTCGTCCACCATTTGGTCGAACAGCAACTGCTTGTCCCGCAGGACCTCCGCTATCCTCTCCTCGATGGTCCCCTCGCAGACGTAGCGGTAGACGTTTACCGGCATCGTCTGCCCCAGCCGGTGGCTGCGGTCCTCGGCCTGGCGCTCCACTGCCGGATTCCACCACCGGTCGAAGTGAAAGACGTAGGAGGCGTCCTGCAGGTTGAGCCCCTGCCCGCCGGCCCGCAAAGACAGCACCAGCACACGGTACTCCGGGTTGTCCCGGAACTCCTGGACCACCGCATCCCTCTGCGCCGTCGACATGGCCCCCGTGTAGAGCAGGGGCCGGAAGGCCCGCAGCCGGCGGGCGATGGCCGCCGCTCCGAAGGAGGAGTCGGCAAACTGGGAGAACACCAGGGCGCGGAGCCCCCCTTCTCGCAGCTCCTCCAGCCTCGCCAGCAGCTCCTCCAGCTTGACCGACTGGCTCGAGACCGGACAGAAGTTGCATATTTGCTTCAACCGGACGATCAGCTCCAGCACGCTTTCCACCTTCAAGGCCTCCCCCTGGCGGTGAAGCTCGACCACCCCCTCGCGCTCTGCCCGCTCGTAGCTCTCCCGCTGCGCCCCGGTTAGGGCCACGGTCACATCGCTCACCAGCTTGGGCGGTAGATCGCCCAGAACCTCTCTCTTCCGGCGGCGCAACTGCAGCTCCCCGTGTACTCGGGCGAGATCCGGACCCGGCCGAAGCCTGATGGGGGAAAAGGGCGGAAGTAGTGGGGCGACGAACTCCAGGACGGAGGCCAGATCGTCCGGACTGTTCTCCAGCGGCGTGCCCGTTAGCGCCCAGCTGCGCCGCCTGGGAAGCCTCTTGCACTTCTCGCCGATATCCGCTCGCCGGTTCTTGATCTTCTGAGCTTCGTCCAGCAGCACCAGGTCCCAGATCCGGCGTCTGGGGGGAGATTGAGGGCCACCGATGAAGTCCATCCTCAGAGTCTCGTAGCCCACCAGGTAGACCTGGGCCGGCGTCGCCCACTGCCACGCCCTCTCCTCCCTGGAGCCCCTGACGGTGGAAACCCGCAGCTCCGGCGCCCAGCGATCCAGCTCCCGACGCCACTGAGAAACCAGACCTGCAGGAACCACCACCATGGCCCGCTCCAGCTCGCGCCGCAGGGCGAGGATCCGAAGGGCGGCGATGGTCTGCACCGTCTTCCCCAGCCCCATCTCGTCCGCCAGCAGCAGGGCATCCCTGGAGAGCAGCGCCTGGACGCCCTCCACCTGATACTGGAAAAGCTGTGCGGGCCACTCCACTGGGCCGGAACCGGCAAGGATCAGCTCCACGGGCAGTTGGAGGAGGAGGGCCAGCCGCCGGGCCAGGGAGACGGGTACGGAGGGATTGCTGGAGTCCCGCGGAGGGTCGGCTGCTTCCCGTGATCCGACGGCCCAGATCCCCAACGGCTCCAGGGCGAGGAGTCCCTCCAGAGACACGGTGCCGCCCTTTCGGGTCCAGGAGCTCAGCACCTTCCGATAGCGAGCGGCCCTTCCCAAGGGTAGAGCCTGCACCAGGGATCGAGCAGGGGTCGCGGGGCCGGCGGCCCCGGGGGTTCGGCGCTCCCCGTTTCGCACCAGCGGGAACGGGACGACCATCCGGCCGGCGGGCGGCGGGTTGCCGGGTGTGGGGGTGCCGGATCTGCTTCCCCAACCGGCGGGGGCAGGGCCGGGGGCGGGAAGACGCCACCAGTCCGAGGTCATGGTGATGGTTCTTCATGGTCGAAGGGGCCGTACACCTCCCGGAGGCCGGCCAGAGCCCGGTCGAAGGGCTCGACCAGCAGCCAGATCG
>JAJZRD010000149.1 GCA_021845945.1 Chloroflexota bacterium
CTTGGTACGAGCGGTTCTGGAACGAGCGTGTCGGCAGCGGGGGCTGGCAGTGACGGCCGACCGTCTGTTCCAGGGGTTCCGTTCCTTGCAGGCGGTGGACCTGATCTGGCAAGACGGGAGCCCCCAAGGCACAGGGTCGAAGGCCGAGAACACTCGGTTGATGGTGTCGTGGGAGGGAATGCCGTTCGGTAGCTCCAGAAAGTCGGCAAACCAATCCTCCATCGCCCCCCCGAACTCCTCGATCTCGTTCCAACTCTCCGCCCCACAGATCACCGCGCACAACGCAATGGTCACTATGCTAAGGAGCGGGTGCAGCTTGGTGCGCTCTACTCGGGGGTCCTCAAGAGAGGCGAAATGCTCAGATAGGGCACGGCCGGCCAAGGTCTCCATCTAGAACTCAAACCTGGCCGTTATCCTATCAGCACTGTCTGCACCCCAATATTAGATGCGTCGGCCCTATGCAGGAAGCTCAGCCCTGTTCTCCCTGGCGCGCTATTGTGGGGCTCCGAGAGACGCTGCGAATAGCAGCTTCCAGGATACCCAGCCCCTCGCTGAGTTGCTCGTCCGTAATGGCGAGCGACGAGAGAAACCGGACGATGTTGTTGGCATTGCCGGCCTTCATCAGGATGAGCCCGTTCTGCAGCGCCTCGCTGAGAACCAGCGCTGCTTCTGCCGTCGCGGGCTCCTTGGTGACGCGGTCGCGGACGAACTCGATGGCGCACATCGCCCCAAGGCCTCGCGCGTCACCCACCAGGGGGTATCGATCCACCCATTCCCGGAAGCGGGCGGTTACCTGCTCACCGATCTCCCCTGCCCTGGCAGACAGGTTATCTCGTTCCATCACCTCGATCACCTTCAGCGCGGCGGCACAGGCGAGCGGGTTGCCGCCGTAGGTCCCGCCGAGGCCACCCTCCTGAGCCGCGTCCATGATTTCCGCCCGCCCCGTGATGGCGGCGATAGGGACGCCATTGCCCAGGGACTTGGCCGTGGTGATCAGGTCCGGATCCACTCCGGCGTGCTCGATGGCGAACATCCTCCCTGTCCGGGCAAAACCTGTTTGGATCTCGTCCACGGTCAAAACGATTCCATGCTGGTTGCAGAACTCCCTGAGACCCCGCAGAAACTCCGGCGGCTGAACGATAATGCCACCCTCGCCCTGGACGGGTTCGATTATCACGGCGGCGACCTGCTCGGTCCCGATCTCCTGCTGAATGGCCCTGCGGACTTCTATCAGAGTCTGCCTGGCGTCCTCCTCCGGACTGTGCCATGGCGAGCGATAGGTGTAGCAGGCCGGCAGCCGGTAGACCTCAGGGGCGAAGGGCCCGAAGCCGTGCTTGTAGGTCGAGACCTTCCCCGTCAGGCTCAGTGCCAGGAGCGTGCGGCCGTGAAAGGCGTTGGTGAAGGTGACGATGGCAGGGCGTCCCGTAAAGCGCCGAGCCAGCTTGATGGCGTTCTCCACCGCCTCCGCGCCGGAATTGACTAGAAAGGTTTTCTTCCTGAAGCGGCCGGGCGTGATCCGGTTCAGGGCCGAGGCAAGCTCAACGTAGCCCTCGTACATCGTGACGTGGAAGCAGGTATGGATGAACCGGTCGGCTTGCTCTTTGATGGCGGCGACCACCTCGGGGTGGTTGGCACCCAGGTTCAACACCCCAATGCCACCGGCGAAATCGATGTACACGTTTCCATCGATGTCGGTGAGTGTCGCTCCTTCGGTCCGGGCCGCCACGATGGGCGTGATGTTGCTCACACCTGGGGGAACGACGGCTCGGCGCCGCTCCAGAACCTCCAATGATCGAGGACCCGGGATCGCTGTCCGTACATCCACTGTACCCATATGTCTGACTATCCCTTTCTGAGTGGCCGCCGATTGTTGTCGCTGGGATGCTCGCCTACCCGACACCGCACCAGGCGGCGATCAGGCAAGCCGCCACCTTGGTGACGTCGAGCACACTGTCCAGCTCCACGCACTCGTCCGGACCGTGGGGGCGTTCTCCCCGAGGGCCGTAACAGACTGACTGCATTCCGAAGTAGCTGGCGAATCGGTTGTCAAGCCCGGCGGTGGAGGCCATCTCCCTGGGAGGTGTGCCGACCACGTCGGTCACCACCTCGCGGCACAGGTTGACGAAGGGAGAAGTGAGATCCTGGGCCCACGGCTCGGCGTGCCAACCGAACCATTCGATCTCGGGGGGGTGCTCACCCAACCAGGGGTCGGCATCGGCCACCTCCTGGACCGCCCTCGCCACCGATGCTCTCATCTGGGCCTCGGTCTCGGGAGGGATGTAGGAGATACGGCAGCTGATCTCGGCCCAGCCGGCCACCGACGAGACCCAGTCGCCGGCCCTCATGGTGCCGACGTTCAGATTGATGGCCCGGTCCGTCCATTGCTCGAAGAAGGGGTCTCGGAACTGACTCGCCCGCTCCCGGTCCAGGGCCACCAGCCGGTCGTAGATCCTGGCAGCAAGCCCGATGGCGTTGATCCCATAGTGGGATTGGCCGGCGTGGGCCGTCTTTCCCTGGAGCCGGACCCGGAAGTAATTGACGCCTGGATGGGCCAGCACCAGGCTCATGTCCAGTGGCTCCGGAATCCAGAGCGCCTCGGCGGTGTGGCCTCTCAGCAGCGTGGCGAGGGTGCCTCCCCCCCCGCCGGCCTCCTCTTCAATGACGCTGTGCAGTATCACCGCGCCCTTCGGACGCAACCCCAGGTCGAGCAAAGCCTTCACGGCATAGATGTTGGCGATGGCCCCAGCCTTCATGTCCAGTGCGCCCCGACCGTAGAGGCGGTTGCCCTCCCGCTCGCCCCCCCAGGGATCGTGAGTCCAACCAGCCAGCGGCTCCGGCGAGACGACATCGACGTGCCCGTTCATCGCCAACGAGCGTCCGTGGTCCCGGCCGCGCAGGATTCCGACCACGTTGGGCCTGCCCTCGTAGCCCCACTCCACCTCAGTGTAGGCGGGATGCCGTGATACGACCGCCCGGTCCGCCTCGAAGACGTCCAGTTCCAGACCCAGGTTCCGGAAGCGGTCGGCTATGAAGTCCTGGGCCGCCCCTTCCTGTCCTACCAGGCTGGGAATCCGGACCAGCGTCCGGATATCCTCGATGGTGGCTGCCGCGCTCCGCTCCACCTGGTTGCAGATCCGGCGGCGCAGCTTCTCGTCGATCATCGCTTGTTCTCACCCTTCCTGCGGTGGCGGTTAGGTCGGTCGCACTTCTCCTATCCGAGGTTCTCGTACACCACGGTCAAGCCCATCCCTCCTGCCATGCAGAGCGTGACCAGGCCGAACTGGACATCCCGCCGCCGCATCTCCTGCAGGAGAGTGACGGTCAGTTTCGCTCCGGTGGCTCCGACAGGATGCCCGAGGGCGATGGCGCCCCCGTTGACGTTGAGCCGCTCGGGATCCAACCCGAGGGCCTGCACGACCGCCAGGCTCTGGGCGGCGAAGGCCTCGTTCAGCTCGATCAGGTCGACGTCGCTGAGGGCCAGCCCGGCGAGTCGCAGCGCCTTCTGCGTGGCGGGAACCGGACCGATCCCCATGATCCCGGGCTCCACTCCCACGGCGGCAAAGGTCCTGATTCGCGCCAGCGGGTGGATTCCCCACTCGGACGCTTTCTCGGCCGCCATGACCAGTACCGCTGCCGCCCCGTCGTTCATAGGGCAGGCGTTGCCCGCGGTCACGGTGCCCCCCTCCAGGAAGGCGGGTGGCAGCTCGGCGAGGCGCTCCAGAGAAGTATCGGGCCGGACCGACTCGTCGGATGCGAAGACGCGTTGCGACTTGCCGTCCTGGACGGTGATGGGAACGATCTCCTCCTGGAAGCGGCCCGCGGCCTGAGCGTCTGCCGCCTTGCGGTGGCTCTCCCAGGCGAAGACGTCCTGCTGTTGACGGCTGATTCCATACCGCCGGGCCAGGGTCTCTGCCGTAACCCCCATGTGTACACCCTCGAGCGAGCAGATCAGGCCGTCGGCCAGGAGGGCATCCTCCATCTTCACGTCACCGTATCGGGTCCCCCACCGCGCGCGCACCAGGTGGGGGACCCGACTCATGCTCTCTATCCCACCGGCAACCACTGCGTCAGCCGCTCCCGACATGATCGTCTGGGCCGCGAGGGAGATGGCTTTGAGCGAAGAGCCGCAGGCCTTGTTCACCAAGTAGGCCGGCGTCTCGTGGGGAAACCCGGCCCTCTGCGAGGCGATCCTGGCCGCATTGGAGCCACCGCCGTGGATGTAGCCGTGGCCGAACACGACTTCGTCCACCGCAGACTTCGGCACCCCGCTGCGGGTCATCAGTTCCTCCAGCACCATCCGGCCCAGCTCGGCTGCCGGCACGTCTCGTAGCGATCTCCCAAAGGCCCCCACCGCGCTGCGTCGGGCAGCCACAATCACGGCATCACGCACGGCCCTCATCCTCCCCATACCGGTCGACCACCGGTGGAATCCTCAGCGGTGCTCCAGTCGCGGCGATAACCTGGTCCACCGTGTAGGCCGCGGCTACCTCCCGCAGCACCAGACCAGACGGCGTGACCTCGATGACCGCCATCTCGGTGATTATCAGATCCACCGCCGCGCGCGCGGTCAGCGGGTAGCTGCACTCGGCCAGGATCTTCGGTTCCCCGTCCCTGGCGGTGTGAGTCGTGACGACCACTACCCGTTTGGCCTTCTGGGCCAGCTCCATGGCGCCTCCCATCCCGGGGACTCGGCGGCCCGGCACCAGCCAGTTGGCCAGGTCGCCGCGAGCGCTCACCTGCAGGGCGCCGAGGATGGTCATGTCCAGCCGTCCTCGACGGATCATGCCAAAGGCGATGGCGCTGTCGAAGTAGGAGGCGCCCGGCAGCGCCGTCACGGGTTCGCCGCCCGCGTTGATCATGTAGGGATCCTCGAGGCCCGGCCGGGGGCGGCCACCGTAGCCGAGGATGCCGCTCTCGGAATGGAACAACACCTGAACGTCCGGCGGCACGAAGCCCGGCACCAGGGTCGGTATTCCGATGCCGAGGTTGACCACCATGCCGTGTCGGATCTCCCGGGCTGCTCGTCGGGCCAGCCGCTCCCTTACTCCCAACTCCACTTCCACTTGATCCCCCGGCTTTGGACCACCATGTCGATGAAGACGCCAGGTGTGACGATCGTCTCGGGGTCGAGGGCTCCCAATGGCACGATCTCCCCCGCCTCGGCGATGGTCACCCGGCCGGCCATTGCCACCAACGGATTGAAGTTGCGCGCCGTCTTCTCGTAGACCAGATTGCCCAGGAGGTCGGCCCTCGCAGCGTAGACGATGGCGACGTCTGCCACCAGCGCCGGCTCCACCAGGTAGCTCCGGCCGCCCACTGCCAACTGCTGCCTCCCTTTCTCGGCCACGGTCCCCAAGCCCACGTCCACCAGGATGCCACCCAGCCCCATCCCTCCGGCGCGGATCCTTTCGGCCAGGGTACCTTGAGGCGAGAACTCCACCTCCAACTCGCCCCGGTGCATCAACTCACCGGCCACGGGGTTGGAGCCGATGTGCGTGGCGATCAGCCGGGCCACCCGCCGGTTCACGATCAGAGGTCCCACTCCCACTTCGGGCATCCCCGCGTCGTTGCCGATCAGGGTTAGGTTGCGCACGCCCTTCTCCAGGATGCCTTCGACCAGCGTCGGAGGTGTTCCGACCCCGCCGAAGCCCCCGTACATCAGCGCCACGCCATCGGTAATCACCGACAGCGCTCGATCCAGGGATACCACCTTGCCCGTCGCGGCCTGCATTCCGACGTCCATCGCCTCGCTCCGGGCTGCCCTCAGCCAGCCCGATTCGCCAGCAGCTCGGCCTCCACCTCGGCGACCGCCCTTTCCAGCAGCTCCACCAGCAGGTCCAGCTCCGCATCGTTGATAGTCAGCGGGGGCGCCACCATGACCGCGTCGCCACCCGCCACGTCCGCTCCCGCCAGCGCCGGGTATACCAGCAGCCCGTTGCGCCGGGCCCGCTCCACCAGGAGCGCGGTTGCCTGGCGTTCGGGGGCAAATGGCGCACGGGTGGCCAGGTCCGCGATCAGCTCGAGTCCCCACATCAGGCCGGCCCCGCGCACATCGCCGATCACAGGATGCCTGCGCTGAAGATCCAGTAGCTTCCGGTGCAGTTGGATCCCCGCCTCGGCCGCGTGTCTCACCAGTTCATGCTCTTGCACGTAGCGCAGGACTGCCAGCCCCACCGCGCAGGAGAGGGGATTACCGGAGAAGGTGTGCCCGCTCATGATCGATCCAGACCCGCGGCGAATGGCTTGCACCACCCGGTCGCTCACCAGGGTCGCCGCCAGCGGGGTGTATCCGGCACTCAGCCCCTTGCCCACCGTGACCAGATCTGGCGCGATGCCCCAATGTTCGATGGCGAACATCTTTCCGGTCCGGCCGATGCCGGTCATCACCTCGTCGGCGATGAAGAGTATCCCGTAGCGGTCGCAGATCTCCCGGATTCGGGGGAAGTACTCCAGGGGCGCCGGAACGGCACCGCCCGCCGCCCCGACAATCGGTTCCGCCACGAAGGCAGCGACCCGCTCCGGACCAGCCCGCTTTATCGCCACCTCCAGGTCGTCGGCACAGGCCACGGAGCAGCCCGGGTAGCTCTTCCCCAGGGGGCAGCGGTAGCAGTAGGACGGCGCCACCACGGCGAGCTCCTTCAAGAGGGGCGCGAACCAGCGCCGGCGCGCCATGTGGCCCGACATGGAGAGTGCTCCCAGAGTGATGCCGTGGTAGCTAAGCCGGCGGGAGAGCACCAGGGTCTTGCCCCTCTGGCCCTGCTCGTGCCAGTGCTGAATGGCGATCTTCAAGGCGGTCTCCAGCGCCTCGGAGCCGCTGTTGACGAAGAAGACCCAATCCAGGTCGCCGGGGGCGAGTTCCGCCAGTTCGGCAGCCAACATTTCCGCCGGGCTGTTGGTGAACTGCGACCGGTAGCTGAAGGCCACTTTCTCCGCCTGAGCGGCCATCGCCCGCACGATCTCCTGCACCCCGTGGCCGAGGCCGGCGGCCACCGCTCCAGAGCAGCCGTCCAGATACTGCTTGCCCTCGGCATCGTAGAGGAAGACGCCCTTGCCCCGGGACACCTCGGGATAGCTACCATCGATCATGGGCTTGATGACGTGGGACTGCGGCATATCGGCTCCACCTCTCTGCTTCCGGTGCTTTCCCTGCGCGAAGACAGGGCTATAGGTCGGCCCGTGCGTCTCCGACGGCGCTACAACACCTGGCTGAGAAAACGCTGGGTCCGCTCGTGCTGGGGCGCCTTGAACACCTGTTCGGGTGTGCCCTGCTCGATGATCAGGCCGTCGTCCATGACCACGACACGGTCCGCGACCTCCCGGGCGAAGCCCATCTCGTGGCTGACGACGACCATGGTCATGCCGCTCCTGGCCAGGTCCTTCATCACCTGAAGGACCTCGTTGACCAACTCCGGGTCCAGGGCAGAGGTGGGCTCATCGAAGAGCATGAGATCCGGGTTCATGGCCAGGGCGCGGGCGATGGCGGCTCGCTGCTTCTGGCCACCGGACAGTTGATCCGGATAGGTCCGCTCCTTGTCTGCTAGCCCCACGCTGGCAAGCAACTCCCTCGCCTTGGCCACGGCGTGGCCCTTGGGCTGCTTCTTGACGTGAATCGGCGCCTCGATGACGTTCTCGAGCACGGTCATGTGGGGGAACAGGTTGAAGTGCTGGAAGACCATCCCCGCGTGTTCCCGCACCCTGTTCAGGTCGTCCTTGTGGGGATCGATCCGACGCCCACTGATCCAGATCTCGCCCGCGTTGGCCAGCTCGAGGAAGTTGACGCAGCGCAGCAGGGTGGTCTTGCCGGAGCCGCTCGGCCCGATCAGCACCACGACCTCATTCCTGTTGACGTCCAGGTCGATCCCCTTCAGTACGTGGAGCGAGCCGAAATACTTATGCAGTCCTTGCAGCCGGATCATGCTGCGCACCCCCCTTCGCCGGCTCCAGTCGCGGCTCGAGTCGGCTGGGCTTGTTGAGCCGAGCCTCGAGCCTGCTGACCAGCACCGAGAAGATCAGAACCAGGACCAGGTAGTACAGACCGGCGACCAGATAGGTCTCGAAGGGCAGGAAGTTCGCCGCCTGCGCCGCGAGCGCCGTACCGTACAGCTCCTGAACTCCCAGGTATGCGATCAGGGACGAGTCCTTCAGGCCGATGATGAACTGATTGCCCAGGGGAGGCACCGCGCGCCTGAAAGCCTGGGGCAGAATGATCCGCCGCATCGCCAGCCAGTGGGACATCCCCAGGGAGCGGGCGGCATCCATTTGCCCGCGATCGATGGACTGGATAGCCCCCCGAAAGATCTCGGCGATGTAGGCGCCCGCGTGGATAGCCAGGGCCAAGGAGCCGGCCCAGAAGGAACTCAGCACCACGATCGACGTGATGCCAAAGTACAGGAACATGAGCTGGACGACCAGCGGCGTCCCGCGGATGATGGAGATGTAGGCGTTGGCTATGGCACTGAGGACTCGGTTCCTGGAGAGTTTCAGGAAACCGAAAACCAGACCGATCGCCATTGCCATCGCCAGTGAGACGACGGTCAACCTGAGGGTAATGCCTGTGGCAGCGAGAAACGGGATGAAGTACTCCTGGAGTATTCCCCAAATAGCCAGCATCGGTACCTTCCCTTAGCTTAGCTAGCCGGGGAGGTGCGCCGGACGGCGCGCCTCCCCGTTCTGCTGCTACTCACCGAGGATGCTGCGGCCGAACCATTTCTCGCTGATCTTCAGGTAGGCTCCGTCCTTGATCATCGCCTCCAGGGCCCCGTTGATCTTGCTCAGCAGTTGGGTATCCTCCTTGCGCACGGGGATCGCCATCTGGTCGACGAAGAGCGGCTTGCCCACGTCCTTGATGGCCACGTTGTTGTCCTTGATGGCGCTGTACCCAACGATCTGATCCGTGATCACGGCATCGAGGCGACCGGTTGGCAGGTCCTGTAGGGCGATCACGTCGCTGCCGTAGCCCACCACTTTGTCCGGATCGGTTAGCTTGTCGGCGATGTCCTTGAAGGTCGAGGCCATGACGACGCCGACCTTCTTCCCCTTCAG
>JAJZRD010000150.1 GCA_021845945.1 Chloroflexota bacterium
TCGATAGCTCAGGGTGGCCGAGCCCGAGGCGGTGAGCTGATCCGGCCAGGTGACCTCCAGCTGGTAGCCGTTCCCGCCGGCGAATGCCCCGTAGCTGAAGTGCTGGGACACCAGGGGAGGCAGGTCGGATCCCACCCGTGTGTAGGCCATGTCCAGGAAGGCCCGGGGGAAGGCCACCTTGTTGGAATAGGTCTGAAGGTAGTCGCGGAGCAGCCCCAGGAACTGATCGTCCCCCATCAGCCCCCGCAGCTTGTCCAGGAAGACGGCCCCCTTGCGGTATACGATGTCGAAGTAGGGGAGGTCGTCGGGATAGTCGTAGATGGTGGTGTTGACCGGGCGATCGCCTCCGGCGGCCGCCCTGGATCGGTAGCCCGACAGGTTTCGTCCCATGTAGTAGTCGAAGGAACGGGGGGACTGGTCCCTGTAGAACAGCAGGTCGACGTAGCTGGCCATCGCCTCATCCAGCCAGGGGTCGTGGACCTGGTCGTCCCCCACCAGGGAGTAGAACCACTGGTGGGCGACCTCGTGGCCGACGGTGTACTCGGAGTAGCTGCCGGTGCCGCCCCCGTCCGCCCCCAGGGCGGGGTAGACCATGATCAGGGCCGGGTACTCCTGGGCCGTGGGAACGCTATCCGGCGCGGAGACCTCGGCTATGGTGAAGGTCGGGTAGGGATAGGGGACCAGGTGGGTCGAGTACCAGTGGAGGGTCCTGGCCGCCTCGGCCAGGTACACTTCCAGCCGCGCCGGACTGGGCCCGTAGGCGCTGATCTGGACCCCATCCACCTCACGGCTGCGCGTCTGGTATCGGTTGGAGATGGCCATGGCGAAGTCCCTCAGCCCCTCGGCGTGAAAGCTCTGCCGGTTGCCCTCCTGGCCGGCGGAGGGGCCGCTGGCGGCGATGGCGACCGGGACGTCGCTGGCCACGGTCACGTCGAAGTCGGCCACCTCGGTGTAGAAGGCATCGCCCACGTCCACGTACTGGTGCCGGTCCCACTCCTCCCCGTAGACCGAGAGCACCGGGAACCAGTTGCCCAGGGCCACGATACCATCGGACCGGCCGAAACGACCTCCTCCGACCGGAACCCTCAGCTGGTAGCGAAGCTCGGCCTCGGTGCCGGCTCCCGCGGCCAGTGGGGAGTTCAGCGCCAGCGTCAGCACGGTGCCCTCCAGGGAAGCGGCGACCTCCTGGCCATCGACACGGGCCGACTGCAGGGAGAAGGAGTCGAAGTAGGCAGGGGTCACCTGGAAGACCAGGTCGGGCAGATCCACGCCGGTGTTGTTGCGGAGCGCCGTCTTCTGAACCACGTCCAGGGTGGCGGCGGAGAAGTTGAGAGAGACCTGCAGGTCGTAGTGGGGCTTGGTAGCCGCCGATGCCGTGGCCGGGAAGACCGCGGCGCAGGCCGCGACCAGCAGGGCGAGACAGAGGGCGATGAAAGGCCGGCGGGGGTCCAGGGCGCAGCGTTCGCGGGTGTCCCCAATACCTTCCCCCTCGTTATTCTGCACCGTAGAAGGTCCAACCACACGGTTGTGGGTGGCCATGGGGATCTCCTCATCACAGGGATAGGTCGAGCCGGCGAGCCACTAGCCGCCGAGCCTCAACCTGGGAACCATGAGCGTCGCCTCGAGGACCACCTGCCGCGACAGCTTGGACTTGCCCACCCGCCGGTCCTCGAAGACGATGGGCACCTCCACCACCCGGTAGCCGCGGCGAAGGGCGCGATAGGTCATCTCGATCTGGAAAGAGTAGCCGTTGGAGCGCACGGTGTCGAGGTCCAAGCTCTCGAGCAGCTCCCGCCGGAACAGCTTGAAGCCGCCGGTCAGGTCGTGGACCCCTACGCCCAGCACCAGTTGGGAGTAGAGACTCCCTCCCCGACTGATCAGCCGCCGCAAGGCGCCCCAGTTGCGCACCCCCCCGCCCCGGACGTAGCGGGACCCCAGCACCAGGTCGGCCCCCTCCAGGGCTTTCAGCATGGCCGGGAGGTAGGCGGGGTTGTGGGAGAGGTCGGCGTCCATCTCGCCGACGGCCTCGTAGTCCAGCTTCAGGGCGAGGCGGAAGCCCTCCCGGTAGGCGGTGCCCAGCCCGGCTTTGCCCGGCCGGTGGAGCACCCGGAGCCACGGTCGAGTGGCCGCCAACTCCTCGGCCAGGTCGCCGGTACCGTCGGGGGAGTCGTCGTCCACCACCAGGGCGTGGAGGCCGGGGTCCAGGGCCTCCAGCCGCCGGATCAGCTCCGAGAGGTTTTCTCTTTCGTTGTAAGTGGGGACCACGATGATGGTTCTCACGGCGAGGGCATTCTAGCAGAAAGGCGGAGGGCGGGTCTCCCCCGGTGAAGGCTACCCCCCTGGAGAATGTTGTAACACGTTCCATTGAAACGTGTTACACTGTAACGTGTTTGAGCATGATGGACACCGCGAGTAGCCTGGTCGGAGGGGATAGGATGGCGTTTCACAATCGGGCGCACGAGCTGGAGGATGTGCGACAGGCTCTACGCTCACGGCGGTCGGAGTTGATCATCGTTTACGGGCGACGAGGTGCCGGCAAGAGCGCACTGCTGGCCGAGGCGCTGCAAGGGCAGACCCACCTCTTCTATCAAGCTACTACCCGCGCACTCCCGCAGCAGATGGAGGACCTCACCACGGCTCTTCAGGCTTTCGCGCCTGAGGCGATGCTGCTCGGCGTGCTCCCATCCTTCGAGGCGTTCCTCGGGGTGTTGACTCGGATTGCGCGTGCACGGCGGGACTCCCCCATAATCATAGTGATCGATGAGTTGCCGTATCTGGCCCAGGCTGATCCCGCGGTGCCGTCGGTCATGCAGCGCTGGTGGGACGAGACCCGGACGGAAGGACTGACAAACCTGAAGGTCTTCCTGCTCGGTTCGATGGTGAGCTGGATGGAGGAGCATACCCTTTCAGAGCGAGGTCCTCTCCACAATCGTCGAACGGGGCAGATCAAGCTGGATCCCCTTGGGTATGCCGAGTCCGCCCTCTTCTACCCGGCGTATACCCCGGTGGACCGCATTGCTGCTTACGCCATATGGGGCGGCCTACCCTCCTACATCTGTGAGATCGATCCGGAATGCGGTGTCTGGGAGAACGTGCGCGATGCCGTGCTGCCGCCGGCGGCTCGCCTTGCCGATGAGCCATCGTGGCTGCGATTCACGGACCTCCGCAGCGACATCGTGTACTCTTCCATCCTACGAGCCATTGCTCTGGGCCAGCGTCAACCGAGCAAGATTGCCACGGCTGTCGGGAAGAACAGCGGCTCCGACGTCATGTATCATCTGGAGCAGCTATGCGACCTCCGTCTCGTTGAACGGGTTGTGCCCCTTCACGAGCGACACCGCCAACGCTCCAGGAACAGCCTCTACAGGCTGGCCGATCACTACGTTGCATTCTGGTATCGATATGTCGACCGTCTCCGACACCTCCTGGGCATGCGGCACTATGATGAGGCGCTACGTCAGATCCAGGCGGACTTCGACAAGTACGTGTCGGAGCATGCCTTCGAGGATATCTGCCGGCAGTTCGTCTGGGTGGCCTGCGGCGCCGGCCGCCTACCCTCGCAGCTGTCTTTCGATAGCCTTGGGTCGTGGTGGACCGCACGAGAAGACGCCATGGATGAGCTCGACGTCGTGGCCACAGATGGGGGACGTGCGGTACTGATCGGAGAGTGCAAATGGTCCGTCCAGAAGGTAGATAAACGCGACTTGGAGGGGCTGCAAGCAGCCTTGAGGAAGGCCTACGGCGATCTCAAGCCGGTCGATCGACCCTGGAGAGCCCTCTTCTCCAAGTCGGGATTCACCAACGACCTGATCGAGCTCGCGGCGAACCCTGCGGAGCGGATACTGCTCTTCAGTCCCGAGGATCTATACCCGCGTGCGTGAGGTACCGGCGACCATCGTCCAAGGCCACCGGCGGTCCGTGGGAGGGGCAGCTTGTTGCCTGCCCACTCCCTCTGATTGATCGGCCCAGTACTACAGCCGCACTCTTCTGGTAGACTTCGGTCATGGGATGAGGCTCCAGGGGGGTGAAGCACCTGAGACTCGGAGTCTTGGAGCAGTCGAGCAGGAAAAGGGGAAGGGACGCGTGGACCAGCACATCGTTCTCACATTGAACCAGTGGGTTGCGTCCCAGCCGGCCGCTGTCTACCTTGCCGTTCTGGTGGCGGAGAGTGGTATTGTGTTGCTGCCGCTGTTGCTGGGTGTCCTCTGGCTATGGCCTGGTTCGGACAGGACAGAGCGGCGGTCGGTGCTGTTGGCGTGTGTGATCTCCTTTGCATTGGCGCTGCTAGCCGTCGTAGTGCTGGAACACGGTCATGCCATAGAGCGACCTCGGCCTTTTGTAGCCCTGCCGATTGCGCTGCTTGTCCCTCATGCGGCCGATTCATCTTTTCCCAGTGACCATACTCTGCTTGGAGTGGCTCTGATCGGACCGCTTCTCTGGCGTCGGCCTCACCTGGGAGTATGGCCCCTCCTCTGGGCTCTCCTAATCGGTTTGGCCCGCGTAGCGGTGGGTATCCACTACCCGTCGGACATCGTAGGGAGTGCCGTCATAGCTGTGCTGCCGACGGCTGCCGGCCTGCTCCTCGCTCCGGTCCTTGCCAGACTGCCCTTCCTGCAACCTCTTATTTCGAGTGATCGTATGTGGAGTCACAGGTAGCGTGCCATGAGAGGCAACAGTCCGGCGGAGTGTAGAGACGGTATTCGTAGCAGTTGAGGACGGCCAATTGGCCGTCCTCAACTGCTACTACTTGTCAAGTAGCCGCTGCTACTTAACTCTGCAAATCGTGTCCGCTGACTTCGCAACGAATCCCGCCAACTTCGACGATCAGCAGGAAGTGCTCACGCCGGCTACGCTCCCTGCTCGGGCTTCTTCAGCTTCGCCTTCAGCTCCTCCAACTGGTCGTCCACGTCGCTGCTCTTCTCCAGGGCGGCGAACTTGTCCTCCAGGGTGTCGGTGTCCAGCTCGGCCGCGGCCTTGGCCCGGGCCTCCTTCTCCTCGACCTTGTCCTCCATCCGCTCGAAGCCCTCCAGGGCCCCGGTCTTGCCGATGCCGGCCATGGTCTCGTGAATCTTCTGCTCGGCCTCCGCTCGGCGGCTGCGGGCGATCAGCAGGTCCTTCTTCCGCTCGGCCTCTTCGAGCTTTGCCTCCAGCTTCTCGAGGGCGCTCTTCAGCAGCTCTACCTGCTGCTTCTGGTCCTCGTACTGGGTCTTGTAGCCATCGGCGGTGCTCTGGAAGCTGTTGTGGCGCTGGAGCGCCTGCTTGGCCAGGTCGTCCTCGCCCTTGGTTACCGCCAGCTCCGCCTTCTTCTGCCAGTCGTCCGCCGCCTCCTGGTTCTGGAGATGGTGCTGATACAGCTTCTGCTCGTCGGCGATGGACGCGGCTACCTGGGTCTTGACCTGCATCAGCTGGTTCTGCATGTCCAGGATGTACTGCTTGATCATCTTCTCGGGGTCTTCGGCGCGGTCGAGCAGGTCGTTGATGTTGGCCCTAACCAGTGTACCGACTCTGTCCAGTAGACTCACTTTCGTCTCCTCTTACTTCTTCTTGTTGCTGCTGTGCAGTTGTCGCCCGTAGAGTGGGCCGGCAGGAGCCGGCTCCTACACCCTGCCTTGTGCCTATTGCCCCGTGCTCACTGCCTCGGTCTTCTCCTCGCCGTTGACTGCGGTGAGGCCCGGCACCTTCTCCATCAGCTGGCCCACCTTCATTCCCGACAGGGTCTCGAAGAGGGCCGGCACCTGGGCGATCATCTTCGCCACGTCGCCGGTGATCTGGCTGGCCCCCAGCCCGCCCTGGCCGTCGCCGGTGGAGACGATGGTGATCTTGTCCACCTTCGCCAACGGCTCGGCCATGGCCCGCACCACCTCCGGCAAGCCGGTGAGCAGCTTGTCCAGTACCGCGGCCTGGTTGTACTGGTGGAAGGCAGCGGCCTTCACCGTCATGGCCTCGGCCTCGGCCTGGCCCTTCGCCTTGATGATCTCCGCCTCGGCGAGACCCTGGGCCCGGATGGCCTCGGCCTCTCCCTCGGCCTCGGTGGCCCGCTTCTGCTTCTCCGCCTCGGCCAGCGCCTCGATCTTCTGTCGCTCGACCTCAGCCGGCTTCAGGACGGTGGCTATCAGCTCCCTCTCGCGGCGCAGGATCTCGGCGTCCTGCACCTTGATCTGCTCCTCCCTTTGGACCCGCTCCACCTTGACCTGCTCGGTGACGACCTGCTGCTGCATGACGTTGGTCTGGATCTCATACGCCTTGTCCGCCTGGGCCTGAGCCTTCTTCACGGACGCATCGTAATCGGCCTTCTTCAGGTCCATGTCCCGGGTAGCCTCGGCTTGCTTTGCCATGGAAGCGGTTTCTGCGATCACTCGCTCCTGGTCGGCCTGGGCTTTGGCGATGGCAGCCTCCCTCATAGCGTTCGCCCGCCGGATGGCCGTGTCTCGCTCGGCCTCCGCCGATGCCACGTCCGCGTCCCTCTTGATCCGCGCCACGTCCGGCCGGCCCATGTTGGCGATGTACTCGTTCTTGTCGCGCACCTCCTTGATGGTAAAGGAGACCACCTCCAGCCCCATCTTGGAAAGGTCCTCGGCGCAGGTACTGCGCATCTTGCCGGCCACCATCTCCGGCTCCTTGACGATCTGCTCGACTGTGAGCTGGCCGACGATCCCTCGCAGATGCCCGTTCATCACCAGGGTCAGGGCTTCCTGACGCTGCTGAAAGTTCTTGCTCAGGAACTGTTCAGCGGCAGTCCTGATGCTCTCCGGATCTGACTTGACCTTGATCTGCGCCACAGCCTCGACATTCACAGCCACGCCCTGTTGAGTGTAAAGGTCCTGCTGGGGAGCCACGTCGAAGCTCATCAACTCCAGGGATAGCTCTTGGGAGCTCTGCACCATGGGCAGCACCACCGCGCCGCCCCCTTGGACTATTCGGGTGCCACCAAAGCCGAAGACGATCAGCGCCTGATTGGGGCCCACCTTTCGGAACATCCGGGCGGCGATCAGGAAGATCATGAAGATCACCAGGACCGCCAGACTCGCGATGATCAACACTTGGCCAAAATACACTGCAACTCCTCCTCAAACGTCGGTGCAGCTACTATGCTACCCTTTGCGCACGTAGCTGCTCCACGGCTCTACGTAGGCTATGCCCCGCTCGTAGCGAACGATCACCACCTCCGTTCCGTGTTCAATGGCGCTGCCGTCCACGCTCCTGGCGCCGTCGCTGTGGCGGCTGCCGCCCTTGCTGTAGACTATCTCCCCTACCATGCCGGGCTGGATGGGGACGGTCACCTCTGCGACGGTCCCCTCCATCCGGTAGTCGGCGGGGTCCAGGATTCGCTGCCCCGGCAGCAGGACCCTGGCCAGGAAGTAGAAGATGATCGCCCCTCCTGCCAGCCCCGCCAGGGATGCCGCCACTATGCTGGCCAGCCCCCAGAGGCCGGCGTATACCCTCAAGATGTAGCCGGCACCCCCAAACCAGGTGAGAAAGGCCATGGCTGTGCTCAGGTTCAGGGGCGATACCCCGTGGCCGGCGTGATGGATCGGATGAACGGTGCCGCCGGCACCGTCCGGTCCCGCTTCGGCAGCCGGAGTCACTTCAATCTCCCCACCGTGGAGGCCAGTGTCCCCGGCTGCCCCGTGGTGCAGCCCTTCCAGACCCCCGTGGCCCCCATCTCCATGTGACAGCCCGGGCAGGTGCAAAGTGTCGTGGGTGAGCCCCAGAAAGAGCGAGACAACGACGAACAGGAAGCCCACCGCGAAGCAGGTCAGGTAGAAGGCGGCCAGGGCGTCAGGTATTGGGAACATCGCCGATCACCCCCCCCAAACGAGCAAGTGCTGAGTCCTGGGTGCTGCGTGCCAAGTGAGAGGACCTGGAACTCAGGACTCGGCACTTGCCATGTCCTGTGGCCTGTGGCTGCCGAGTCGTTGCTTCAACTCGGCCAGCTGCCGCTCCAGCCGCTCCTCGCGCTCCAGGGCCTCTAGCTTCTCCGCCAGCTCGTCCCTCTCCAGCTCGGCCCATGCGGCGAGCCGGGCCCGCTCCTCCCTGGCTCGCTCCTCCTGTCGTTTCCCTGGGGCCAGAGCGAGCTCCGGCCGAGCGAGCTCCCTGGGACGGCCGGCGGCCGGAAGCAGTCGAGGACGGGATTCCAGATCCCGCAGCCGGGCCTTCATGGTCTCCACGCTGTCCTTCTGAGCCAGGTACTGCTGGTGGAGCCGCGATGCCCTGTCGCCGTAGTCGCTGGCCCGACCCAGGGCCGCCCGAGCCAGCTCCTCGGACCCCCTGCCGAGGGCCAGCTCGGCCCTCCCCCTCCATCGCTGGGCCTCCCGGCTCGCCTCGGAGTAGCTCTGGTACAGCCGCTGCTCGTTGGCCATGGCGTCCACCAGCAGCCGTTTCATCTCTATCAGTTGGGAGCGGACCTCCTGAGGCCCCCCGCTGCTCATGGCATCGCGCTCCTCTCGTTATTCGTCTCTCCCTCGATGTGATCCAGCTCCGAGGGCGGCAGCTCCAACAGCCGGTCCAGGATGGTGACGAATCGCATCGGATCCTGGGCTCGGGAGAGCTTGAACAGCACGTGGGCCAGCTGGGGCTCGTCGCGCAGCGCCTCGGCCTGGGTGAGGAACCAGCCCCGTAGCCCCTCGGGTCTGGAGGGCAGCTCGGTTCGCAGACTGACCTCGAAGCCCTCGGGATCGTCCACCAGGTAGCCGGGCAGCACCTGGAAGAAGCGGGCCAGCAGCTCCCGGGTCCTGGCGGTCATGTGAACCCTGCTCCCTCCCTCCAATTGGCAGAGGTAGGGGTGGCTGACCGCCTCGCCCAGCTCCTGCCGCATGGCGCGGATCGACTCGGCCTTGGTCATGGCCCTTCCCAGTCCCCGCTGAACGCCCTCCACGTAGCGGAGGTGCCGAAGCTTCTCGCCGAGTCGCATCCTTCCCCCTCTTGCAATTTGCAAGCACAGGTATAGCAAATTGCAATATGCCTGTCAAGCCCTCGCAGCGGCGAGAGCAGCTGCTC
>JAJZRD010000151.1 GCA_021845945.1 Chloroflexota bacterium
AGGCGGCGAGGGCGGGAGAGCACGGCCGGGGCTTCGCGGTGGTGGCTACCGAGGTTCGGAAGCTATCGGAGCGGACCCGGGACAGCACCAAGGAGATCTTCCGGATGGTGAAGGGCCTCCAGGGGGAGATGGGGGAGTTGGCGGCGGTCATTGGGCGGAACGTCCAGGAGGCGGAGTCGGCGGTGAAGGAGGCCTCTTCCTCGCGCGACACCCTGGCAGCGATCTCCGACCTGGCCAGTCGCTCCACCGAGGAGATGGGCTCCGTGGCGTCGGCCAACGAGGAGATGGCGGCCACCATCGACGACGTGGCCGCCGGGGTGGGTAAGCTGAACGAAGCGGCCAGGGATATGGCCGCGAGCGTGGAGGCATCGGCCACCTCTCAAGAGATCGGCGTCGCCACCATGGAGATCCACCGCCTGCTGTCTCGATACAGGTTGGGGACCTTTACGGAGCAGGTGCGGGAGTGGACCCTGGAGTGCGTCGAGGAGATCCGAGCCCTCATGGAGAAGGCGATCGACGAGAGGAGACTCACCCTGGATCAGCTCGTTGGCTGGCGCTACGAGGAGATCAAGGGTCCCATGATCCAGCGGCTCTCGCATCTCTTCGACGTGCGCCGGGTGCCCCAGGAGGGGTTCACGCCGCCCAAGTACTCCGTTTCCTGGGATCACCTGCTGGACGTGCCGGTGCGGGCGATCCTGGATAAGTACCTGGCCAAGGACAGGCGTCTGAACAACGTGTGCGTCCCGGACGTCAACGGCTATAACTTCACTCATCTCACCAAGTACTGCCCGGACTGGAAGGGCGATCCGAAGGCCGACTCGGTGCTCAACCGGGTCAAGTGGATCACCGACTACCCGGTGGTGCTGCACGCGGCCAGGGTGGGGCTGAAGGGGTGGGATCGGGTCCCCAAGAGGGCGGCGAAGGCCCAGTTCCTGGCCTCCGGGGTCAATCCAGACCAGCCCGTGCCGCCGGATATCTTCCTGCTGCAGACCCAGGCTCGGGATACCGGGGACACCGTCTGCGACCTGGCCGTCCCCTTCTTCGTCAAGGGTCGCCGCTACGGTGCCGTCCGCATGGGCTTCCTCGCGGAGTAGGGGGAGTCCCCAACAGCTTCAAACGTTCTCTCGGATTGCCCTTCGCTCGTCACAAAGCGAAGGGCAATCCCATTAGACCCCACCAGGGGATGGCGACCAGCAGCACCACGGCGATGGTGAGCGCCAGCATCCCCAGGCCGACCTTCGACACGTCCCTGGTGGAGAAGTGGCCCGTCTCGTAGGCAATCAGGATGGTCACCGTCTGCACCTGGTAGAGGATCACCGCGTCCACCACGATCCCGACGATCAGTCCGGCCGCCACGGGATCGATCCCTGTGGCCGTGGCAAAGGCCGTCACCACCGGTATGAGCAGGGCTATGCAGGCGGATTGATTGGGGATCCCCAGGTGCACCACCGAGGTGACCAGGATCACGAACAGGGCCAGCCACAGCGCCGAGGTGGCCGCGATCACCAGCAGCGTCACCCACTCATCGCGGGACAGGGACGCCGAGGATCGAGGACCGTGGACTGAGGACTGAGTGCCGGGTGCTGAGTGCCGGGTGCTGAGTGCTGAGTGTGGGCGGTAGAGCAGGTAGATCAGCACCCCGCCCAGCGCCATCAGCAGGTAGTAGGGAGCGGCCATCAGGGCGAACCAGCGGAACCAGGTGAATCCGCCAAGGAGTGTGGAGGTGGTCATAGAGGCCAGTCCGCCGGTCATGAAGGCCGAGGAAGCCAGAGGGTTCAGCATTCCCAGGGTGAGCATGATCACCTTGGTCAGGCGATCGCCCCTGCTTGCCGATAGGGAGCGAAAGACCTGCTCGTAGGCGGGGATCAGCATGGTGTTGCGGTTGATGGCGGAGGGGATGAGGAAGGCCATGAAGGGCAGGGCCAGCAGCAGTTGAGCGGTCAACCTTCGGGGGCTGCCGCCGGAGCGATCCACCAGGTAGCCCGCCAGGCGTGCCGCAAGGCCCGATTTCATCACAGCGGCTCCCATGACCTGGGAGCCAATCAGGAAGTAGAGAATGGGGGAGGAGAAGCCGATCAGGGCCTCCGACGGGCTCTTCACCCCGCCCGTTACGTTCAGCAGAACCACCACCAGGAGGGAGCTGACGGCTACCGGCAGCGCCTCGGTTGCCCACAGCACGACCGCCCCAGCGACGATGGCGAGCACCTGCTGGCCCTGACTGGAAAGGCCCGGTTGGGCGGGCATCAGCAGGATGGCAAAGAGAACGGCGGCGGCGGCCGCCAACTTGACCCAGGGGGAGCTCCTCCCGGGGCCGAGGGCCGAGGGATGGGCGCTGACAGGTGGCGACTCAGCGCTCACGACTCGTCACTTCACAGCCCCACGACCAGCGGCGCCGTCCGATGGCGAATCGCCTTCACCATGCTCATCGCGGTGAGGCGGCCGGTCTTGGCCGAGCCTTCGGAGGGCACGTTGCCGATGGCCACCCGAACCTCTCCGAAGGCGCCCCGGGCGACGATCTCGTGGCTGTTGTGGCGGACAGTCGGGTCGGCGTAGATCCGGGAGCGAGTCCTATCCAGCCCGATGCCGGCCAGGGCGAGGGCCGCCTGGACGTTGACGTTCTGGGGGTAAAGCAGGGCCGCCCGGCGGGCCGGACCTTCGTACAGGCAGTGAGCTTCCGTCAGGCTCTCCAGGTCTACCTGTTGCTCGGCAGCGGTCCCCTTCCAGGCTCGGGGTGGCTTGCGGGTGGTGATGGTGACCTCCTCCAGCCCCCCCACGGCCGCCGCGGTGATGGCGTCGAGGCCGCCGATGGCACCCGATGGCACCAGGATCTGTCTCTCGGAGGCCGTGGCCGCCTCTCTGGCCCGGAAGAGGAGCGACTCGTCGGCGAAGGCGCCGACGCTAAGGGTCAGGAAGTCTCTGCCGGAGCGGAGGGTCTCCACGACGTAGCGGCGCACTGCCTCGTGGCCGGCGGCCTCTGCCACCAGGTCCATGGGCTGGCGGAAGAAGAGGTCCGGCCGATCGGTGAGCAACCAGGGGAAGTTGACTGCGTCGGCGCTGTGCTTGGCCGCATCCCTGACCAGCACGGCGACGACCTGCGTATCGCCCGCCGTGCCCTCCTGGACCGCCTGGGCGACGGCCCTGCCGATCACCCCGAAGCCTATGAGACCCAGCTTGAGGGTCAATCTACCCTCCTACCCGATGGTTGATGGGGTCCAGCGGGCAGGTTAGCACAGGGAGGCTTCCCTGGCTACACCTCGCCCAACACGACGAAGGCGATGTTGGTGGCGTGGGAGTTGATTCGCTCCAGGTTGGAGAGCACGTCCAGGTGGATGGCGCTGGTGTCCATGCTCTCCTTGACCCCCTCGTGGAGGCGGCGGATGTGGGCCTGCTTCAACTCCCGCTCGATGCGGGTTATGTTCAGCTTGTGGCGCAGCAGCTTCTGGGCGAGATCGGCGTCCTGGGTGGCGTAGGCCGACACGGCCAGGTTGAGGTTCTCCGCCACCAACTTGTTCAGCTGCTCGATGTCCCTGGCCCCATCGGGGGAGAACTCCAGCCGGTTGGCGATCTTCTTCTTCGCCAGCTCCATCAGATTCTTGTCGACGATGTCGCCGATGTTCTCCAGGTCCTGGATCATGAACAGCAGGCTCACCTCCCGCTTCGATTGCTCCGGTGCCAGGCTCTGCTCGCTGAGGCGGGTCAGGTAGTGCTTGATGTGCTCCTCCAGCCGGTCCACCACGTCGTCCCGGGTCTGGAGCTCCTCCGCCAGGGCCAGGTCGTTGCTTCGGAACACCGTCATCGCGTCCCGGAACATCTCCTGCACCAGGTCGGCCATCCGCAGGGTCTCCCGGGTGGCCTGGCCCAAGGCCAGCGGCGGGGTGTCCAAGACGGTATCGTCCAGGTAGCGGGGCTGCATGGGATCGCCAGCCTTCTTCACGTCGGGCACCAGGCCGGCCACCAGGTTGGCGAAGGGGCCGGTGAAGGGCAGGAAGGCCACGGCCAGGGCCAGGTTGAACAGGGTGTGGAAGTTGGCGACCTGGCGCGGCACGTCGCCAGCGGTGAGCCCCACGAGGCCGGACAGTGGCTGCAGGAAGGGGAGCAGGGCCAGCACCCCCACCGACTTGATGAGGGTGTGGGCGATAGCCACCCGCCGGGCCTCCGGAGCCGTGCCCAGGGATGACACCAGGGCGGTGGCGCAGGTGCCGAGGTTGGCCCCCAGGACGATGGCCATCCCCACCGGCAGCGGCATCAGACCCTGGAGGGCCAGGGTGATGGCGAGGCCGATGGTGGCCGCACTGGATGCCACGAGGGCCGTTAGCGCCGCGGAAACCAGCAGCGTCAGCAGGGGCATACCCACCAGATTCAGCAGGATCTCCTGGAAGAGAGGACTCTGGCGTAGGGGAGCCATGCTGTCGATCATGATCTTCATGGCCAGGAAGATGAAGCCGAAGCCGAGGATCCCCTCCCCCAGGTGGCGGTAGGAGCTGCGGCGGAAGCCGAACATGATGGCGAGCCCCAGCCCGACCAGGAGCACGGCGTAATCCAGGATCCGGAAGGCGATCAGCTGGACGGTGATGGTGGTGCCGATGTCGGCGCCCAGGATGACGCTGATGGCCTGCCGCAGGCTCATCAGCCCGGCGCCCACCAGACTCACCATCATCACCGTGGTGGCGCCGCTGCTCTGCAGCACGGCGGCAAGCCCCGCACCCACCAGCAGCCCCGATACCCGGTGTTTGGTGAGAGTGCCCAGGATCTGCCGCAGTTGGTTGCCGGCCGCCCGCTGCATGCCGTCCCCTGCCAGGCGGATCCCGTACAGGAGGAGGTACACCCCTCCGAAAAGGCTGAACAGCATCAGGTTGGCATCCAAGGGCATCCCTCCGCGATCTCCGGCAGGTTGGACACCCGTACTCCGTTGGACGGGCGATGGCAGTGAGAGTGTTAATTTGCACTTGGCAATACATATTGTCAAGATTGGAGACTCTATCGCTGTTATAAGGAATCCTGATCGGACGAGCGTGGAATATGGCATGCTTCGTGCGCCTCCGGTAGGTAGCGTAACCATCCTCAAGGGAGTTACCGTCCTGTGAGGGAGGTGATGCGGGCGTATGCGGATCGCCGATCACATTGATGGGGTCGCTTGGTTGGGTCGCCTCCACTGAGCGGCCCATCTCAATTAGTTGAGAGGATCGAGGCCGGCGCCGGCGCCGCGCCACCCACCCGCGGGTTTCGATCGGCAATTATCTAAGTGGGGCAGGAAACCGCCATGGTTCCAAGAGAGTATGCAGAGGAAGAGGAGCGTGGCTTCAGGGATCTGAGGGATCGCCTGAAGAGCGTGCCCGGCCTGGTGGAGTCGCTGTCGGATCAGGAGCAGCGAATGGCCCAGGCGATCGCCGAGGGGCGCAGGCCCTACGAGATCGCTATGTCCGAGGGGATCAGCGAAGACGCGGTCTGGACCTTCGTCCGGGCGCTGAATAACGCGACGGTGGCAACCGGCCAGAGGGCTCTATCCAGGGGCTACGAAACGGCCGGCCTGGGGGCCGACACCGACCCCGGCGTGACCGGCGGCTACGGCGATACCGGGTTCGGGGCTATCGGCAACGAGGGTGGCGAGGCGGTAACCGAGGAGCCCGAAGAGGAAAAGGACTGAGGACTGAGGACTGAGTAGAGGATGACTCAGCCCTCAGTCCTACCGGCAAGCACGCCCTCATAGACTTCCACGTAGCGGTCCACCATCTGGTCCACCCCGAACCTCTCCTCCACCCACCGGCGGCATCGAGTCCTGTCTAGCTCCGCCACCTTCGGCAGTACCCGGCACACCTCCTCCACGTCGTCGGCCCAGAAGCCGGTCTCCCCGTTCAGCACCAGCTCCGTGACGGAGCCCATCGGCACCGCGACGACCGGGGTGCCGCAGGCCATGGACTCCACCATGGTGAGGCCGAAGGCCTCGTGGTAGGTGATCAGGTGCAAGAAGGCGTAGGCCCCCTGCAGCAATCGGCTCTTCAGGGCGTGATCGGCCGGGCCGATGAAGTCTATGACCCCCGGCTTCAGGTGGGGCCTGACGTGGGTCTCGAAGTACTCCTCGTTCTCCCGCGGCACGATGCCGGCCAGGATCAGCCGCATGCCGCACCGCCGCGCCACGGCGATAGTGGAGTGGATCCCCTTGTCGGGCGACATACGACCCAGCACCAGCAGATAGCTTCCGGGCGCAGGATTGAGGTCGAAGGCCCCCACGTCGATCCCGTTGTGAACGGTGGCCACGTAGTTTAGCTCGGGTGCCAGCTGCCGCTCTGCGTCGGTGACGGAGACGTAGAAGGAATCCCGGTACCGGGAGTAGATGAGGCGGCTGTGGTCCTCGGCGGCCGAGCCGTGCAGGGTGGTGATCATCGGCACGGGAATCACCCGGGAGTAGCAGGTGGGGTAACAACCCAGGTGGTTGTGGATCAGGTCGAACTCTCCGGCGTGTTCGAAGGCCAGTGCCGCGTGCAGCGATTCGTACATCCTGGCGGAGAGGCCGGGGTCCTCCGACAGCGGCCTCGGGCAGACGCTGAGCAGCCTTGCGCTGGTCTCGGAATCGGCGGTGGCAAAGAGGGTCACCTGGTGTCCGCGGGCCACGAGCCCCTCCACCAGGTTGTAGGTAACCAACTCCCAACCGCCGTAGTGCCTCGGGGGGATGCGCCACGAGATGGGGCCCAGAATACCGATTCTCATCGATGAATCTCCACGGAAGAAGGGATTGCATACATCAGGCCAGTCCACGGGGGTCGGGGCGAGCGCATCGGTTGGCCGGCCTCCGTTCCGGATAGTACTAATTACGCATGGACAATAACTTGACGTGCCCCTAGAGTCCCACGTATCCTCAGAAAACTCCCTCTTCTTTGTAACAACTCTCCGGCCAGGGCGTTCTTATGGATGAAAGCCTCGCGATTTCAGTAGAAGACGAGCGGAAGGCTCAGGAGGAGCTACAGCTCCTGGTTCAGCGGGCTTGCCAGGGGGATGGGGAAGCCTTCGGGCGGCTGTACGACCTCCACCTGGACACCGTTTACCGTTACGTCTACTACAAGGTCAACGGGGCTGCCGAGGCTGAAGACCTCACCGCCCAGATCTTCTTGAAGGCGTGGGAGGCGATGCCTCGATATCGGTGGCGGGAGATCCCCTTCTCCCACTGGGTGATGCGGCTGGCCAGGAACGCGGTCATCGACCACTACAGGACGGCGAAGCCGCGAGGTGAACTGGACGAGGGTCTGGTATCCCAGGAGCCGGATCCCCAGGGCGAGTACCTTCACGGGGAGTCGCTGAGGGGGCTGGAAGCGTCCATCCGGCGGCTTCCCGAGGACCAGCGCACGGTGATCGTGCTGCGGTTCATCGAGGAGATGGATTACGCCCAGGTGGCCGAGATCATGGGGAAGAGCCAGGGGGCGCTGAGAGTGATCCAGCACCGGGCCCTGGCGGCTTTGAGAAAGATTCTGGAGCAAGAGGGCGGGGAGAGTGTCGAAGGGCGTGGAAGCGGCTCTGGCCGATTGTCTGGCGAGACTGGAGGGCGGTGAGGCCACCCTCGAGGAGGCTTTGTGCTCCTATCCGGAGCTGAGGCCGGAGCTCGAGCCGTTGCTGATGCTGGCTATGGAGCTGCGCTCCGCGCCGAAGGTATCGGCGCCCGAGGGTCTCAGAAGCTTCAAGCGACCCGTCTTTGCCACCCCGGCCGTCCCCGCTCCAACCCGCAGTCCGCTGCTGCCTTGGGGTTGGCGGGTTCTTCGTCCAACCCCCGCGTGGGCTACCCCTATGGCCCGCCTCGCCGCGGGCGTTGCCCTATCCGCGATGCTGCTGGGAGGCACCATGGTGGCCTCTGCCGGCAGCCTCCCCGAGGAGCCGCTCTATCCCCTGAAGCTGGCCGTGGAAAACGCTCAGATGGCGTTGACCCCCGATCCTCAGCGCCGGGCCGAGCTGGAGATACAGTTCGCCGGCAGACGGTTGCAGGAGGTGGAGGCTGCCGCCCGACAGGGTAAGATCCAGGCCGTGGAGCAGGGGCTGGCGCTGTACGAGGAGCGGGTTGAGGGCGCGGTGGATCGGGTGCAGACGGCGGGAACCGTCTCCCAGGGAGAGAGCCAGCAGTTCCAGGAATCTCTGGCTCACCAGCAGGAGCAGCTGTTCAGGGTGTACGAGCAGGTCCCGGCTGCGGCCCAACCGGCCATCCTCCATGCCATGGAGGTCTCCCAGCGAGGGGTGGCCCGGAGCGGCAAGAAGCCGGGCGATGGTGAGGAGAAGGCGGCGGAGACGCCGAAGTCCACCACCGGTGTGCCGACTCCCCCGGCCCCCACCAGGGTCGTCCCGGCCGATCTGCCCGGCAAGGGCCACGAGCCTCAGGCCAAGGCGAGACTTGCTCCGGTGCCGACCGCTACCGAGGAAGCTGAGGAGCAGCCGCTGGAGAAATCCAGGGGCGACGGGCGACGCGGAGATGGGGAGAAGGAGCGAGAGAAAGACGCGTCGGGACTGAGGGCTGAGGATTCAGGACTGGGCGTGAAGGATTCCTCGCAGTCCCCGGTTCCCAGTCATCTGCCCTGGAAGCCCAGCCTTCAGGGCTCAACACCCGGCATCCCGACCTCGGTGGCCGACAACCGGACGTCGACCCCTTCACCTGTTGCGGCGGCCGGTGGAACTCCGTCGCCCCTGGCGACGGCCGGCACAGAGCGGAATCGTCAGGAGGGGAGCAGGGAGCGTGACGGCGACCGTAGCTCCCGTCCGCCGGCCACCATCGGATCGGACGACGGCCGCACCGACGACGACAAGGGAAAGAACGGTCGGGACGGGGAGACTTCCTTCCGGGGGCCGTCCCGGTAGCAGAGCGCGATGGTCGAGAAGAGCAGGGGCGACGCACGCGTCGCCCCTGCTGTGTTGAGGCCCCCTTGCCCTTTCTTCCGCGCGGTGATGGCGCAGGCCTTTGCCGATCTCCCCGGCACGCAGCTTGCCTGCACTAAGTTGCAGGCCCGTAGTATG
>JAJZRD010000152.1 GCA_021845945.1 Chloroflexota bacterium
GATAGTGAAGGCCCTGTAGCCCCTCCGCCGCCGTCCCGCGCCCGAGGGGAACCCCGCGGCGGAAGAAGCCTCGATCCCCCTGCCGCCCTCCCCGACGGCGTCGGCCCCGGTAATCCACCCCCCCCCTCGTCGCCAGGGCCGGCCATCCACGGATTGGGGACGGCATCCGTGCAGGGGTTGCTCGATTCCAGAATGCCGCGCGATCTCGAGGCAGAGCTGTAAAGACAGTTGACAAGACAGCTGTCCTGGTAGTAGCCTTTGGCGCAGTTCGCGACGCTGCGCCCTACTGGAGGTCCCCTTTTGAGCGACGAGAGACGGCGGCGGCTGGTGGACATGCTGTCCAACTCCCCCAAGCCCCTGTCGGGCACCGAGCTGGGTCAGCGGCTGGGCGCCACCAGGCAGACGGTGGCCCAGGACGTGGCCCTGCTGCGGGCCGGCGGCCACCCCATCGTGGGCGCCGCTCGCGGCTACCTGCTGGCTACGGCCCTTGGCCCCGGCAGCCACCGGGCCATCCTCGCGGTGCGCCACCGGCCCGACCAGACGGAGGAGGAACTCTCCCTCCTGCTGGACCTCGGCATCAGGATCGTGGACGTCACCGTGGACCACCCGGTCTACGGCGAGATCCGAGGCATGCTGATGCTGGACTCCCGGGAGGATCTGCGGGAGTGGCTGGCGGGGATGCGGGAGAAGCGGGCCCGGCTCCTTTCCGAGCTGACCGAAGGTATCCATCTCCACACGGTGGAGGCGCCACGGCTCGAGCTGCTGGAGCGGGCCAAGTCCGCGCTGCGCCAGCGGGGCTTCCTCTTCGAGGACTGACATCCGGCCTCGTTTCGCTAATCCTTACCACGGCTGCGACTACCTTGCGAGGTTGAGCCCACCCGTATGGGGTGCGGCTATTTGCCCTTGAAGGAGGCTGTTCCTTTGATAACAGAGCGCGAGACCCAAGAGCCCGCGGTGGACCCCACCCTTCGGCTCGACAAGCTGCCCCTCGGCCGCTTCCACTGGCGGCTGCTGGGGGTCAGCGGCATCGGCTGGATGTTCGACTCCATGGACGTGGGCATCATCTCCTTCGTCGTCGCCACCCTGGCCAAGGAGTGGAAGCTGGCCCCCGACCAGGTGGCCTGGATGCTCAGCATCGGCCTGTTGGGGATGCTGGTGGGCGCCGCGACGTCCGGCACCCTGGCCGACCGCTTCGGCCGCAAGACCGTCTTCCAGACCACCCTGCTGATCTTCAGCTTCGCCACCGGCTTCTGCGCGATCGCCTGGAGCTACCTCTCCCTGGTGGCCGCCCGATTCCTGGTGGGCTTCGGTTTGGGTGGGGAGCTTCCCATCGCCAGCACCCTGGTCAGCGAGTTCTCTCCGGCCAGGTGGCGGGGCCGGCTGATGGTGCTGCTGGAGAGCTTCTGGGCCTACGGCTGGGTCCTGGCCGCCCTCATCGCCTTCTTCCTGATACCCCAGTACGGCTGGCGCGCCGCCTTCCTGGTGGGGGCCCTGCCGGCTTTCTACGTCTTCGTGCTCCGGCGATCCCTGCCCGAGTCGCCCCGCTTCCTGCTGAGCCAGGGCCGGGTGGCCGAGGCGGAGCAGGTGATCGCAAGCGTGGAGAAGGCCTCCGGCGTGGCCCCGGTTGAAGCTGTGCGGTTGGCCCGGGCGGACCGGAAGGAGCAGCCGGCCAGGAGTGCCCTCAGCCGCTTCGCGGAGCTGTGGTCGCTGCCCTACCGTCGCCGTACGGTGATGCTGTGGGTCCTCTGGTTCACCATCGTCTACTCCTACTACGGCATCTTCACCTGGATGCCGACCCTGCTGTCCGAGGCGGGGCGGGACCTGACCAAGTCCTTCGGCTATGTCCTGATCATCACCCTGGCCCAGATCCCGGGCTACTTCAGCGCCGCCTACCTGGTGGAGAAGCTGGGAAGGAAGTGGACCCTCGCCTCCTACCTGTTCCTCACCGCCGTCGGCGCCTTCTTCTTCAGGAACGCGGGGACCGAGTCGATGGTGCTGTTCTGGGGCTGCTTCCTCTCCTTCTTCAACCTGGGGGCCTGGGGCGTGGTCTACACCTACACCCCGGAGATGTACCCCACCCGGGTCAGGGGCACCGGCACCGGATGGGCCGCGGCCTGCGGTCGCTCCGGCGGCGTGGTGGCACCCCTGGTAGTGGGCCAGATGCTGGGGAGCTGGGGGGTAGGCTACGAGACGATCTTCCTGATGTTCTCGGCGGTGCTGCTGGTGGGGGCCATCAACGTGGCGCTGCTGGGTGAGGAAACCAAAGGGAAGACCCTGGAGCAGATCGCCAGGTAGAGTAGCGCCTCTCCCTCTGGGAGACTTGACGGTAGCGAGCGTGCCGTCAAGGCCCAAAGGGCGGGTGAGGGCTGGTTCGACGCTTCAGAGCAAGCCCTCACCCCGACCCTCTCCCAAGGGGAGAGGGAATCCCTACTGCCTCGGCGCGATGCCCTTGGCCGCCGCCACCCACTCCCGGACCGTGTGGTACATGGGGACCCCCCGCCCCTGAATGGTCTGGGAGATCCCGTCGGTGTAGGGGCCGCCCATGGAGCCGCAGAGGATCGGCTTGTCGTACTGCTCCGAGGCCTTCGCCAGCACCTCCACGATCCGCTCGTCCAGCGCCGTGTCCTGGAAGACGAACCAGGGCATCACGATGTCCACGTTGGGGTCCTCCATCAGGGCCTCGATCCCCACCTCGTAGTCGGCGCTGTTGGCCGAGCCGGTCACGTCCACCGGGTTCTGTGCCAGGTAGAAGGGAGGATAGACCTCTTTCAACCGCGACACGGTCTCGGGGGTCAGCGGCGGCATGGTCAGGTGGGTCCCCTCCATCAGGTCCATGGCCTGGACCATGGTCCCCGCGCCGTTGCTGATCATGGCCAGCCGACTGCCCCGGGCTCGAGGCTGCATGGCGAGTGCCCGGGCCACCGCCGCCAGCTCCTCGCAGCTATCGACGGGTATGATTCCGGCCTGCTGGAATGCCCCCGCGGCGACCCCGTAGCTGCCGCCAAAGAAGCCGGTGTGGGACATTGAGGCCCGTGCGGCCCGCTGGGAGCGGCCCGACTTGAACACCACGATGGGCTTCCTGGGCGCCACCCGCCGGGCCGCCGCCAGGAACTTCTGCCCCTCCGCCAACCCCTCCACGTAGCAGGCGATCACCCGAGTGCTGGGATCCTCGGCCAGATAGCTGATGAGATCGGCCTCGTCCACGTCGATCCGGTTGCCATAGCTGACGAACTTGCAGACCCCCACGTCAGCCAGCGACTCCGCCACGGCGGCGCCGACGGTCCCAGACTGGGTGAGGATGGCGATGGGACCATTCTTCGGCCGCACCATTCGCTCGTGGACCTGGAAGAGGGTGTCCAGCTTGGTCTCGCTGTCGTACACCCCGATGCAGTTGCACCCCACGATCCGCACGTCGCTCTCGCGAGCCACCCGTTTGATGGTGGCTTCCAGCTCCAGGCTCTCCCCGCCCAGCTCCTTGCCCCCGCCGGAGTGGATGACCACGTTGTGGATGCCCTTGGCGGCGCACTCTCGGAGGATGTCCGGCACCACGGAGAGGGCGACGGTCACCGCCACCAGATCCACCGGCTCGGGGATGGCCGAGAGGTTGGGGTAGCATTTCTGCCCCATGATCTCCGTCTTGGTGGGGTTCACCGGGTACACCCTGCCCCGGTACTCGTGGTTGACCAGGCTGTCCAGGACGGAGTTGCCCACCTTCCCCCAGGTAGACGAGGCCCCCACCACGGCCACCGACCGGGCGGAGAAGAAGCCCTCCAGGTGGGAGCTGTTGGGCTGGGCGACGGGCACCACCCTGTCTTCCGGCTGGAGCAGGACCTTGGCGTCCAGCACCCGGTGCTGGTCACCCCACACCACGATGGGGTTCAGATCCACCGACTCCAGCCGGTCGCCCAGATCCATCCCCATCCGGCTGGCCTTCATCAGCAGATCCACCAGCATCTCCTCGGAGACCGGCGGCTGCCCGCGGTAGCCCTCCAGCAGCGGGCGCCCCTCGATCTCCCGGATCATGGCCCGGGCGTCCACCGCCGAGACGGGCAGCGTCCGGAAGCTGACGTCGTGGAGCAGCTCGGTGAAGACGCCGCCCAGGCCGAACATCAGCACGGGGCCAAACTGCTGGTCGCGGGTCAGGCCCAGGATGACCTCCACCCCCTCCCGGACCATCTCCTCGACGCTGACCCCCTCGACGCGGGCATCGGGCGCCTTCCGCCGAACGTTCTCCGTGATGCGGGCGAAGGCGGCCTTCACCTCCTGCTCCGAACCGCAGCCCAACTCGACGCCCCCCACGTCGGTCTTGTGGAGGATGTCGGGGGAAACGACCTTGAGGGCCACCGGGAAGCCGAGCCTCGCCGCCAGGCCGGCCGCTTCATCAGCCTCGGTAGCGATCCCACTGCGGGGGGCGATGAACCCGTACTTCCGGCACATTCGAAGCTCCTCCATCAATGCTGTAGGGCGGGGTCTTATGCCCCGCCGCCCGGTGTCACATGTGCGGCCAGCGGCGGGGGATAAAACCCCTGCCCTACTTCAGGAACGGCGCACTAAGTCGGTTAGCGGGGTCGACCGGCCGGTCGCTCCTGCAGCCATTCCCAGTGCCCTGCCGCCGGCAGCCTTCGCCGGCAGGAGCCCGCCCCTACGGCTTGTGCTCTCGGGCCAGGGTCACGTAGTGTTGGGTGGTGTGGGCCATGCGGGCCACGTCCTCCTCCGTCAACTCCCTCACGACCTTGCCGGGCACCCCCAGCACCAGGCTGCGGGGCGGGATCGCCCTGTTCTCGCCCACCACCGCGCCGGCCCCCACCATACTACCAGCGCCGATCACCGCGCCGGTGAGCACCACCGCGTGGATGGCTATGAGCGACCCGCCGCCCACGGTGCAGCCGTGGATAACCGCGTTATGGCCGACGGATACACCGTCGCCGATTACCGTCGGCGCCCCAGGGGCCACGTGGATCGTGCTGTTGTCCTGGATGTTGCAGTCCCGGCCGATGGTGATGGGGGCGATGTCGCCCCGGACCACCGTGTTGTACCAGATGCTGCTGCCGGGTCCGATGGTGACGTCGCCGATCACCAGGGCTCCCTCGGCGATGAAGACGTCCTCGGCCACCTTCGGCATTATGCCCTTATAGGCGATCAATGGCACCTGCGATAACCTCCGTGGTTCAGGCAGTTCGGTTATCTTCCCAGCGCCTCGGCCGTGAGGCGGACGATGTCGTTCAGGGTGTCGGCCATCTTCACCCCCGCGGCTTCCAGCGCCTTCACCTTGTCCGCCGCCACCCCGCTCCCCTCGGAGGAGATCGCCCCGGCGTGGCCCATCCGCTTCTCCGCGGGCGCCGTCTTGCCGCTGATGAAGGCGATCACCGGCTTGGTCATCTCGGCGATGAACCGGGTGGCGTGCTCCTCCTGGTTGCCGCCCAACTCGCCGATCATCACCACCGCCCTGGTCTCGGGGTCCTCCTCGAACAGCTTCAGGTACTCCACGAAGTTGGTCCCGATGACCGGGTCGCCCCCGATCCCCACGCAGCTGGTCTGCCCTATCCCGGCCTCGACCATCAGCTTGGTCACCTCGAAGCAGAGGGTGCCGCTGCGGGAGGCCACGCCCACCACACCGGGCATGGCACAGGTGGGGGGGTACATCCCGAGACTGGTCTGGCCGGGGGTGATGATCCCGGGGCAGTTGGGGCCGATGACCCAGCTACCCCGCTCCTTGGCCAGGGCCCGGACCTTCATGGCGTCGTGCACCGGCACCCCCTCGGTGATCACCACCACCAGGGGGATGTCGCTCTCGATCGCCTCCACCGCCGCGTCCAGGGTGTAGGGGGCGGGGACGTAGATGACCGAGGCGTCGAAGGGATGCTCCGTCCTGGCCTCGGCGATGGTGTCGTATATAGGGACTCCCAGCACCTCCTGGCCGCCCTTCCCCGGCGTGACTCCGGCAACGATCTTGGTGCCGTAGTCCAGCATCAGCTTGGTCTGGATCTGTCCAAAGCGCCCGGTGGCCCCCTGAACCAGGACCCGAGTGCTCGCATCGACGAGAATAGACATGCAGGCCTCCAGTATCAGGACCGGGGACTGGGTAAAGCCGTCCCGATCGGTCCTCGGTCCTCAGCGCTGACGGCCGCACGGGCCGCCGCGCGGGTCGCCTCCTGGATCGAGGGAAAGACCTCGATCCCCGCCGACCGGAGCATCTCCTCTCCCACCCCTGCCCGCGTACCGTGAACCACGGCGAAGATGGGCACCTTGGGCTTCCGGGCGGCCACGGCGTCCAGCACCCCTCCGGCAGCGTCCTCAGGGAGCGAGATGGAGAGGCTGAAAGCCAGCAGGATCGACCTGACCCTCGGGTCCTGCTCCGCCTTCTTCATCACCAGGCCCAGGGCATCCTTGGCCTTGGTTCGACTGGCCCCGCCGCCGGTATCCAGGAAGTTGGCCGGCCGGGCCCCGTAGTGGCGCACCAGGTCCAGCAGGGAGAGCACGAGACCGGCGCCGTTCCCCATGATGGCCACCTCTCCCTCCAGGTCGACGTAGCTGACCTTCTTCTCCCGGCCCTCCCGCTCCAGGGGGGTGAGGCCGGTCTCCTCGCGATGGCTCTGCAGGAAGGGCTGCCGGAAGGCGGCATCGTCGTCCAGGATCACCTTGGCGTCGGCCGCGTACAGCTGCCCGTCGGGGGTCGCCACCAGAGGGTTCACCTCCAGCAGGTGGGCATCCATCCGGCAGAAGGCGGAGTAGAGCCGCTGGAGGAAACGCGCGAAGGAGGCTGCTTCCTCCCCCGCCATGCCCGCGGCCTTGGCCACCCGAAGGGCCTCGTAGGCCCTCAGCCCTCTCAGCACGTCCGGGTGGAACCGAACCACGGCCTCGGGGCGGGTCTTGGCGACCTCTTCGATCTCCACGCCCCCCTCGGCACAGACCAGGATCAGGGGGCCTCCCGCCAGCCGGTCCACGGAGATGCTGACGTACGTCTCCCTGGCGATCGCCAACCGCTCCTCTATCAAGACGCTCCGAACCCTCTGGCCGCCCAAGCTGGACTCCAGGATCTTCGCGGCGACCGTGCCCGCCTCCCTGCGGCTGGAGGCCGGCTGCACCAGCCCTGCCTTGCCGCGGCCGCCCACCAGCAGTTGGGCCTTGACCACCACCACATCCCCCAGGGCAGCGGCCGCCACGGCCGCTTCCTCCGGACTGGTGGCTACCTGACCTCGGGGCACGGGGATGCCGTTCTGCTGAAGAAGCTGCTTGCCCTCGAACTCGTACAGTCTCATCGTCGAGCACCACAACATGGAGAATTGGGCTGCCCGGTTCCGGTCCGGCGAAAGGGGTCGGGGTCTCGCCGGCCGAAAGGGCAACCTCAGACGAAGGGTAAACACGGGGTACGACAACGGCATTCTATGTCGAAGCGGCAGCCAGGGTCAACGAGCCCAGCCGTCTCCGCCGACTCTGGGCCCGTCGCCAACGGCGTTAGATACCCCTCTCAACTTCCCACGTCCACCGATTGGGGATATTTGAGTGGATAATTCAGTAATTTTGTGGATAATCGTCCCCTCTGTCGACGGGGGTAAAGGGGGTGCTTGGCACGAAGACAGGAGATGCTATACTGAGCGCCGGTAAGGTTGTGGGTTCCCCTTTACTCCACACCAGCGGTCTGGTGCACGGGGATTTGCCGGATCGACGGGATCCGGCTCGAGCCGGCCATCGCTCTTATGAAGGGAGGATGACTCGAGAAGAAACGGCGGTGAGGAGTCTGATCGTGGGGTAAGCTGCTGTTCTGGCAACCGCCGGCGCCGCTCCGGCTTCGGGGGAAGCGGGAGCTCGGGGCGCGGGATGTCTATCTGCAGGTCCGGCGGTAGGTCGATCAGGTCCAGACCAAAGGGGGGACGTTGTGATGGAAACGAAAGAGTCCTGCTTCTTTCGCGCACTCTACCAGGTCGCCGTTACCATCAATTCCAGCCTGGAGCCCAGGGACGTTCTCAAGGCCATGGTGCAAAGCACCGCAGGTGCGCTGGGGACGAAGGCCTGCTCGATCATGCTGCTCAGTCCGGACCGCCGGGAGTTGCGCCACGGGGTGGACTTCGGACTCAGCGACTGGTACCTTCGCAAGGGACCGGTCAGCGTGGACCTCAGCATGGCCGAGGCGCTGCAAGGCCGCTCCGTCGCCATCCTGGATGCCGGCCGCGATCCCAGGGTCCAGTACGCGCCCCAGAACCTTCGGGAGGGTATCGCCTCCATCCTCTCCGTGCCGATCCGGCTGCGGGGTGAGGTGATCGGGGTGATGCGCATCTACACCTCCGAGCCCAGGGAGTTCACCTCCGACGAGATCGAGTTCGTCGAAGCCGTCGCGAACCTCGGTGCCATCGCCCTCGAGAACGCTCGCCGCCACGACGAGGTGCAGTACAACTACGACATGGTGTCCCGCTACGTCTACAACGACACCTGGATCGCCCAGATGTGGGGCAACGAAAAGCAGCGATAACCCCGCCAAAGGGGATCGATAACGGGCGGCCCAACCTCCGCCGGTAAGCCTATCGGAAGTCTGCATAGGGGTGATCCTCTAGGCACGCGCGGAGATCTCCTGGTTCAGCAGCTCGTACAGCGCCTCCGGGGACTCCGGGTATGGTTCGCCCGACCGTGCCCAGCGATCGGTGACGGACAAGAGGTCATCCAGCAACCTATCGGCAATCCCCATGGCCAGGGTTCTCTGCTGCTCCAGCGTGTCGTGGAGGGCAGACCAGTTGTGGTGTGGGGTTTCCTCCCAGAGCAGGTTGACGTCATCCATCGGTATGTGAGCCAACATACACCTCCCGGGGATCTAGCTTCGGCCCTGGCAGCCTGCAGGTTCTGGACCACCGAGCCGTCGATGATCATAGGCCTCGACCCCTCGTGGGCAAGAACCACCTCGGCTGCAGGCTAGAACACCCGGGTGTTGTTGATGTAGAACTCGAACTGGCACTTCAGGAACTGGGCTGCCTTTCGTGCCATCAGCAT
>JAJZRD010000153.1 GCA_021845945.1 Chloroflexota bacterium
TGCTGGTTGCAGGCGGCGGCCAGAAGCGCGCACAGCGCGACAGTGAGAAGGCCATTAGTCCGGGTTCGGAGAATAGGCGTTTCGCTCCTCCCTACGCCAGTCACCCAGGATGGCGAAGGCGCAGGTTTGGCAACAGTTCATCGAGTCGGCCCCGTGGAAGCCAGCACCGAGATGGCCTGCCTGAGTCTCTCCCACAGGCTCATCGGCCTCTTCTGTCCTAGCGACTCCTCGCCCCCGTATTGGGCCTCCAACTCCTGGTTCTGGCGTGCCAGATCCCTGAGAAACCGGTCCTGATCAGGGCGAATCGTGTTCGGCTCTTCTGCTTGTTTCCCAGCGTGTTCTTCCTCAGCCATTTCGGTATCCCCCCTTTCGCCGCGATTGGCAGCGCTGTCTCCCCTTCCTCAAGCCCGAATTAGCGGCGCCAATTGGATGTGCTGGACGCTTGCCGCTACTGCGGCGCCCAGCCTCTAAGCTCTTCCAGTGGCAGGGCGTAGGATTGCGTGGCCTTACCTGAACTGGCTACCTGGACGAGACGGACCACCGCAACGGGACGGCGCTGGGAGTCCAGGACGAGGCCGCCCACCAGACTCGGCTGGGCTGCGACCCGCACCTCCAGGAAAGGCCCGCTCGTGACCGAGCCGGATCGGAGGTCCGGCAAAGAAGTGCCGACCGTTGTCACCTCACCCTCGACCTCCTGCAGAGCCGCAGGGCCGGATGGCTGCTGGGAAGGCGCGACGGCTCCTGCTTCCTCTCCCCGGCCCAGCAGGCGCACCTTGTCGCCCTTCTTGACTGGAGCTGTGGAGCCCAGGCCAGGTGGGGCCGATTGCCGGGTGCGCAGCAGCACGATGCCCCAGTTCTCCTCCACCTTCGCTATCTCAGCCTGCGATTTACCGTCGCTCCACAGGATCTCGATCCTGTCGAAGGCCGGCCTCTTGTCGGTCCACGGGACGGCGGTCACCACCCGGCCGTCGCCCAGGGAGGTGCCCGTCCGGGTCAATTGGCTGCCTCCGGCCTCGAAGCGAACCGATACCACCGCCTTGCCGGGGTCGGTCGGTGCCTCCGAGGGGTTGCTGCACCCGACCAGGGCCAGCAGGAGCGCCAGCGCCATAGCAGCGAAGAGACGTGCCGGTCTTTCCCCTTTCATGCTCTCACCTCTATGTCCCGGTCTACATCGTAGACCGGGGTGTGATAGCCCATCGAATCGACGTGGTCGTCGATGCGCCGGTAGGAAGCGAGCCTGAACTGGCCGACGTAGGGCTTGCTGAGAACGTCGGCGGATGGGGTCGGGGCGGCAACCTCTTTATTGCAGGCCGAGATCGTGAGCCCGTGAGGTTCTCCGAGTTCCTCTCGGTTGTCTCGGGGCTCGCTCACCCGGTCGATCCGCCAGCCTGCCGGCGTCTCCACCAGGCTCACGTCCTGTTCCCACGAACGGGGCGGTCCGCCGGCGATGTCGCCTCCCCAGACGTGCTCGTAGATCCGCACCTGTGCCTCTGCCGTGGTGCTCGTGGTTTGGTTGAACTGCTCGATCTCGTAGCGGTACCAGCAGGGGTTGCTCACCTGGAGAAGATCGATCTCGTTCGCCTTCACCTGCCCGGTCTCCAGAGCCTCCCGCAGGCCGTCGCTCAGCAGCGCCAGCACCTCCATCTCCTGCCGCTGGATACGGGCCGCCATGAAGCGGTCCAGGGTATCCGGCGCATCGAGACCCACAGGCGGAGGCGTGACCAACGGCTTCACAGCCGTCAGGGTGCCTGGCACCGCCACCCTGACGGTCGGGACGGCCACCCCGCCCGACGCGGCTGGAACCCCGGTCTCACTTGGGACCGGTCTGGTGGGCGACGGTGCCGGGGGAGCGGGTGTCGCTGTGGGCGCCGGTGTCGGCGCGGGACCGGGCGTGTAGGTCGCAAAGGGGATGGGAACCGGGCGGCTGGGCAGGGTGAGAGCCAGTAGGGAGGAGGTGTCCACTTCCCGCCCTGCTCCGTAGTGGCTGCTCCCGATGAGCTGGGCGGTACGGGCATCCAGCACGAATACCCCCTGCCGGTAGGTGACGTTGCTCCCTCCCGGCAGCTGGAAGTCGCCCCGAATGGCGATCAGCCAGACCGGCAGGTCCCGCTCCTCCCGGCTCCCCCAGTAGCGCTGGCCTCCCGGCCGAAACTGCTCGGACTCTTCCTGGGTCATTACCTTGCCCCGGATCTCGGTCGGGTCGCCCACGAGCTGCGGGCCTGGGCCAGGGCTGCTCGTTCGGGCGTACTCGACGGCATAGTACACGGCAGTCTCCGGCGGGACGGAAAGAGGCTTGGCATCCTCGGTGGGTTTCCTGGCAGCCTGCTCCCTGGTCAAGCTCGCTCCCGTCGCGGCCGGACCACAGGCGGGCATCAGCACTGCGACGAGTGCAACTGGCACAACCATCAGCAGGAGATAGATCGATCGCATGGCGCCACCTCCGGCTTGGATCTGGCTCTCAGCAGATAGACGATTTCCGCCAATTGATGGTTCCATCTTGCGACTCTTCGCCTCACCTGCAGGCGGGATCAGCTTCCATCATCCGGCAGGTCACCGCCGCCCGAATACGCGAGCCAGAAGCCGCAGGAGGTCGTAGAGCAGGGGAGATAGGAAGATCCCCAGCACGACCAGCATCAACGGGAGGGAGCCGCCCTGCTCTCTCCCGTCCTCCGCGCTTTCCTCATCAGAGGGGCTCTGCTGCATGGACAAGTTGGTACTACCTCCAATCTCCTGGGTTCTGGCTTGGTTGACGCCCCACTTCGAGATGACTACCGGATACTCGCTGGTGCTTACCGCAGCCGTCCCGGGGCCGAGGCGTCTGGGATCCTTCTCTAACGGGTCGTCGCTGGTCGCCCAGACCTCTGACTACAAGCCCAAGGCCGACGAAGATGACTCCCATCACGGCGGCAAAGGGGAACGGCGTCTCCGCGGAGCCGGTCAGCGGCAGTATCGGCGCGTAGATACGGCCGGGGATCGGCCCTCCGGTCCATTCGGGCGCCGCCCACGAGCCGATCACCGTGCCCGGCGACAGGGCGGACTCACCCCGTTCGATTTCTCTGTAGAAGTCATTCGATATGCGCCACCCACCCTTGCCCTTCACAATCGTGACCTCGTGAGGGGTGCCCATGCCACTAATGACCTCGCCGTGCGGTCCCCGGCCAGCGCCCGGCGTATATTCCTTTGGCCCTTGCTGGCGGACCTCCTCGGCCCAAGGATGCAGCTCCTTCGCTCCGGGGATGTGCGCGTATAAGAGTGTCTCGTACACCCTGGCCTTGACCGTCGAGCCGGCTTCCGCGGTCTCCTCAATCCTGATCTCCGACTGGTAGGTGACGACCTTGCCCCGAAGCGAGGCCCAGAAGCCGTCCTGGAAGTAGGCGATCCGGTCCTTCTCGTACTCGAGCAATCCTGGGTTGGCGGGATCGTAAAGGCCGTCCAGCAGCGTGGGGTCCCCGAGGGTCAGGGCCCTGGCTCGTTGGGCGTGGCCCTCTCCAGGAACGCTTCCGGCGTCTCCTCGTCGTGCAGCGCCGTGGCCTGCGCCAATGGTGGAGAAGCCAGAGCCAGGCCGAGGATAAGCATCACAACGCAGGCCAAGGTAGTGAGGTAGACGAGTTGGCGACGAGACAAAGACCGGTCGCGCAGCGAGTCGCTACACATGTGCACCTCCCGGCGATCTCACAGCAAGATCGCCCACTACCAGTCGCACCGGCCGAGTTGCAGTTAGCGGAGTGGGGTTGCCCCTCGGTTGGCCTCTTCCAGCGATGCCGCCACTTCTCCCTAGGCCGCCCAGAGCGGCCCCTCGTCGGGCGTTCCGGTGATCCCCCGTTGCCGGTCCACGTCCAGCTCGGCACCAGGTCCAGGCGCGGAAGATCCCCAGGGAGCCACCCCGTCCAGCAGCCCTCGGGCGAACAGCTCCGGCACGCCCCACTCCCGCGGCTGGGTTCGCCCCTCCAGCTCCTGCCACTGCCGGTCGAGGCCGCTCCGCACCGCGCTTGCATCTCGGCCTCCGTCCCCCGTGTGAAGCCGTACTCCGTCGCCACCACCGCCACCCCGGCCCGCCAAGGCGGCCGCGTCGTCCAGGGCGTAGGGGTTGAAGTCGTAGGAGGTGAGGCTCCAGACGTTCCAGGTATAGCTGCCCCGGGCGTCCAGCATCCGCTGCACCAGCTCCCGGTACTCGGGGATTCGGTCCTGCTGGAGCCGGCCGTCTGGCCGGTACTCCCAGTCCACCAGCTCGGCCATGTACTGGGCCCCCATGAAGATCAGGTGGTTGCGGTCCAGGGAGCGTATGGTGTCCGCCATGTCCCGGGTGAAGGCCAGGTACCACTCGTAGGCCTGGTCCGAGCTGATCCCGTTGCGGGGGCTGCCGCGCGCTTTCAGTTCGTTACCGAGCTGCCAGCCCATCAGGGCCCGACTGTCGGCCAGGCTGGAGACGATCTCCCGCACCCAGGGCTTGTAGTTCACCTCGTAGTTGGGCAGTCCGTACAGCCTCCCGAAGCCGTGCTCCTGGTCGAAGTCGAAGGAGCGCACCCCCGCCCTCGCCCAGGGCACGTCCTCCTTCCAGAACTGGAAGGTGGCCCGCTGGGCCCTGACGACGAAGGAGTTGCCCATGTCCCCGCAGGCGACGGGCAGGCCGAAGTGGGCAATCGGGTCGGGGTCGGCGAAGTAGAGCTTCTTGATGGCCTGGTTCTGGTCCAGGAAGGTCTGGTGGCGCTTCACCACCTGGTCCCACGCGAGGCCGTTGTCGGGGCTGGTGTCGAAGGGCTTGGGGGTCTGTCGATAGACCAGCAGCCAGTCGTCCTTGCCCCTGTCGTGGAGGGCGTCGAAGCTGTTGAGAAACCAGACCTGCCCCACCTCGGGCCTCCACTGGAAGACGGCCTTCTGCATCGCCTGGGTGACGAAGCCGTCGTACAGGAAGCGACCGGTCACGGGGTATCCCAGGACGAGGGGGCCGCCGGACTGCCGGTAGGCATCCCAGAAGGGGATTCCGTCGTCGTTGGTCACCGCGAAGCCGGTCTCCCCAGCCCCTCCCAGGCCGTTGGCCTGCTTGTAGAAGTGTCCCGAGCCGTCGGGCAGGTCGAAGTCCAGCTCCCCGGCGCCGGCCGGCGAGGGAAGCAGAAGCAGCAGGGCGAGGCAGAGCAGGGCGACGAGTCGACGTAGAGCGGGTCTGGCCACGATTCCTCCTCTTGCCGACCTCTATCGTCGGGAGTCCTGCTTCTCGCGGAAAGCGCGCTTCCGCTCGAGCAGCCGGTCCGCCGTCCGAACCGCCGGGGGAGTGATGGGTGATGAGTCATGAGCGATGGGTGAAGGCTTTCGCCGTAAGGTTGGTGCGCGGGAACGGGCGGTGGCCAGCCAGGTGGCGGCTTCCGGCACGGCGAGGCGGCGGGAGGCGATCTCCAGCGGCCAGAAGAGGGCGGCCAGCATCAGCAACAGCGGCCAGGCGGGCCAGCGGGCCACGGCCGTCCTCCGAGCCGCCGCCACCGCCTGAGCCGCGTCCTCCAGCACCCGACCGCCCCCCACGGCCGCGACCTGGGCGAGGAGCGCCTGGTCCACCCCCATCTCCCTGTACTCGGCGGGGTAGGGCGCCACCCAGCCCGACTCTCCCCGCAGCTCGGCGTCGTTTCCCGCATCCTGCGCCACCTGCACCACGTAGGCTCCCGGCTCCGGCGCCACCAACCGGGCCCGGTAGCGACCCGGGCCCGTCGGGTCCAGCGCCAGCTCCTGGCGGCTGCCGTCCGGTCCCAGGAGCGTCGCGCTGGTCCTGCGAACCTCGTCCCAGCCGACCCGGTTCTCGGCCACGACGGAGAACCCAGCCTCGCCCTCCGGCTCCACCCGCACGCTCAGATCGCCGCTCTCCCGGGCGGGCAGCAGCCAGGAGAGCACGTTTCCCCAGAGGAGCGTTGCGGCCGGGGAGCTGGCCCACGCACCGCTCCACCGACCCGCCACGTCGGGAGCCCAGGCCACAGCCCTACCCAGGCCATACTGCCACGCCGCCAGGACGGGGTCGCCCTCGGGCGAGACCAGGGTCACCTCCGCCTGCTCCTTCGGAGAGGCGGCCACGTAGCCGTCCAGCGGCGGGACGGCGGTGAGGCCGCGCAGAAGCGGGCCGCCGGAGGCATCGGCGGGGTAGAAGCGCTCGTCCACCAGCACCGTCCTGGTCGCCATGATGGTCTCTTGCATGAAGATCTCGGGGATGTCCGAGGGCTCGGCCGTGAAGTGGTAGCGCCCTCGCCCCGCCCGGGCCATGGCCTCCAGCAGACCGGTGTCGGCGTCGTCGCCCACCGCCACCGTGGAGAGGGTCACGTGGGCGTCCCGCATCTGCCGGGTCAGCGTCCCGTAGTCGCCCGTGGAGCCGGACCGTCCGTCCGTGAGCAGGATGATGTGCTTCACGTCGGCGTCCACCCCACGGACCGCCCCGAAGCCGGCCAGGAGGGCGGGATAGACATCGGTGCCGCCGTCGGCGTATATGCTGCCGATGGCCCTCTCCAGCCGGTCACGGTCGGTAACTGGCGTCAGCGGTGCCACCCACTGGGGCATCGAGTCGAAGGCGAGGACCGCGGCGCTGTCCCCTTCGTGCAGCAGCCGGATACTGCGCGCCGCCGCCTCCTTGGCCATCTCCACCTTGGCCCCGCTCATGCTGCCGGACTTGTCGATGATCAGCACCAACGCTACCTTCGGCTGGCGACCCCGGCCGCGCAGATCCATGTACACCGGCAACGCACGCTCAACCGGGGTCCCCGCGTAGCCGCCGGGCCCGAAGCTGTCGGGTCCGCCGGTCATCACCAGGCCGCGGCCCAGGTCCCGCACGTATCGCTCCATGAGGTCCATGGAGCCGGGTGGCAGCGCCTCCGCGGGTACGTCCACCAGGACAGTCCCATCGTACCGCGCCCAACCGGCCAGGTCTCCAGGAACGCCGGAGGGAGGGACGATGGTGACCTCCACGCCGCCGGCCGAGAGGGCGCCCGGCAACCAGCCGGCAGCATCGGGGCTCGAAGCGATCACGAGCGCTTTGGGTGGGCCCATCACCCGCTGGATCGCCCCCAGGGCGTCGTTGGCGGCGACGCCATCCGCAGTGGGGTCGGTGGTGGACACGTCCACCCGATAGCGGTGGAGACCCGGGTCTCCCGCGGCCAACGGCAGGGCCGCCTCCTGGCGGCCGTTCCGGAGCTCCACCTCCCGCTCCAGCACCAGTTGGTCGTCGCGGTAGACTCGAACGGTTGCGCCGGTGGCCCTGTCGGCATAGATGCGAGCGGTGAGGGTGGAGACCTCGCCCCGATAGGCGGTCTCCGGGAGATCCACGGCCTCCAGCCGAACGTCCGGGGAGGAGGCGCCGCCCAGGGGGAGAACGTCGATCTCGACGCCACGGGCGGCCAGCTCCCGAGCGGCTGCCACGGCATCGCCTCGGGTCTGCCGTCCATCCGAGACCATCACCACCCTGCCGACGTAGTCCTCCGGTAGCAGGGCGCCCGCCAGCCGCAGGCCGGAGGCGAGGTCGGTGGCGACGTCGGGAAGCGCGGCCGAGAGGCGCGTGAAGAGGGGGGCGGCGGTGGGCGCCTCCTCTACCTTTGCCCCGGCGGCCATGGTCACCACGCCCAGCCGGTCCTCTCCGCGAAGCTTCTCCGCCGCGGACCGTGCGACGGCCTCGGCCTGGTCCCGGAGGATGGCAACGCTGGCGGAGACGTCCAGGACGAGGATCGTGGCCTGGCGGCCTAGGGGCCGGGTGATGGCGAGGCCGGAGAGCGCCAGCACCACCAGGGAGACCCAGATCAGGCGGAGCGCGAGTCGCCGGCCCTCCTGGCGCAACGCCTTCCGGCCCGCGGGCCGCGCCGCCATCCACCACGGCCAGCGCGCGGCCAGCAGGAAGGCGGCAAGCAGCGGCAGGGCCAGCAGCCAGCACGGATTGGAGAACTCAGCGCCCACGGGCGTCCACCCACCACTCCACGAGGGATATCAGCAACAGGGCCGCGGCGACCCAGGGCCAGAAGGTGATCGATCCCCGCGCCGAGAGAACCACCCCATCATCCGCGGCCGGAATGTCGACTGTCCGTGTGGCCAGATCGCACTCCCGCGGATCATATCCCCCGGCGATCAGGAAGGACTCCTGCCGGCCGCCATCCCCGCTCTGCACGACGCGGTAGAGGCCGGGGGCAGGCGGGCGGAAGGGCATGGGTGGCCACGGCGGCGCCAGATCGAGACGAGACCCATCCGGCCCCTCCACCCACATCTGCTGGCTAAGCGGAGCGGCATCCAGGGCAACGGCCGAGCCCGCGGCCACCGCGCGCGGGGCATCCTCGGGCCTCGGCAGCAGCCAATCCAGCAGATTGGCCATCAGGACCGGAAAGGCTGGCCGGAGAGGCAGGTCGGACTGGCCCAGCTCGAAGGCGAGCGCCGCCTGGCGCCGGCCGCCCTCGGTTCGCACGGCCAGCAGGGGGCCGCCGTCGGAGTCGATCACGGTCTCCCAACTTCTGTCCAGGGGAAGCCTTCGGGCCTTCGCCACACTCACCTCCGACCAGTCCACGTGGTTCAGCAGCGGGTGGTCCGCCTTGGGCCACACCTGCCGGGGGCGGAACTCGCCGCCGGTGGGCGGTCCCACCAGCAGGGCGTTGCCCGCGGGCATCGCCTCCGGCCAGAGGCGGTCCAGCACTGTGAGGGGATAGGACTCGCCCTGCTTCGAGGCTAGCCCGGGCCAATCCGCGGGGCTCGCCTTGAAGGAGCGCAGGTTGCCCTCCACGCTCAGCACCCGCTCCAGGAAGCTGTTGCCGGGAGTGACCAGGAGCACGCGCGTCTCGCCTGGAGCTGCCGCGACCGCCCAGGCTCGATCGTCGGTCTCAAGGGCGTTTGCCTCCGGCGGCACGCCGGAGAGTCGGGCTTCGTACCACCTGGGGCCGGGCGGCAGGTGGGACCAGGTGACGTAGCCATCGGCCCCGGGCTCCAGCCGCCACTCCTGGGCGCCGACCAGCCG
>JAJZRD010000154.1 GCA_021845945.1 Chloroflexota bacterium
CCCGCGGGCGACGGCGCAGCCCTTTCCACACCACCCACGATCCCACCGTACCCGCGTACAGGACGGCCGTTGCCTCCCGCACGAGAAAGCCGAATCCCAGGGCGAGGGCGGCGATCGCGATCCACCGAAGGGAGGGCTTCTCCAGGTAGCGGGTCGCCGCATACAGGAAGGCGGCGGCGAAGAAGGTGGAGGGCACGTGGCTCATGAAGGAGCCGGCCATGAGCCAGAGGAAGGGTGAGGTGGCCATGAGGACCGTCGCCAGCAGGGCGATGCGGGTCCCGAACTGCCGGCGCCCGACCTGGTACAGCAACAGGACCACCGCGGCGGCGAGGATCGGCTCCACCAGCCAGGGAAGCCGCAGGAGAAAGCCGGCAGCCAGCAGCAGGGAGGTGCCGGGGGTGTACTGGGAGAACCACAGGCCGTCGTGGACCACGCTGAAGGGGGTGGGAAACGCCTCCCGCAGGGGAGGCGCCGGAGCCGCCAGCGAACCCGAGGCAAATATCTTCGCCTGGAAGTAGTAGGACACGGCATCCAGGATGTGGGGTGCCCGGTCGAAGAGCACCACGGCGGAGTAGCAGCTCCCCGCAAGGGCGACGCCGGCGGCAATGAGGGGAACCGCGGCTTCCCAGCGGCGGACGGTGCGGAGGGTGCCGACGGGGAGACGGGGGGACGGGGGGACGGGTAGAAGCGCGGCCAGCAGCGTGAGCAGCAGCAGCAGGGCGATGGCAAGCGCAGCCACCCGCAGGGCCATGTAGGCCAGCTCGGCCGCGGGGGGCTGCCAGTCGTTGGGGAAGTACCATCGGGCCAGGCTCTTGGGAGCCTGCCCCACGGCCCTTTCGGTGACCGTCACGTACCTGTCGTTCCGGTTGACCTCGACCCCGTACGAGGTGCCGGCATCGTCGAGAAGCTCCAGGGTTCGCGGGGTCTCCAGGCGGCGAAGCTGTAGGGAGAGGTCGAAGCCCTCGGGCAAAGTCACCTCGCCCTCCGGCGCGGCCCGCTGCAAGGCCGTCCGGCCCGCCGGGTCCCGGACCACGAGGTTTCGCCACCGGCTGTAGGACCCCTCGTCCCTGAGGAGCGCCTGGAAGCGGTAGTAGGGGGAGGCGGCGAAGCTCGCGAAGTAGCCGGCATCGAAGGTGAAGTTGTTGGTGGTGTCGGAGCCGTCGACCTGGTACTCCCGAACGTTGGGCGCCAGGGGGGCGAAGCGCAGGGTGCGGAGGGGAGAGGCGAGGGGGAGCACCCTGGTATCGCCCTCGACGGTGATTCGCAGCGAGGTGGCGTCCCCGGTGGCCCTCAAGGTCACGGGAAAGGCGTCCAGGAGCAGGTTTCCGAATGCCAGCAGCAGCAGCGCGAGGCCCGCCAGCGCGGGGAAGACGGCCCAGGCAAGCCCACGCCTCGCCGCGAGCCGGTCTCGCAAGCTCCCTCTAGCCTTTCGCTGCGCCGCCATTCCCGCCCTCTATGCCGATCGCACCCGGGGTGCACCCGCGCCACCCCGGCTGCGCCGGGCTCAAGTAGGTTGCCCCGATCTTCTCTCCGCCTCGAGGGGCGAGGCAACGAAGATCCACTGGTAGGCGAACAGCCCCGGCAGGAGGCGCAACCCCACGAGCTGCAGCGGGCGCAGGGCGCGGCCGACGGCGGACCAGCGGCCGCCGGTGATGTCGGCCAGGGGCACCACGGTGGCGTGGCGCTCCAACAGGGCCAGCCCCGCGTCTCGCAGGAGTCGCTCCGCCGTCGATCGAGTGAAGAAGTGCAGGTGGGTGCGATCGAGGGGGCCGCTGTCCATGGATGGGAAGCTGCCGGAAAGCAGCAGCAGCCGCACCGCCAGGTGGGCGACGTTCGGCAGGGAAGCGATCAGTATCCCGTTCGGCTTCAGGTGGCGGATCAGATGGGTCAGCCCCGCCAGCGGATCGACCAGATGCTCCAGCACGTCGCCGAGGAGGATCGTGCCGTAGGGTTCCTCCAGGGCCGCCTCCTCCAGGGGCACCGCGTAGAGCTTGCGGTAGTGCGGGCGCGCCATCTCGGCGAAGGCCGGGTTGGGCTCGATGGCGTCCACGACGAGATCGCTGTCTGCCAGCATCTGCCCCAGGTAACCCTCGGCCGCACCCACATCCAACACCGGCCCTCGCCCGTAGCTCTCGGCCAGGGCCGAGAGTTTTCGGTGGCTACTGTGAGGGTCGGCGTGAAGTTGGTACACGAGGCCACCTCCCGGTCGATATGGCAAAGGTCGCGGTGGACTGCAGGCAACGCCAGGCGTAGGGAATGCCGTTGACCCGGCAGATCTCGTCGCCGTAGTAGGTGGGTATCGGCACCTCCATCACGCGGCGGCCCCGGCGGAGAAGCTCCAGGATTATCTGGGTATCGAAGTGCCAGCTGTCGGGGAGACGATCGAGGGGCACCTCGGACAACGCCGCCGTGCTGTAGGCCCGGTAGCCGGAGTGAAACTCGCTGAAGTGGGTTCCCAGCAGCCAGTTCTGGCCGGCCGTAAGGATACGATTCCCCACGTACTTATAGAGGGGCATGCGCCCCCGCAGCGCCGCGCCGGGGATCATCATCCGGGAGCCCATGACCAGGTCGGCCTTGTCCCGCTCCAGAGGGGTGAGCAGCTGCTGCATCACCTCGGGGGCGTACTGGCCGTCTCCGTGCAGCAGGACCACGATGTCCAGGCCGCACTCTATGGCGTACCGGTAGCCGCGCTTCTGATTGCCGCCGTAGCGCAAGTTGACGGGATTCCGCAGCACCGTCAGCTTGGACAGCTCGTTCTCCCGCTTGTAGGAGCAACCCACCTGGTAGGTGTCATCCTGGCTGGCATCGTCGATGACGAAGACCTGCTCGACCTTGGCCATCACGGCCTCCGGTATCCGCCGGAGGACGCCTGCCAGGGTGGACTCCGCGTTGTAGGCCACGATCAAGATACCGACGCGCTTCCGAGTCATAGACGTCCGATCACACCACCTCGATGCCGGAGCCCGAGGCCGTTTCGCCGATTACCCAGCAGCCGACGCCGGCCGCCGAGAAGGAGGCCAGCAACCCCTGCAGCTTCTCCGGCGCCACCGCGGCGAGCAGCCCGCCCGAGGTCTCCGGGTCCATCAGCAGGTCGGCCATCTCGGAGGACACGCTGTCGGCCAGGTGGACCCGCACGGTCGAGCCCTCTCCCGTCCCCAGCAGGTAGGCACGGTTCCGCCCCACGCCGCCGGGCAGAATGCCGGCATGGGCGTATTCCATCGCCCCGGGGAGCAGCGGAACCTTCGTCGAGTCGATGCGCAGCAGCACCCCGCTGGCTTCGGCCATCTCTGAGGCATGGCCCAGCAGCCCGAAACCGGTGACGTCGGTGCAGGCCAGGACGCCCGCCTGCCGGAGCAGACGCGCCGACGTCCGGTTCAACGCCAACATGCTGTCCACCGCCGCCCGAAGGTGGGCCTCCTCCACCTTGCCGGCCTTGTGGGCCGTGGTGATGGCCCCGGTGCCGAGGGGCTTCGTCAGCAGCAGCGCCTCGCCGGGTCGCGCCTGGCCCTTGGTGGCGATCTGCGATGGATCCCCTATGCCGGTGACGCAGAGGCCGTATTTCGGCTCCCGATCGATCACGGTGTGACCGCCGACGATGACCCCTCCCGCCTCGGTCACCTTCTCCGCGCCGCCCTGCAGGATGGCAGAGATGATCTCCGCGGGCAGATCCTCCGGAAATGCGGCCACGTTGAGGGCAAAGAGCACCTCCCCGCCCATGGCGTAGACGTCGCTCATGGCGTTGGCCGCGGCTATAGCCCCGTAGTGGTATGGATCGTCCACCACCGGGGCGAAGAAATCCACCGTCTCGATGACGGCCCGATCCCCGACTCTGAACACGGCGGCATCGTCGCCGGTCTTCAGGCCAACCAGCAGGTCCGGATGGTTGTAGTGGGTAAGCGGCTTCAGAATCCTCTGTAGGTCCAACGGACCCATCTTACCCGCTCAACCGGCGCAGCTGGCCAGCGAGGTGAGCCGGATGGGCTTCTTCTTGGTCATAGTTCCCCCTGTTGCCTGTCGGTCAACGGGATTATACGGTAGCCCCTGAAGCAGGGCAATGAGCTACTGGAGAAAATGGGCGCCAAGACCGACGTGGAGAGAGTGGTGGGGTTCCGTGGCACGACAACGATAGACAGCCACCACATCCTGTAATAGAATGCGACCTGCTGCCCTGTCGACAGTGTCCCCAACGCGCTTCCGGAGGCACCGATGCAGAAGGTGAGCGTAGACAAGGTCCAGCCGGGTATGGCCCTCGGCAAGGGCCTCTATAACGAGCGGGGAGACGTCCTTCTATCTCGGGGTGTGGTGCTGACCGAGCAGTACATCGAGGCGCTGCGGCAGCATGGCTACCACACCATCTACGTCCGGGACGGCGTGGCCGACGACGTGGAGCCGCCCGACATCCTCTCGCAGAAGCTGCGTAGCCTCACCTTCAGGCACCTGCGCGACCTGTTCGCGATGATCGAGTCCATCTCGGAAGTCCAGGGGGCAGACGAGCAAATGGAGCTGCTGATCCAGTTCGCGGAGGCGGCCAGGCCGCAGTTTGCGGCGCTGTATCGCGACGCTCAGCAGATCGTCGAGGACGTCGCCAACGCCGAGACCTTGTCCGGCATCGTCTCGCTGCAGAGCCACGATACCTATACCTACGAGCACTCCCTCGAGGTCACCATCGCGGCGGTCGTGCTGGGCCACCGGCTCTACCTGCCCGTCCCGGACCTGCATCAACTGGCGCTGGGCGCCCTCTGCCACGACATCGGCAAACTGATCGTTCCAAAGTCCATCCTCGGCAAGCCGGCTCGGCTCTCTCGGGGGGAGTTTGCCCTGGTGCAGCAGCACCCGGAGGCCGGATACGAGGCGGTCCAGCACTTGATGGGGGCCTCGGACATCACCGCCCGCCACGTGGTTCGGCAGCACCACGAGCGGCAGGACGGCAGCGGCTACCCAAGGGGCCTCAAGGGGAGCAACCGCTATACCTCGGGGAAGCGGCCCTTCGGGCAGGGGCTCATCCTCCCCGCGGCCGAGATCGCCGGCGTTGCCGACGTCTATGCCGCGCTCGCCTCCGATCGTCCCTACCGCCCGGCTGTGGGCCCCGCCGAGATCGTCACCACCCTTCAGGGCATGGCGGGAAGCCATCTGAACCGCGAGATCGTAACCCGCTTCTTGACCGTTCTTCCCACCTACCCTGTCAGCACCGACGTGGTGGTCATCTCCCCCAAGCTGCAGGGATACCGGGGGATCGTCACCGACATCCACCCCGCCCACCTAAGCCGCCCCACCGTGAGGATTCTCTTCGATCCCCACGGCCGGACCACCGCCCCCTTCGAGGTGGACACCAGCAGAGAGAAGGACATCGACATCGCTACCTCATCCTACGCCAAGTTGGCCGGCTTCGACCTGACGCCCAGGGGGCCGGCCGCCATGGCCGGGTCGTAGCCCATGGCCGGTGAGAAAACCGGAAGGGATGCAGCCCGGCGCGAAGAGGTCTCCGGCGGAGTCCACCGGAGGCGGACCGAGGAGCAGCTGGTGCTCGGCGGCTTCGCCATCCTCCTGGTGGTGGGCGGCCTGCTGACGCTGCTGCTGCTGGGCGGCGGCCCCGCGGCCGTAGCCGTCGGCGTGCTGCTGCTGGTCGTCGGCCTGCTGCTGGCGCTCTACAAGGGGCTTCAACTGCTGGAGAACTGGCTTCGAGAGCAGTAGCGTCCCCCTCAGCCCTAATCTTCCCGCACCACCCAGCCGATATAACTATGGGATGGATTTATTGGCCCTGACTTGAGGCCTCGGCGTCCCGACGCAACGGAGTCTGGGGCGCATTGAGGGTGGAATGCGAAAGACCTACATCGAGCAACTCCGGGAGGGGATGGTCCTCGCCCGGGCCATATACAACGATCGAGGCGACGTTCTCCTAGCCCGAGGGGTGAAGCTGTCCCCTCATTACATCAACGCCCTTCGGTCGCTCGGCTTCTTCGCCGTCTTCGTCCGGGATGGCATCGGCGACGACCTGGAGCCACCCGAGGTCATCTCGGAGCAGGTACGGGTTGCCACCTACAAGCACGTGCGGGACCTCTTTGCCGTGGTCCAGAACGTCACCACCCAATTCGCCAAGGAGGCAAAACAGTCGGCGCTGGCCAACCTCGCAGATAAGGCAGCCCCCCAGATGGCCCAGCTGTATCGCGACGTGGAGCAAATCGTCGACGAGGTAATGACCGCCGATACCATGTCCGGCGTGGCCTCCCTGAAAACCCACGACAACTACACCTTCGAGCACTCCGTGGAGGTCACCGTCGCCGGCGTCATGCTGGGCAAGCGTCTGTACCTTCCCCTGATGGAGCTACATCAATTGGCCCTGGGCTGCCTTTGCCACGACGTGGGCAAGACCATAGTGCCGGCCGAGATCCTGGGGAAGCCGGGGCGGCTGACGGAGGAGGAGTTCGCCCTGGTGAAGCAGCACCCGGCGGCGGGTTACGAGGCGGTGCAGCAGTTCATGGGTGCCGCAGACATCATAGCGCGCCACGTCGTCTGGCAACACCACGAGCGGCAGGACGGTAGCGGCTATCCACGGGGGCTTCGGGGAAACAACCGCTTCGGTGGGGAGACGGAGTCGCGCTTTGGGAAACAGCTGATCCTGCCCGCGGCGGAAGTCGCGGCGGTCGCCGACGTCTACTCGGCCCTGGCCTCCGACCGCCCCTATCGCCGGGCGCTGAAGCCACCGGAGATCGTCGCCACCCTCCGGGAAATGGCCGGTAGCCACCTGAACCGCGAGCTGGTCCGCCGCTTCCTGTCGATCCTGCCCGCCTATCCCGTGGGCACGGAGGTGGTGGTGATATCGGAGAAGCTGATGGGCCACCGCGGGGTGGTAGCCGCGACCCCATCCAGCGACATCCACCGTCCGACGATCCGGATCGTCTTCGACCAGTACGGCAGGAAGGTTACCCCCTTCGAGGTGGACACGGCCGTAGACAAGGAGATAGAACTGGCCATGCCTTCCTACGGAGACGCCGTTCGCACTCCAAGCTAGTACTCCGCCACATTGGCGCTGACAGGTAGGGTGGGGCCCTGTGCCCCACCGCCCACGTGGCGATGGCAGGCCGGCGGCAGGGCAGAGCGCCCTGCCCTACATCTCGAAATCCCGGTGGCGAACCGCTAGTACAGAAGATACTTCTGCCGCAGCTGCAGGAACTGCCGAATCCCCTCCTGGTAGGCCGCCACCCGCTGCTCGACCCCCTCGTCGGAACCGAGTCCTGCCACCGGCCCGCTCGCCGCTATTGGGTGGGAGGCCGACCTGCGGTAGGCGTCCAGTATGCTGAGGGTCGTCGCCACGGCCCGGTATGCCTTCCGGTCTGTGAAGTAGATCTCCACACCGCCGCACATCTGGCCGTTGAACTTCTCCCCCGCCTTCGTGGGTTCGAAGTAGGCTGGGCGGAAGAGGACCCCCGGCAGATGGCGGGCGTTCAGGTCGGCAGCAGCCTTCACCGCGTCCACCCAGGGGGCGCCGGTCACCAGGAAGGGGCGGGTCGTGCCCCTCCCCTCGGCGACGTTGGAAACCGACTCGATGAGCGCCTGCCCCGTGTAGGCCAGGTCCGAGTCGGCCGTCGGCAGGTTGGGCGAGGGGGCAACCCAGGGAAGGCCGGTCTCGCCCCAGGTCATGTCTCGCCTCCACCCCTTCATCTTCACCACCGTCAGCTGCGCTCCCATGTGATACTCCTGGTTCCACATGGTGGCCAGCTCCCCATTGGTCATGCCGTGTCGAACCGGGAGGGGGTAGCGCCAGATGTCCCTGGCCGGCAGCATCGGCCCCTCAACCACCTCGCCTCCCGCCGGGTTGGGACGGTCCAGCACCATGAAGGGAATGGCTGCCTTCGCCGCGGCCTCCATTGCGAAGCTCATGGTGAACTTGTAGGTGTAGAGGGAGGAGCCGCTGTTCTGGATGTCGAAGATCAGCAGATCCATCCCCTGAAGCCACTCGGCCTTGGGCGCCAGGGTGCCACCGTACAGGCTGTATACGGGAACGCCCGTGTAGGGGTCGGTACTACCCTCCAGCTTCTTGCCCGCCTCTTCAGCCCCTCGGAGGCCATGCTCCCCGGCGAACAGGGCCACCAGCTTCACCCCTGGGACCGACCTCAGCAGATCGACGTCGCTGCGCAGGTCGGCGGCTACCCCCGTCTGATTGGTGATCAGCCCGATCCGTTTGCCCTCCACCAGCTGCGGTTGCTCCTCCACCAGCACCTCGATGCCCGGCTTCACCCTCGCGGTCTGACCGGAGGGCATGGCCTGCACCGGTTGACTGGAGGGAGCGGGCGACGACGTAGTGGCGGCCGCGGCGGGAAGGGTCTCGGCACTGCCGAGAGCCGGCGTCGTGGTGGGTGAAGCCGAGGCGACCTGAGGCTTGGCCGCCGCGGGGCTGCAGGCGACGGAGACCACGGCCAGGAGAAGAGCGGAAGCAAGATATGAGAGCCGTGCCAAGACGGTTGCCTTTCCATGCCGGCCCCCGAGGATGGCGTATATGGGTGCCGGCCGAACGGATAGATGGGTGTGGGTTATGTGAAGCTGAGACAGCCTACCAGAAAGCCGCCTCTCAGTCCACAGCACCTCCCCCCACGAGACATCCTCGCAACGTGCTTCCACCCTCAGAATCTCTCGATCGGGCAGGTTGCCGACAATGATATAATGCTGCCGGCCGGAGTATCGGCCACCATCCTCGTTGTCTTCTAGCCACCCTGCTTGAGTCACCACCACGCTACGAGTCCAGAGAGGAGCGAAGCATGTTACGCAGCGTCATCCTGGTCCTGCTCACCCTGGTCGCGGCCCTCGCTCTGCTCTTCACGCCGGCCGCTGCCGCCAGACCCTTCCCGCAGACCAACTTCTCCGTCAACAACGACAAGTTCATCGACTACTTCGACCAC
>JAJZRD010000155.1 GCA_021845945.1 Chloroflexota bacterium
GCCACCCGTTTCTACCGTTGGCGCAAGGCCGGTATCTGGGATCGTATCCTGGAGGCCGTCCAGCAGCAGGCAGATGCCAGGGGTCAGCTCGACTGGGAAATGCACTACGTCGATGCCACCATCGTGCGGGCCCACCAGCACGCCGCTGGGGCGAAAAAGGGGGCTCGCCGGACAATGATGAAGCATTAGGCCGAAGCCAGGGTGGCTTCTCCACCAAGGTGCACTTGCGGGCGGAAGGTAGCGGCAAGCCCATGACCTTTATTCTGACGCCAGGCCAGCGGCACGAAGCCACCGTCTTCGAGCCGCTGATGGAGCAGGGTGCCGTCAAGCGAGTGGGGTGCGGCCGACCCAAGCAACGACCTGGCCGAGTGGTGGGCGACAAAGGGTACAGCAGCCGGAAGATCCGAGGGTATAGCCGCAGGCGAGGGATTCGGATCACGATCCCCCGCAAAGAGAACGAGCATCGAACAGGTCCCTTTGATCGTGCCATATACCGTACCCGCAACCAGATCGAGCGTCTGATAAACCGGCTCAAGCAGTTCAGGCGACTGGCGACCCGCTACGAGAAGCGGGCGGAGAACTACAGGGCCATGTGGACCATCGCCGCCACTCTCTTGTGGCTATAGTTTGAACATACGCCCTAGAAGCGAAATGCTTTCCACGTTCACCGCGGCAGCGGCCCGTCCTCGCTACGGGCACGCAGGTCGGTGAACTCCAAGGAGATCTCGACCCGCATCGACAGGCACGGCAAGACCGAACTCGTTCAGGGAAGGAGTGTGTTGCCGTGTAACGAACGCCGGGCTAGCTTGTTGATCAGGCTGAGGGATCATCAAGAACCCGAATGAAGCCGAAGGAGACCGAAAACGTGACCAACACCACTAGAATGGCAATCGTGGCACTGGCGACGACCCTCGTGCTCCTCACGCCTATCTTAGCCCAGGCGGAGGGCACGCCCACCTCGACGGCCACTGCCATCCCGGCGACGGCAACGCCGGCCCCGGCGCTTACCGGGTCGCCGACACCCTCGGCGACTGCCGGGCCCAGCAGCGTAGCCACGCCTGGCATCGGGACCGAAGCCGCATCAACTCTCAGGGACGAGGAGCGCGATGAACCTCAGGGCGATGAGGAGGGCCACGGCTACCGCGATCGCCACGATGCCGAGGACGAGGCGAAGGGGCAGGAGGACAAGAAGGACGGAGCCGAGCAAGAGGGCGAGCACGAGGACGAGCACGAGGATGCCCGCGAGGGAGCAACCACAAGGCCCACGGTCGAGTCTGCCGCCGGCTCCGGAACGGGACAGGGATCGACGATCCGCTCCCAGGACAAGGACAAGGATAGAGACAACGACAAGGGCAGGGCTGGAGAAAAGGGTAACGACAAGGACGGCGACTAGCAGCAGAGGACCGGCTCAGTCAGGGAAAACGATGGCCGGGCATCTGGGATAGCCCAGCTCCTGCCCCGGCGGACAACGCCTTACCCCACGTGCGTGGGGACGATGGCCAGCCCGGCAGCGGCCGGCGCTTCATCGACGGTTCACCCCCAACGCGCGTGGGGGACCCACGAGTGCCGGGGTGAACGGTGTGGCCCGAAAGGGATCCAAGGCCGGCATCGAGAGCCTCACTCACCCTTACAGGGTTTGGCGTACGGCTACGGAGTTATCGTACACGCTCTTGGGTGGCACGGCCACCAAACTCGGTCCGCATCTGGAAGGTCGGCGGTTCGAATCCGCCCCGGTTCACGAGACCATGAACCTCGGGCCGAAAGGTTGACCCTACGGCTGAGCCCCTAGGAAACTCCTGAACAACCCCTCGTTTCAGATCGGTCAGGGGGGTGGGGCCCCGGCGGGCGACCTCCCGCCCTCTTGAGCCCTGGTTCGACCTGTTTTGGCCGCTTCCCAATGCTAGGCAGCCATCGCCAAGGTACGGTTGCCGCCCAGGGCCTTCAGCACCCCGAGTAGCTCTATCCTTCGCTCCTCAGCCAGCTTGAACAGCCGCTCCAGGTTCACCACTACTCCAGTCCACAGCCGCTGTAAGCGCCTCTTGGCCTCCCCCACGTAGCGTGTTGCCCGCAAGCCATGCCCCACCAGTTCCGCCAGGTCATCGTCCTCGAACAGCAGGTGGACGAATGCCCCCATCCGACCGTAGAAGCTGTCCGTGCTAACAGGGTGAGGTAAGCCAATGGCGTCAAATAGGCCCCGCTGGGGATCCTGGCGTCCAAGCATGACCATTATCCTTAACTAAGAGGATGTCCTATTCTACCGCCTATCCCCAGCCTTGAGGAGAGGGTTCAGGAACCAGGCTTTTTCGGCGCTCTCCTACCGCCTCGGCTTCCAGCCGGACATCCTCGCCGATACGAGCAATCCGCTGGATGCCGAATTGTTGCATGAGAAAACTCCCTCGTTGAGTTAATCCCGGCTTAATCGGTCGGTCCCAAGATACCGGCGTGAATGGGAGGCAGCCCCATACCCGATGGAGACAGAAGGGGGGTGGCTTACACGAGCGGACTGACCAGCCTGGATGCGATGCGGCCGCGGCACCGACCGGCCCGCAATTCGAGTTGGGCAGACACCAACTCCTGGGTGGGGCAGGCACTCCCGCCGGCCTCCGTGTCCCCCAGCGGAGTCCGAGTTGAGGTGGGACAACAGCAGAGGGAACAGCAGGGGGAAACAGCAACACCTACTATGGAGGATAACCGATGATCAAGCGACTATTGTTCGGTAGTGGCATGGCCGGGGTGGTGGCAGCGGCCTTCCTTCTGGGGAGTCTGACCCTGGGAGTAGCCGGAGCGCAGACGCCTCCCGCGCCCACACCGCAGACCACGACGCAGGACGATCGGGCAAATCAGGGAGACCACCAGCCGAGCTACACCGCATCGATCAAGGCTGCGCAGGATCAAAAGGATCAGGGCGAGCAGGACGAGTCCAAGGCGCTGGCCGGCATGGCCAAGATCACGGCCGATCAGGCCAAGGAGGCGGCTCTGGCCCAGTTCCCAGGCGCCACCGTGGCGAAAGTGGAGCTGGACAACGAGGACGGCAACGTCGTCTACAGCGTGCAGCTCATCGACAAGAGTGGCACAAGCCAGGATGTAAAAGTGGACGCTGGCAACGGCAAGGTGCTCGCGACCGAAGCCGATGGCCGCGACGGCCCTGAGGGCGTCGATGGCCATGGGGCTCTCGAATAGGCCGAGGCCGAGAACTAGCTTGCCACAACCGCCCTGCTGTGGCCCGAAGGACCCGTTCGGACCATCAGTTGGCCCCAGGTCGTCCGTCGAGTGGGGAGGAGCCCTCCCCACTCGACGGCTTGTTATACTATGGCTATGGCAATGAGCCAGCGTCGCGAGCAACGAGAGGTGGACCAGTGCGCATCTTGGTGGTGGAGGACGAACATCAGCTCGCCGGCATCCTGAAGCGGGGACTTCAGGAGCACGGCTACGCCGTGGACGTGGCCCACGACGGCGAGGACGGCGTCACCCTCGCCGAGACGGCCGACTACGACCTTATCGTCCTCGACGTGATGCTGCCCGGCCTGAACGGCTTGGAGGTCGCCCGGGCGCTGCGCGCCCGGCGAGTCAATATCCCGATCCTGATGCTCACCGCTCGGGATGCCGTCGACGACCGGGTGGCGGGATTGGACAGCGGCGCCGACGACTACCTGGTCAAACCCTTCGCCTTCCGCGAGCTCGTGGCCCGGATCCGGGCCCTCCTGCGCCGCGATGAGCTGGTCAAGGACCCTGTGCTGCGGGTGTCCGACCTGGAGGTGGACACCGTCAGCCACGAGGTCCGTCGGGCGAGCCGGGTAGTCCCCCTGCCCAGCAAAGAATACGCTGTGCTGGAGTACCTGGTGCGCAACCCGAATCGGGTGCTCACTCGCACTCAGATCGCCGAGCACGTATGGAACTACGACTTCACCGCTATGTCCAACGTGGTCGACGTCTACATCCGCTATCTACGCCGCAAGCTCGACGATGGGCGCGAACCCAAGCTGATCCATACCGTGCGAGGCACCGGCTACCAGCTCAAGGTGCCTTGATGACGGCCCCCTCGCAGTTCATGTCTGGCATGCTCTCTTGGCCGCCGGCCCTCCCCATCCGGGTGCGGCTCACCCTGTGGTATGTCGCCCTGCTGGCAGCGATCCTGCTCGCCTTCTCGGGCTTTCTATACTTGAGCTTCTCTCGCAGCCTGCGCGAGGAGCAGGACGCCACCTTGAGGGCGGCAGCGGCGCAGTTGCAGGCGAACATCGACCACGAAAACGGGCAACCTCGCCTGGGAGAGGATAGGAGCCAGCTTTCCCCCGGCTTCGCCGTCGCACTGTACGACCGTTCCGTGCAGGTCCTTCTGGAGGGTGCCCCGCGCTGGCCCGCTTCTGCCCTTGAGGGGGTCCAGAGTCGGGCTGCTCGTGGCGAAGCAGCCCTAATCACCGTGCAGCCGGACAACGGCAAGGCATGGCGCGTCCTCGTGGCGCCGATCCAAGAGAATGGCCGCACTATCGCGGTGCTGGAGGTAGGACGGTCGGAAGAGGAGTTGCAGGCAGCCCTGAGCCAACTCTTGCTCTTGATGGGCCTTGCCGTGCCGGCGACCCTCGCCCTGGCGGCCGTCGGCGGCGTCTTCCTGGCCCACCGGGCGCTCTCGCCCATCGACCGCGTCACCCGGACTGCCGGGCGGATCGGGGCCGAGGGTCTCTCCCAGCGGCTGGGCATGCCTCCGAGCGGGGACGAGGTGGGCCGCTTGGCGGCCACCTTCGACGACATGCTCGAACGGCTGGAGCGCGCCTTTCAACGCCAGCGCCAGTTTGCCGCCGACGCCTCCCACGAGCTGCGCACGCCGCTGTCCATCGTCTCCAGCCAGGTTGACGTGTCGCTGGAGCGGCCACGCTCCCTGGCGGAGTACCAGGAGGCGCTACGGGTGGTGGGGAGCGAGGCCGAGCGGATGCGGCGGCTCGTTTCGGAACTCCTCACCCTGGCCAGGGCCGACTCTGGCCAGGAGTCGCTGGAGCGCGAGCCGCTGGCCCTGGACGAACTCGCGGGCGAGGTGGTGGGACAGCTCGGCCCCTTGGCCGAGGCCAGGGGGCTCCACCTGGAGCTCGGCCGGGTGGAGCCGGTGGTCGTGACGGGTGACCAGACGCGGCTGATGCAGCTCCTGTTCAACCTGGCCGACAACGCCCTCAAGTACACTCCGACCGGCGGCAGAGTTACCATTAGCACCGAACGGCAGGACGGGAGAGCGGTCGTTGCCGTCGCTGACACCGGCATAGGCATCGCCGCCGAGCATCAGCCTCGTCTCTTCGAGCGTTTCTACCGGGTGGACAAGGCTCGATCCCGGGCCGAAAGCGGGACCGGACTTGGTCTGGCGATCTGCGACTGGATCGCCCGCGCCCACGGCGGGAGAATCGAAGTCGCCTCCCTCCCCGGCCAGGGTTCGACCTTCACCGTCTACCTACCCTTGGCAACCAACCTGTAGGCTTGCCGCGCTGACTCTCGGGACGTGAATGGTTCGCCATTTGCACGCAACTTGGACCAACCTTCGATGGTGCTTCGGCTGCTGATCGTGCAAGATGGAGGCTGATGCCATCACCGGACAAGAGTTCCAGGTAGGCATCAGAAAGAATTGGTTAGAGCGTGTTATGAACCTCCCGTGAAGAGAGGAGCGGCGCGATGCAAGAGCAAGCAGACGAAAGCCACGAAGTGCAGCCCGACCAGGGTGTAGCCCTGATCCACAAAGGCAACAGGGTCAGGTAGGGAGCAACGAAACACGCTCTAGACTACTTGTGCTCGCACAGTTAGAAGCTGCCGTGCCTGCCTCGGCGCCGCTTTCGCTCGAGCGAAAGCGGCGGCAATCCACCGCACCCCAAGAGCGTGACCTGGGCCCACACTTATGTTATGCTCTGGTGGCGATCCATCGCTGGTGCACCCCGACAAGGAGGACCCCAATGCCTGAGGGATCAGCCATGAAACGCCAGGTGGCTCTGATCGGCGCCCTGGCAGCCCTCTTCCTGATCGCCGAGCTGGCCGCGGGAGCGGTCACCCTCTACACCGACTGGCTCTGGTTCGACAGCCTGGGCTTCCAGAGCATCTTCGCGACCGTGCTGCAGGCCAAGGTGCTGGCCTTCCTGGCCGGGTTCGTGGCCTTCCTGGTTCCCGCCATGGCCAGTCTGCTCGTCGCGAGAATCGTCATGAGCAAGCACCGAACGGTATCCATCCGGGAGGAGAGCGGCGTCGCCTACATCGTGCAGCTGGGCCAGGACATGCCCCGGCGGATAGTGTTCTACCTCGCCGGCCTCATCGCCCTCGGGATGAGTGTGGCGATGGGCTTCTCCGCGGCCGGGCAATGGGAGACCCTCCTCAAGTTCCTGAATGGCAAGAGCTTCGGCGTCGCCGATCCCCTATTCAATCAGGACGTGGGCTTCTACTTCTTCACACTGCCCCTCTTCCGCTTCCTTCAGGGGTGGCTCTTCGGGGCGCTGGCGATCATCCTGCTGCTCACCGCCGCCGTCTATCTGGTCAGCGTCTACGAGGGGCAGGTTGGTATCGATCCCGGCGTCCTCTCCGCCCACCGGCCCGCCAAGCTCCACGTGATGCTGTTGGCGGCGCTGATCGCCCTGGTGATGGCCGCCTCCTACCGCATTCAGATCTACGACCTGGTGTTCGCCAGCCATGGGGTGGTCTCGGGGGCAGGGTTCACCGATGCCACTGCCCGGCAGATGGCGCTCTGGGTGCTGATGGCCATCATGGGGATCACGGCGGCCCTCTTCCTGCTGAGCGGCTTCCGCCGCAGCTTCACCCTACCTCTGTGGGGCGTGGGGCTCTGGCTGGCGGCCGCGGTGCTGCTGGGCAACGTGTACCCCATCGTGGTGCAGAAGCTTCAGGTGGAGCCCAGCGAGCTCGAGAAGGAGAAGCCCTACATCGCATCCGGCGTCAAGATGACCAGGCAGGCTTTCGGTCTGGATCGGGTCCAGGAGCAGGACTTCAAGGCCGAGGATGCCGTGAACCTGGAGGAGATCAACTCCAACCCCGACACCATAGGCAACATTCGGTTGTGGGATCACCGCCCCCTGCGAGATACCTACAATCAGATCCAGGCGATTCGGCTTTACTACGACTTCCACGACGTGGACGTCGATCGTTACAGCATCGGCGGCAAGTACCGGCAGGTGATGCTGGCTGCCAGGGAGCTCTCGCCGGACAAGCTGGCCTCCCAGGCTCAGAACTGGGTGACCAGGCGGCTCCAGTTCACCCACGGCTACGGCCTCGTCATGAGCCCCGTCAACGAGATAGTGGGCGAGGGGCTGCCCAACCTGCTGGTCAAGGACATACCTCCCCAGGGCGACATCAAGATCGACAAGCCCCAGATCTACTACGGCGAGGTCAGCTCCGGCTACGTGATCGTGAAGACCACGGCCCAGGAGTTCGACTACGCCAAGGGGGACGAGAACGTCTACGGCAGCTATCAGGGGAACGGCGGCGGCGTTCAACTGGATTCCCTGTACAAGCGGCTGGCCTATGCCTGGTACTTCCGGGACGGCAACATCCTCTTCAGCAGCTACCTGACCCCCGAGAGTCGGGTGCTCTACTTCCGCGATATCCAGCAGCGGGTGCAGAAGATCGTGCCCTTCCTGATGCTGGACAAGGATCCCTACATGGTGGCGGCCGACGGCCAGCTGTACTGGGTGCAGGACGCCTACACCTACGGAAACGACTACCCCTACTCGGCACCCTATCAGGAGCGGGTCCAGGTGAGCGTTCCCACCAAACCGGGCGGCCCGGCAACCCAGCAGGTGCGGTTCGGTAGGGAGTTCAACTACATCCGCAACAGCGCCAAGGTGGTCGTCAACGCCTACGACGGCTCCGTGCGCTTCTACCTGGCGGATACCAGCGATCCTCTGGCAGCGGCCTACGGGTCGATCTTCCCGGCCCTCTTCTCCCCCATGGACCAGATGCCCGCCTCCTTGAAGACCCACGTGCGCTATCCGGAGGATCTCTTCAAGGCCCAGGCAGAGATGTATCGCACCTTCCACATGCAGGAGCCCCAGGTCTTCTACAACCGAGAGGACCTCTGGAGCATCCCCAACGAGTCGGTCGGGGACACCCGCCAGCCGGTGGATCCCTACTACCTGATCATGCGGCTACCCGGGGAGAAAAACGAGGAGTTCCTTCAGCTTCTGCCCTTCTCCCCCTCCAACAAGGACAACATGATCGCGTGGCTGGCGGCTCGGTCCGATGGGGAGAACTACGGCAAGCTGATCGTCTACAAGTACCCCAAGGACAAGCTGATCTATGGCCCCATGCAGGTGGAGGCCCGGGTCAACCAGGACCCCACCATCTCCGCCCAGTTCACCCTGTGGGGCCAGCGGGGCTCCCAGGTGACCCGGGGCAACCTGCTGGCGATCCCCGTGGGCCAGGCCAATCTCTACGTCATGCCGATCTACCTGCAGGCGGATCGAGGCTCCATTCCCGAGCTGAAGCGGGTGATCGTCTCCACGGGGAACAGGGTGGTGATGGAAGCCACCCTGGGGGAGGCGCTCAACAAGCTGTACGATGGGAAGCTGGCGCTGACTCCGGCGGCTCAGCCGGCGGCTGCGGCGGCCGGCGGCGCGGCGGCGCCAGCGGCTCCGGCCCAACAGGGCGGTGCGACTCCGGCCCCAGCCAACATCTCCGACCTGGTCAAGTCGGCCCAGGATCACTACAACCGGGCACAGGATCGGATGAAGGCCGGCGACTGGGCCGGCTACGGCGACGAGCTGAAGAAGCTGGAGGCGGACCTGACCGCCCTGAACGGCCAGGCCCGGTAGCAGACCGTAGCTTCCAGTAGAGCGGGGTCGGACTTGACCCTGCTCGTTCCTCGGCTGTAAGGCGGGGCCGGTCGGCAACG
>JAJZRD010000156.1 GCA_021845945.1 Chloroflexota bacterium
TTGCCGAGCGCGCCGAGCCCGCAGGAGCTGGCGAAGGCCCCCAAGTACGTGGTGAAGGACGGGGATACCCTGCTGTCGATAGCGGATGCCTTCGGGGTGAGGGCTTCGGTGATCCAGGTGGCCAACGACCTGCTGGACCCCGACAGGCTGAAGATCGGGCAGGAGCTGTCGATCCCCGGCGGCAACGCGCCTGCGTCGGCCGCCCCCCAGGCGCCCAAGCCGGCGTCCGCTCCCGCCCCAGCTCCGTCCAAACCTGCGCCGACGGCTGCCCCGAAGGCGGCGCCGGCTCCCGCGCCCCAGCCGGCGCCCGGGCCCCCGATTCCCGCCGGAGAGATCGGGGACCGGATAGCGGCCATCTCGCAGAAGTACCTGGGGTACCGCTACGTCTGGGGCGGCCATTCACCCAGTGGCTTCGACTGCAGCGGCTTCACCTGGTACGTGTACAAAGAGGCCGGCATCGCCGTACCGAACCACGACCTGTGGGGCCAGCTCAACGCGGGACCCAGGATCGGCCGGGACCAGCTGCAGCCGGGAGACCTGGTGTTCTTCCAGAACACCTACAAGCCGGGCATCTCCCACAGCGGCGTCTATCTGGGCGGCGGCCGCTTCATCAACGCCGAGACGGAGGCCGTGGGGGTCCAGATCCGGTCCCTCTCCGATCCCTACTGGTCCCCCCGCTTCATCGGGGGCTCCAGGCCACGGTAATCCTATGTCACAATCACCGTGGCGGACCACCAAGTGCTTCGCCACAGCGATTTCGAGACGTAGGGCAAGGCGCCCTGCCCTGCCGCCGGCCTATTATCGCCACGCGGGCGGTGGGGGCACAGGGCCCCACCCTACGTATCAGAACCGATGTGACAGAGTACTAAGAGGGCACGGCGATGAGCTCTCCCTCGGATCCGGAGCTGCGGATAGTCCGGGAGTTGGACGGGATCTCCCCACGGCGGGCGGACTTCGATAGCTGGTTCCTGGGTGCCGGAGCTGCCGGCCTGCGGGCCCTCCTCCGCCACTGGCTGCTGATCGCCAACCTGGTGAACGGCCTCCTCCTGTTGGGAGCCGTTGCGGTGCCCCTGATGAGGGCGGCGGGATGGGGAGGGGTGGCGGGATCCATCTTCTCCGCCTACCGGCTGATCTGCTTCCAGAACCCCGAACACTCCTACTTCCTCCTGGGCTACCAGCTCGCCATGGATCAGCGGATGATGGCCCTCTACGGCTCATCGCTCCTGGCGGGGCTGGCCTTCGTCGCGCTGCGGAACCGGCTGTCTCCCCTCCCCTGGCGCCTCTTCTTCCTGATGGCGCTGCCCATCGCGCTGGACGGCTTCACCCAGCTCTTCGGGTGGCGCCAGAGCGGCTGGGAGCTGCGCACCCTGACGGGCGGGCTGTTCGGGGTCGCTACCGTCTGGCTGGCCTACCCGCATCTGGACCGGATCGCGTTCGCGTCCACCCCCGCTCGCCGGGATCCTTAGGCGAGCAGCCCGAGCCGCGAAGGCCCCGAGAGTCCCGGGAGAAATGGGGTGCCGGCGCTCGGGAGCAAACTGGTAGAATGGCAGCAGCGCTGCCGGCCGTCTATCCCAAAAGAAATCGGGAGAATCTTCCGTGAAAGCGTTGTTGCGCCTCTGGCCGATCCTCGGCCTCCTCATCCTCACGCCCCTTCTGGCCGCTTGCCAGGCCGGCGCCTCTCCGGCCGCCTCGCAGCCCAAGGCTCAGGCAACTCAGGCTCCGGCTCAGGGAGGAGCGGGCTACGTCAACGTGCGGCCCGCGGAGCTGGCCGGCATGCTGAAGAGCAAGGATTTCCTGCTGGTCAACGTCCACGTTCCCTACGAGGGTGAACTGGAGGGTACCGACCTCTTCCTCCCCTACGACCAGGTGGAGGCCAACCTGGCCAAGCTGCCCGCGGACAAGGGGGCCAAGATAGTCCTTTACTGCCGCAGCGGCAGCATGAGCACCACCGCTGCCCAACTCCTGGTCAAGCTGGGCTATACCAACGTGCGGAACCTGGAAGGCGGGATGATCGCCTGGAAGCAGGCGGGCTTCACTGTGCAGGAGAAGGCCCGCTAGCCGGCGATCGTCTCCCCGCCATTGGGTGCAGCGGCTCGCCCTGAGCTGAAGCGCGGGGGCAAGCCCTGCCCCACCCCCCCGAACGCACGAGGAGTCGAGGCTCCAGCCGGAACTCAGTCCGCCGGCCGAAGACTCGACTCCACGATGTCCGCGGCGGTAGGGTGCGCCGGCGTCGGTTGCGGAGCCCGGCGTTGCCGGTCCGTCTACTCCAGCTGAGCCTTCACCGTGACCTGCACGTTGTTGCGCAGGGCGTTGGACACGGGGCAGCTCAGCTCTCCCTGCAGGGCAAGCTCCTCGAAGCGCGTCTGGTCCAGCCCGGGCACCACCCCGCGGACCTCCAGTAGCATGGTGGTGATCTTGGCCCCTCCCTCGAGCAGCTCGAAGGTGGAGGTGGCTGCTATCTCGAGGCGGGTAGGCGGTGCACCCGCCTTGGCCAGGGTGTTGGAGAAGGCCATGGCGTAGCAGCTCGCGTGCGCTGCGGCCAGAAGCTCTTCCGGGCTGGTGGTGCCTTTCATCCGCTGGGTTCGGGCTGCCCAGGTGATCGGCTGCTGCGTTATGATCCCGCTCTCCACGTTGAGGCTGCCTTTTCCCCGAGGGAGATCACCCTCCCATACGACGTTGGCTCGACTCTGTGCGGCCGGCATTGTCATCCTCCTGAAAGGGTACTTGCTGCGAGGAATCGTCTCTGTGGCGTCAAGGAGGTACAAGAAGCAAGCTCCGTGCCACTTTCTCGCGGGCCATCTCTGCCGTGCCTAAGGCACCAGCACCCGCAGGGCCGCCCGAGCCAGGCGGAACCCCGCCGGTGTCGGTCGAGCCATCTCGCCGTCCAGGTCGATCGGCTGCGGGGGCTCGGCGGTGACGGTGACGTCCTCCGCCGCGGCGGAGAGAAGCAGCTCGCGCTGCGGGCGGCGGGTGATCCACAGCCCCACCACCAGCTTCAGGGCGGTGCTCCAGCGGGTGTCGCGAGGTGCGTACACTACCAGACTCTCCCCTCCCCAATCCGAAGGGGGCAGCAGTATCCTGCATGGGGTGTGGAAACGGCCGTTGCCAACGATGACCAGTTTGGTGTCCACCTCCCATCGACTGCTCCCCGCGGTGACGGTGGCATGGAAGGGTCGGGCGCCGAAGATGGAGGCCAGGAAGGCGTACAGGTAGGCGGCCTTCCCCAGCCGGCGCTTCAGCCACGGGGGGATGATGTGATTCGCGTGAGCCGGATAGCCTATCAAGGCCGTGTGGACGAAGTAGTTGCCCCTGGCCTCTGCCAGATCGATGGTCGTCGCCCGTCCCCGGGCGATCACCCGGCAGGCGCCGGTCAGCCCTAGCGGGATCCCCAGTACCCGTGCCACCTCGTTGCCCGTTCCCACGGGCAGCAGCCCCAGGGTGAGGTGGGGCCTGTTGGCGAGGAGATCCACCACGGTGGAGATGGTCCCATCACCGCCCCCGATCACCAGGGTTCCGACGCCGCTCTCGATGGCTCCACGCACCGCCGTCAACAGCTCCGGACCGCTCCGTGCGAGGCGGCTTCCCCGCACCCGCACACCCTGCCGCTCCAACTCCTTCTGGGCGCTCTGAGCGATGTCCTGGCCCGATCGGGAGCGCAGGTTGATCACCACCATGGCCTCGCGGGTCGCCGCGGGACTGCCTTCGGTTGCCATGCCGGGGCTCTACGCAAGGGTGGTACCGCGTACCCCCTTGACCCCCAGCCGAACGTCCTCCTCCGACAGTGCCCTGGAGGCGACGGTCGCGGCCAGGTCGCCGCTGGCCATGGCGTAGCAGATCCCCTCGCCGCCGAAGCCGTCGGCCACCCCCGCCGCGTCTCCAACTGAACTCCCGAACGGACGGCACGGGGATCGATCCGGCGATGGACGATCTGCAGCCCTCTTCGGCTAAGCTCCAGGCCGCGGGGGAGGGGCATCGTCGGGCAACCGGGGAGCGCAGCAGCTATCTTCAAGGCGATGGCGCTCGCTCTCGTCCATCTGCCGGTGCAGGGCCTTGCCCGCGACCAGGGTGCTGTCCCAGAGGTAGCGGCCGATAAAGTTGGGGTGCAGTGCCCGAAGGAGGATCTGGCGGTAGGGCGCCGCGCCCGTGAACATGTCCCACAGCACGGTGCTCATGGGCCCGCCCGTGACCGGCCGGCCCTGCTCCCGGCCTGCCATCTTCAGCACCCCCTCGACGAGGGAGCCCGAACTCTTGATCCGATGGACCAGACCGAAGATCAACCCCCCGAACCGGTTGTCCAGGGCGATGGAGTGGTAGGTGGGCCAGAAGTATCGACGGAAATCGCCGGCGGAGACACCGTGGTAGATGGCGGTGGAGGCAGCGGCCTTGGCGGTGTAGTAGGCGGCGCCCAGGCCATCCTTGTAGAGGCGGGTGACGCCGCAGTCCCCCACCAGCACCACCCGGTCCCCGAAGGGGGATCCCGCCTCTTTCAGGTTGATGCGGGGTGAGCAGTGGCAGGCGGCCTCGGAGAGACTCCATCCTCCGGGCAGACAGCGCTCCATGGCCGGGCTGGAGAAGAAGGCCGGGATCAGGTCCGGGGTGATCTCCTGCCCCAGCAGAACCACCGTGAGGAACTCGCCCTTGGGGATCAGGGCCGCGAAGTCCAGGCGGGGCACATTCAGCAGCAGAATGTGCATGGAGTCGCCGAAATGGCGGGTGATGGTTTCCCGCCCCAAGCTCATCTCTGCGATGTAGGCTCTGGTGGTCTCAGGCCTGGGTCCCGGTAGACCCAGCCGCTCGAAGAGCTGCCAGCCGGCCGAGTTGACGCCGGTGGCTCCGACCAGCAGGTCGTAGTCCCGGGTACCCCCCTGGAACTGCACACGGGGGCGGTCGCCCGTCCGGCCGACGTCCCGCACCCGGGCGGATTCCACCCTCGCCCCCAGCTCGCGGGCCAGGGTCAACAGATGGCTATCCAGGCCGCCGCGGGCCACCTCTTGGAGGCCTCCCGGGCCTCCGCCTCGCTGGACCGCGGCCGTGGTCTTTCCCCGCCGGGGGGCGTCGATCTTGACGCTACCGCCGTCGGTGTGGAGAACGTAGGAATCGATGGTCCGGCGGACCAGCCCCTGGGGGAGCCGGATGCCCTCCGCCAGCAGCTCCTGGATCAGCGACTCGGAGACGATCCCCCCGCACATGTTGCAGCCCGAGGGGCCGGGGCGGGTGAAGTCGCGGGGCTCGTAGACGTCCACCTCCAACTTCAAACCCGTCCGGCGCGCCAGGGAAAGGAGAAAGTAGGCGAAGAGCGAGCCGGCCGGGCCCCCGCCGATCACCCCGACCCGAGAGCCGTCCTGCAATCGGAGGTTGGTGCCCAGTACACCTCTCATGTTTCCCTCCGGCCCACACGGAACGCGGCGGCTAGGGCGGGCCGCTCCCACAACGCGAAAGGATCAACTAAGGCTCCCCAGATATGCGACGATGTCCTGCAGCTGCTGATCGCTCAGTTGGCTGGGCGCGAAGGCCGGCATTACCCCCTTGCCCTCCCTGACCACTCGGATTACCTCTGCCGCTGAAACGCCCTTCAGGCCGGGGCCCAGACCGGCGTTTCCGCCCGGGTGGCAGCCGTTGCAGCTGGCGGCGAACAGCTTGCCGCCCGCATCGGCGGACCCTGCCGGCACGGGCGCGCTTGCCGGCTTGGTGGGCGCGGCGGTCGGCACCGGGGCCTTGGTTGGAGCTGCCGTCGCGGCCGGTGACGTCGGTCCCGCGACGGTTGCCGTGGGTGCGGCGGTCGGCGTGGTGGTGGGCGCCGGAGCCTTCGTCGGAGCCGCCGTCGCGACCGACGGTTGGGGCGCCGCGGGCACCCCCGTGGGCTGGGCGGCCGAGGCCACCTGGTTGGCCGCCCGCTGCTGGGTTTCGTACCACAGCACCGAGGTCGACAGTGCTAGCCCCAGCACCACCGCCACGATAACCAGGGCCATCCCCACCAGGCTGACGCCACGCTGCGTTCTTCGATACGGGTCCCGTCCCATGACCATCACCTCAACGTCGAAAGGTATTGGGCCACCCACTCCACATCCTGGTGGGTCATGGGGGGCAAGAATGCCGGCATCTTTGCCTCCGGATTGTGGCTCTTGGGCTTCTCGATGTACTCGTGCAACCAGGCCAGATCGTGCCGGGCGCCGACGTGGGTGAGATCGGGGGCGGCGGCCCCGCCGGTTCCCGCAATCTGGTGACAGGAGCTGCAGTTCTGGCTCTGGAAGAGGCGCCGCCCTGCCTCCTGGGCGGCAGTTAGCTTTGGTGCCGCCACCCGGGGCGCCGAGTCTATCTGCATGCCGCCGGTTATCAGCGACATGGCGGTGGCGGGTGTCACCTGGTAGGCTCGAAGGGTCAGGAAGGCCACCGCCAGCACGGCGACGGCGGAGAGGTTCACGGCCAGCCGCCGCTGTCGAGGATGCCGGACCGAACTCCTATCCAGGACCGGGAGCAGGAAGAGGAGTAGGATCGCCACGCCGGGCACCACCGCCACCCCCACCCACTCCAGCTCCCCGGGGAAGTACTTGAGCAGCTCGAAGAGGAACATGAAGTACCACTCGGGGCGTGGCACGTAGGCCGTGTTGGTGGGGTCCGCCCTCTCCTCCAGGGGAGTGCCGAAGAAGACCGCCAGCGCCACCAGCACCAGGAACACCAGCAGGGAGAAGAGGGCGTCCTTGTGGATGGTGTGGGGGAAGAAGGATTCCCCCTGACGCTTCTGTTCCTCGTAGCGGGCCAGGTATCGTTGCCTTCTCTCGTTCTGCATCGGTCAGTCCTCCTTTCCTACCTGCTGCTCAGTCGAGCCAGAGGACCTTCCGGCTCGATCTCGGGCGGAGCTGAGATGCCCTGCTTCACCACCAGGTAGAGGTGGACCGCGATGAAGCTCCCCGTCAGGGCCGGTAACAGCAGCACGTGCAGGGAGTAGAAGCGGGAAAGGGTCACGGCACCCAGTTCCGCGCCGCCTCTCAGCAGCTGCAGCGCCCATCCCCCCACCAGCGGCACCGTCCCCGCCATGTTGGTTCCCACCGTCGTGGCCCAGTAGGCCTTCTCGTCCCAGGGCAGGAGGTAACCGGTGAAACCGAAGCCCATGGTGAGCAGGAAGAGGAATACCCCCACGAACCAGGTCAGCTCCCGAGGGTACTTGTAGGCGGCCATCAGCACGATCCTCAGCATGTGCAGCACCACCAGCACCACCATGGCAGAGGCGCCCCAGTGGTGGAGTCCTCGGATGAAGCTGCCCATCACCACCTCATTCGATACGTATCCCACGCTGTCGTAGGCATGGTCCGGGCTGGGCGAGTAGTACATGGCCAGGAAGATGCCCGTCACCACCTGGAGCACGAAGACGAAGAGGGTCGCGCTACCGAAGGTGTACCACCAGCCTACCCCTCGCGGGATCTTGCGGAACAGCAGCGGGGAGAAGGAGCGGGTGAGATCCGCCCGCTCGTCGATCCAAGAGTAGACCCTGCTCATGCTATGCCTCCACCTGCTCCGGAACTCCCAGGCGGAATTCCTTGTAGTTGACCACCAGTTTGCCCCCTTCCACCCAGTTCTGCAGCCGGTCCAGAGCCCGAGGCGGTGGCCCGCCCAGCACCCGGCCGTCCAGGGAGTAGCGCCCATTGTGGCAGGGGCAGAGGAACTCCTGCGCGCTCTGGTTCCAGTTGAAGGCGCACCCCAGGTGGGTGCAGCGGGCCACGAAGACCGCGAAGCTGGCCTCGCCCTCGCGAACCACCCAAACCGACTTCTGGGTGTCCTCCACGACCCAGCCGTCCTTTCGAGTCACTGGGAACGGCACCAGCTTCGGTGCCCCCTGGCGGAAGCCGCTCACAGGCCCCAGGCTCACTCGGGTCTCACTCCGCCGGCCAAGCAGCGGCGACGCCGCAAAGATGGCCGTGGCGGAGCCGAGAGTTGCCGCGACGAAGGCCCCCACGGAGGCGATGGTGTACCCCAGGAACGACCTGCGGCTGACCTTCTCGCTGTCTGCTGCTAGATCCATTCTTCGATCTCCTTTGGTCGAGGTATGTATCCCGTAGGAGCCCGCTTCTGCCGGCGATCGCACCCTGGGCGGGACCATCGCCTGCAGGAGCGCGTTCCTAGCGGCGCGGAGCGCCCTCCTCCAACACGGCCTTCAGCAGGGTGTCGGGGGTGGCGACGCTCACCCGTCGGTTGTAGAAGAGCTCCATCTCCGGGTGCCTGAGTCCGAGGACGATCGTCAGTGCCCACCTGTCGCTGCCCAGCAGCTGTGCCGGTATGGATCCCACGGCCGGTCCCTGGAGGTCGTGCTCGATCACCACCACCTGGGGCTGCAGCCGGCGAAGCTCCTCGGCGGCCTCCGGGCGGCGGGCATCGATGCAGGACACCTGGACCCGCGGCTCGGCCTCCAGCAGGCAGGCGATGCCTTGAGCGAACAGTGGGTTGGTGTAGAGGATGGCGACCCGCCGTTTGGCCATTCCTGCCTCGCATCGTCGGCCGACGTGAAACCTGAATGGGATACTAGCGACCTTTAGCGGGCTTTGCCATCTGTCTATGGATATAGCGTGGATACAGAGGGGATATAGATCTGCGGGGTGCCTCAGGCTTTGGGGCCGGTGCCTCGCGGAGTCTCGTCGGGGGCCAGGATCCCCTGCCGGACGGCATAGGCCGCTATCTCGGCGCGGTTTCGGACGTGGAGCTTGCTCAGGATGTTGTGCAGGTGGTTCTTCACCGTGCCCTCGGTGATGACCAGCCGGGCGGCGATCTCCTTGTTGCTGGCGCCCCGGGCTACCAGCGCCAGGATCTCCTGCTCCCGCTGGCTGAGGCGGGATTCCCCCGATGGGG
>JAJZRD010000157.1 GCA_021845945.1 Chloroflexota bacterium
CAACAAAAAGTAGGGCCAGGGGAGGTAGGTTTGATTAAGCCATCGAGCACGAGAGCGGCCAGGCTCAAGCGGCATCGCCGGCTGAGGGCCAAGGTTGAGGGAAGCCCCTCGCGGCCACGCCTTGCCGTCTTCAGAAGCCTCAACCACATATACGCGCAAGTGATTGACGATACTACTGGCTCGACTCTCGTGGCCGCGTCGGATATAGATCCGGCCATTCGGGGCCAGTTGAAGGGCACCAAGACCGAACATGCCAAGGCCGTGGGCGAGGTGGTAGCTAAGCGCGCCCTGGAGCGCGGTATCAACCAGGTAGTGTTCGATCGGGGCGGGTTTCTATATCACGGGCGCGTAAGGGCTCTGGCGGACGCCGCCAGGAACGCCGGCCTGGAGTTCTGAAAGAGGCGGGAATGGCTAAGATTGATCCATCGGGTCTTACCCTGGAAGAGAGAGTCGTAAAGGTCAACCGGGTCGCCAAGGTGGTGAAGGGCGGCCGGCGCTTCAGCTTCAGTGCCTTGGTTGTCGTGGGAGATGGCCAGGGCATCGTGGGCGCGGGTCTCGGCAAGGCCAATGAGGTTCCCGACGCCATCCGAAAGGGTGCTGAGGATGCCAAGAAGAACCTGGTGCAGGTCCCGTTGCGAGGGAACACCATCCCCCACGAGGTGCTGGCCGACTTCGGCGCCGCAAAGGTGCTGCTGAAGCCGGCGTCGCCGGGCACCGGCGTCATCGCCGGTGGTGGCGTGCGCGCGGTGGTTGAGGCCGCCGGGATCAGGGACGTGCTCACAAAGTCGCTGGGTAGCGCCAACGCGATCAACGTCGTGCAGGCGACCATGAACGGCCTGAGGATGCTGAAGGATCCCGAGAAGGTGGCGCAGCAGCGGGGCAAGAAGCTGAGCGACCTGGTAGGGAGGAGTGCTACCAGTGCCTAAGAAGCTAGTGATTACCTGGACGAAGAGTGCCATAGGCTACTCACAGCGGCAGAAGGACACTATCCGGTCGCTGGGCCTCCGGCGCCTCCACCAGCAGGTCGAGAAGCCGGACACCCCGGAGTTTCGGGGTATGGTGGAGAAGGTGAGGCATCTTCTCAGGGTGGAAGAAGAGGGACAATGAAACTGCATGAACTGGCGCCAGCCGACGGTGCTAAGAAGGACAGAAAGAGAGTCGGGCGCGGCAACGGCTCCGGTCACGGGACCTACTCGGGGCGGGGCTCGAAGGGCCAGAAGGCGCGTTCGGGCGGCCAGGTCAATCCCAGGTTCGAGGGTGGCCAGGTGCCTCTGGTGCTGCGTCTGCCGCACAAGCGAGGCTTCACCAACATCTTCAAAGAACGCTACCACCTCGTGAATCTGGACGGATTGGACCGGTTTGAGGCCGGCAGCGAGGTTACGCCCGAGACCCTGGCGGCCGCAGGACTCATTCGCGACGTCGAGTTGCCCGTGAAGCTGCTGGGTCGAGGGGACATCGCCAAGCGGCTGACCATTCGGGTTCACAGCTGGTCGCAGAGTGCACAGCAGAAGGTCGAAGCGGCGGGTGGCGCCCTCGAAAGGCTAACTGGATGATCGATTCCCTCGTTAATGCATTCAGAATACCGGATCTTCGCCGCAAGCTGTTGTTCACCTTCGGCATGTTGGTGGTCTTTCGTTTCATCGCCCACGTGCCGGTTCCCGGTGTCAACGCCGCGGCGCTGGGGAGGCTGTTTGAGACCAATCAGCTGATCGGTATGCTGGACCTGTTCTCCGGCGGCGCCATGAAGAGCTTCTCCGTGGCCGCCATGGGCGTCTACCCATACATCACGGCGTCCATCATTATGCAGCTGTTGATCCCTATGGTGCCCAGTCTGCAGGAGCTGTCCAAGGAAGGCGAGTCCGGGCGCAACAAGATCAACCAGTACACCCACTGGCTGACGGTGCCCCTGGCTTTCCTGCAGGCGCTGGGGACGGGGTCGTTGCTGGCCAGCAGCCAGTTGGGGGTGATCAACAACTTCAACCTGGTCACCAACTTCCTGCCTACCCTGGCCATCCTGATCAGTATGACGGCCGGCACCATGCTGCTGATCTGGGTCGGCGAGCTGATCACCGAGAATGGGATCGGAAACGGTATATCCATCATCATCTTTGGTGGTATCGTGGCCGGCCTGCCCAACATGGTGGGTCAATCGCTGTTTGCCGGCACCAACTACGCGGGGCTGGCCATATTCCTGGTCCTGGGGATGGCGACCATCGCGGGTATCGTGGTGGTGCAGGAGGCGCAGCGCCGGATCCCGGTGCAGTTCGCCAAGCGGATCCGTGGGACGCGGATGTACGGTGGAAGCACCACTCACATCCCGATGCGGGTGAACTCCGCGGGCATGATCCCGCTGATCTTCGCCATGTCTATCATGCTTTTCCCTGGCACAGTGGCCAGCTACTTCATCTTCGCCGAGGGTTTGGGCGGGGATGTCGCTCGGTTCTTCAATTGGCTGTTTAACCCGGCCAACGCGTTCTACTGGGTGGTGTACTTCGCCATGGTGGTGGCTTTCACCTTCTTCTATACCATGGTGATTTTCCAGCAGCAGAACATCCCGGAGAGCCTGCAGAAGAACGGCGGGTTCATCCCGGGCATTCGGCCGGGGCGGCCGACGGGCGAGTACCTGAACAAGGTGCTGATTCGGATAACCTGGTTCGGCGCGACTTTCCTGGGTTTGGTGGCTATCCTGCCCTTCTTTGTCCAGAACTTGACCAGCGTTCAGTCCCTGACGCTGAGCAGCACGGCGCTGCTGATCGTCGTCGGTGTGGTGCTGGACACCATCAAGCAACTGGAGTCTCAGTTGCTGATGCGCCATTACCAGGGCTTCATCAAGTAAGGAGGGGCTCCCGTGTACGTGGTGTTCTTGGGCGCTCCGGGCGCCGGAAAGGGCACCCAGGCGGTCCTGGCGGCGGAGCGATTGGGCCTCGTCCACATGGCGACGGGGGACGTTCTTCGCGAGGCCGTGCGCCAGCAGTCGGAGCTCGGCAAGCAGGCGAAGGGCTACATGGAGAGAGGGGAGCTGGTCCCCGACTCCGTGGTGTTGGACCTGGTGGTAGACCGGCTGTCGCAGCCGGACGCCGCTGCTGGGGCGGTCCTGGACGGTTTTCCACGGAACATCGTCCAGGCCGAGGCGCTCGACAGAGCGCTGGCCCAGCGCGGCGCCAGGGTGGACGCTGCGGTCTACCTGCGGGTGCCGGAAGCGGCGTTGATCAAGAGGCTGGCCGGGCGGTGGGAGTGCGGGGTTTGCAGGACCCCCTACCACGAGGAGACCAAGCCGTCCAAGACGCCGGGGGTGTGCGACCTGTGCGGCGGCGTCTTGATCCAGCGGGCGGATGATCGTCCCGAGACCGTGCGGAAGAGGCTCCAGGTGTACTTCGAACAGACGGCGCCGTTGCTGGAGTACTACCGGCAGCGGGGCGTTCTGGCTGAGGTCGATGGCGACCGGCCCATCCCTGAGGTGACTTGGCAGGTCTTGGAGGTGGTGGCTGCCAGGATAGCTGGATAGGGCAGGGGGCTGCGGGAGTGGTGACCGGGTCTGAGACGGACTCTCTGGAAGTCGAGGGGATAGTGTCCGAGGCGTTGCCCAATGCCATGTTCAGGGTTGAGCTGGCGACCGGGCAGAGGGTGTTGGCTCACGTCTCCGGCAAGATCCGGCTGAATGTTATCAGGATCTTGCCCGGCGATCGGGTAAAGGTGGAGCTTTCCCCCTACGACCTCTCCAGGGGTCGAATAGTGTATCGGGCAACGAGATAAACGGGTCGGAGTTGGAGCCAATGAAGGTATCTGCATCGGTCAAGCCGCGTTGCGAGAAGTGCAAGGTAATCAGGCGGCGCGGGGTTGTCATTGTGATTTGCACGAATCCCCGGCACAAGCAGCGCCAGGGATAGCGGAGACAGGATCGGTGTTGCGAGATTAAGGCGAGTTTTTGGGATATAGGGAAAGGAGGCGGTAGTGGCCCGTATCGCAGGGGTTGATATACCGCGAGACAAGCGAGTCGAGGTAGCCTTGACCTACATTTATGGCATCGGTCCGGCTGCCAGTAAGAAGATCCTGATCAGGACCAGGGTCAGTCCGGAGACGCGGGTTAAGAACCTTACAGAAGACGAAGTAGCGCGACTGAGAGAGGTCATCGATCGCGAGCACAAGGTAGAGGGCGATCTTCGCCGCGAAGTCAACCTGAACATCAAGCGTTTGATTGAGATCGGTTGCTATCGTGGGGTCAGGCACCGAAGAGGTCTGCCGGTGCACGGGCAGCGGACGAGGACCAACGCCCGCACGAAGCGTGGACCTCGGCGGACGGTGGCTGGGCGCAAGAAGGCAGCGGCGAAGAAGTAATCGGCAGGCCCTGGAGGGTTACCTCCGGGGCGTGGCCGGCAGATAACGGGCAAAGGAGTATCGGTTGGCTGACAGGAGACGCGCACCGCGGGTCAGGCGAAGAGAGCGGAAGCAGATTCCGCGCGGTAATGCCTACATTCAGTCGAGCTTCAACAATACTATCGTGACCATCACGGATCCCGACGGGAACGCCATCGCCTGGGGGAGCGCCGGAACCGCGGGGTTTAAGGGTTCGAGGAAGAGCACTCCCTATGCAGCGGGTCTGGCGGCCGAAGGTGCGGCCAGAAGGGCCATGGAGCACGGGCTGCGACAGATCGAGGTGTACGTTAAGGGCCCTGGGTCGGGACGAGAGGCGGCTATTCGATCCTTGCAGGCCGCCGGGCTCACCATCAGTGCGATCACCGATGTGACGCCCATCCCTCACAACGGGTGCCGTCCGCCCAAGAAGCGTCGCGTCTAGAGAAGGTGCAGTCAGCCGTCGGCAGTCAGCTGTCAGCGAGGCTCGGATGGCGGCGTTGGCGACTGCGTCCGGGCACAAGGTTAGCCCGGGTCTGGGGATCCGTATTAGTCAAGTAGGGCTGATAGCTGATAGCTAATCAGGAGGTCGGATGGCAAGATACACCGATGCGGTCTGCCGGATGTGCCGGCGACAGGGCATGAAACTGTTCTTGAAGGGCGATAAGTGCTTCACCCCGAAGTGTCCGGTGGAGCGGCGAGCTTACGCTCCGGGTGAGCATGGTCAGAGGCGAAGGAAGGTCTCCGAATACGGAAGCCAGCTGAAAGAGAAGCAGAAGATCCGGAACATCTACGGAGTGCTGGAGCAGCAGTTCCGGAAGCACTTCGGAGAGGCCGAGCGTCGCCCCGGCATCACGGGCGAGAACCTGCTGCAGATCCTGGAGATGAGGATGGACAGCGTGGTCTACCGGTTTGGGTGGGCGTCCTCCAGGAACCAGGCTCGGCAGCTGGTGCGCCACGGGCACTTCACGCTGCGCGGTCGCAAGACGGATATACCTTCGGCCCAGGTGAAGCCTGGAGATGTCATTAGCGTACACGAGGGGAGCAGGGACAACGAGTACTTCCAGACGGTGATCCCTTCCATGGCCAAGAAGACCATCCCCAGGTGGTTGAGCCTAGAGCCGGACGGGATGTCTGGACGGGTACTGGCTGCGCCGTCTCGGGAGGAGATAGACACCAACGTCAGCGAGCAGCTGGTGGTGGAGTTCTATTCTCGGTAGTGTCCCGAGAATGACAGCGTCGCGGCTGGCCAGGAAGGGGAGAGATCCTTACTGGAGCCGTTTCTCCCGGAATTAAAGGAGGCTTCAGCCTTGCTGGAAACATATACGCCGAAGGTCGAGTGCATCAAGAGTAGCGAGAATCAGGGGACGTTTCAGATCGAGCCCCTCGAGCCCGGTTACGGCGTGACCCTGGGCAACGCCCTGCGGCGAGTCCTGTTGTCGTCGCTGCCCGGCGCTGCAGTGACTTCGATAAAGATTGACGGGGTCTACCACGAGTTTGCCACCGTTCCTGGTGTGCGTGAGGACACCACGGAGCTGATCCTGAACGTCAAGAAGTTGCGGCTCAAGAGCTACTCCGAGCAACCGGTGCAGTTGCGTTTGCAGGCAAAGGGACCCGGGGTGGTCACGGCTGCGGATCTGGTGGCTCCCAGCGATGTGGAGGTCGTGAACCCGGAGCTGCATCTGGCTACCCTGGACTCGGCAGAGTCTTCGCTAGAGATGGAGCTGGTGGTCGAGAAGGGGAAGGGCTACCTGCCCTCGGATGGGCGCGAGGCCCCTTCCATCGGGGTTATCCCGATCGATGCCATCTTCACTCCCATCCGGCGGGTGAACTACACGATCGAGCACGTTCGGGTGGGGTCCCGCACGGACCTGGATCGGCTGGTGATCGACGTCATCAGCGACGGGACTATCAGCCCCACAGACGCGCTCAGCGAGAGCGCCAACATACTGGTTCGCTACTTCTCCATCTTCACCGAGTTGGGCCAGGCCGGCAAGCGAGGTGAGAGGGCCGTCATCGGGACTCGGGCCGCCGTGGGCAAGGATTATGACCGCCCCATCGAGGACCTGGATCTGTCGGTGCGTGCCTACAACTGCTTGAAGCGATCGGGCATCACCAAGATCGGCCAGCTGCTGGAGATGAGCGAGGAGGACCTGCTAGCGGTCCGGAACTTCGGCCAGAAGTCGCTGGACGAGTTGAAGCAGCGCCTCGAGGCTATGGGATACACCACCCGGTCCGAGCGGGCTGAGGGCGCCGAAGAGGAGGCCAAGGACGCTCAAGCCGGGGAGGGCGAGGGAGCCGAGGCCGCCGACGAGGGCGAACTGACGGCCGAAGACCTCGGCCCCGCGGTGTACGAGCCCGAGGGGGTCGAGGCCGGCGTCGAGGACGAGGAGTAGGTTAACGGAGGATCTGGCGAGTGAGACATCGTGTTGGTGGCCGAAAGCTGGGGAGGCCGACGGATCACCGGCTGGCCCTGTATAGAAACCTGATGACCGATCTTCTGCGCTACGAGAAGATCCGGACCACCGAGGCCAAGGCCAAGGAGGTTCGGCGGCTGGCCGAGGAGATCATCACCAAGGCCAAGGGCGGCGAGCTGCACGCTCGAAGGCAGGCTTTGGCGGAGCTGTACGACCCCCAGGTGGTGGACAAGCTGTTCGCCACCCTGGCGCCCCGGTTCCAGGAGAGGCCCGGTGGCTACACCAGGATAATCAAGATCGGCCCGCGCAAGGGTGATGCTGCCCTCATCGTGCAGTTGGAGCTGGTGATCTAGGGCGTTGCGAAGCATCAAGATGGTAGTCGAGTACGACGGTACCGACTACCATGGGTTCGCGATCCAGGCGCGATTGCGAACGGTCCAGGGGGAGCTGGAGGGCGCCGTCGCCAGGGTGACCGGGGTGAAGACCCGGGTTGTGGGCTCGGGCAGAACCGATGCCGGTGCCCACGCGCTGGCGCAGGTGGTCTCATTCAAGACCGAGTCGAGGCTCCCTCCCCTCGATCTAAGGAGGGCCCTCAACGCCAACCTTCCACCGGATCTGGTGGTCAAGGGTGTCGAGGAGGTGGAGGAGGGGTTTCACGCTCGACGAAGCGCCCGGTGCCGGCACTACCGCTACTCACTGTGGAACGCGGAGCTACCCTCGGTGTTTTCGAGGCGGTACCGCTTCCACGTGCCGGAGCCACTGGACTTGGAGGCGATGAACCGGGCTGCTGGGGTTCTGGTGGGGACGCGGGATTTCGCCTGCTTCACCTACGGGGTGGCCCGCTTCCTGGCAGCCGGCCGGTGCCGCACGACGGTGCGGACCCTCTTCTCGGCCCAATGGCACGGGGTGCCGCCGGAAGTCGAGTTCGACGTGGTGGGCACGGCGTTCTTGCCGCACATGATCAGGAACATGGTTGGCTCGATGCTCAGGGTCGGGCAGAGGAAGTTGACGCCCGAGGAGTATCGAGAGCTCGTGGAGCGCTCGGACCTGCAGCTTTCCACGGCGAAGGTTCCGGCCCACGGACTAATGCTTTTAGCTGTGGAGTACTGAAGGAGGGCGGGTGAAGACCTACAGTCCGAAGGCCTCCGAGATCGTCCGGCGCTGGCACGTTATCGATGCGTCCGGCCAGACGCTCGGTCGGCTCGCAACGCAGATAGCACAGTTGCTGAAAGGCAAGCACAAGCCCATGTATGCTCCCCACATGGACGTTGGGGATTTCGTGGTGGTGGTCAACGCGGAGAAGGTGCGGGTGACCGGGGATAAGCTGGAGCAGAAGCAGTACTACCGGCATTCCGGGTACCCCGGGGGTATCCGCTCGGTGAGCCTGGGGACGCAGTTGCAGACGCACCCCACCAGGGTGATCGAGCATGCGGTGAGGGGCATGCTTCCCCACAATGCGCTGGGGCGCGCCATGTACCGGAAGCTGAAGGTGTACGCCGGCCCCACGCATCCTCACGGCGCTCAGTTGGCCCATCAGGAGAAGTGAGCGTTCAGCTATCAGCAATCGGCAGTCAGCCTGGACCAGTCATCAAGGCGAGAAACGGCGGTCGTTGCTAGCTGATGGCTGACAGCTGACGGCTGACAGCTTCTAAAGGAGTTGGTTGTGGCAAACGTGGATCAGATTGCAGCGGTGGGAAGGCGCAAGACCGCCGTGGCTCGGGCCGTACTGGGGCCAGGCACCGGTGCGATTACCATCAACGGTCTTGACCTGAAGGATCGGTTTGCGAGGGCTGCGTGGCAGGACATGGTTATGCTGCCGCTGAGGCTGACGAACAGCCTCGGCAACTACAGTGCGACGGTGCGAGTCCACGGTGGCGGCGTCGTTGGCCAGGCGGGGGCTATCCGCCACGCCATCGCTCGGGCGCTGTCCAAGGCCGACGAGGGGCTGAAGCCTGCCCTGCGGAAGGCCGGTCTGCTCACCCGCGACCCGAGGGTGAAGGAGCGGAAGAAGTACGGTCTCAAGCGGGCCCGTAAGGCGCCTCAGTACACCAAGCGGTA
>JAJZRD010000158.1 GCA_021845945.1 Chloroflexota bacterium
CTGCAACCCTTGGCGCCGGCTGCTCAACAGCCCTTGGCGGCGCCGGCCGAACCGCAGGCGCCGGCCTCAGAGGCGATCGCCCAGGCGGCTCCGGGGGGGATAACCGTCTTCGGCAAGACGGCAGCGGGGGTTAGCGTGATGGGCGAGCCGAGAGGAGTTGCCCTCGGCCCCAACGGTCTGCTGTACGTGGTCGACTCGGCCGCCTCCAAGGTCTTGGCCTTCCGCCCCGACGGAACCGTGGCCCAGCAGTGGGGACGCAAGGGGACGGGGGACGGGGAGTTCAACGAGCCCTGGGGCATCGCCGTGGCTCCGAACGGCGAGGTGTACGTGGCCGACACCTGGAATCACAGGATAGAGAAGTTCGACCAGAACGGGAAGTTCATCACCAAGTGGGGCGGTCTCGCCGATACCAGGGGACAGTTGGGGCTGCAGCCGGGCAGCTTCTACGGGCCTCGCGGCCTGGCCGTGGCGCCAAGCGGGAACGTGGTGGTCACTGACACCGGCAACAAGCGAGTGCAGGTTTTCGACCCCCAGGGTCGCTTCATCACGATGTTCGGAGGAGACGGCACGGAGCCGGGGAAGATGAAGGAACCGGTGGGTATCGCGCTGGATGGCGCGGGAAACGTATACGTGGCGGATACCTGGAACCGGCGCATCCAGAAGCTCGACCCCAACGGGCAGCCTCTGGCGCAGTTCCCGGTGTCGGGCTGGGATAGCCAATCGATTGTCAACAAGCCCTACCTGGCGGTCAGCCGGGAGGGGGAGATCTTCTACACCGAGCCTGAGAAGCATCGCTTCCTCGTGCTGGACTCGAGCGGCCAGCCGTTGGGTAGCAAGGGCAGCCTGGGGGGGAATACCACCGCCTTCAACGTTCCCATCGGCATTGCCGTATCGCCCGCGGGTGAGCTCTTCGTGGCGGACGACAACAACGCTCGGGTGGTGAAGTACCAGTCCTGGAGGTAACTTGTCTTTTCGCAAGGGTCGGCTCATTGGGTTCTCACTGACGGCGGTGTTTCTATGGATCGTGGCCCGGAACGTCAGCCTCACCGAGCTGGTGGCGGTCTTTCGGGCGGCCGACTACCGGCTGGTGGCTCCCGCGGCCGCGGTCACCCTGACCGGGTACTTTCTGCGGACCTTCCGGTGGCAGCGGATCGTGAAGCCGGTGGCCCCACTATCCTTTGGGGATGCCTTCTCCGTCCTGATGATGGGCTTCGCCTCGAACAATCTGCTCCCGGCCCGGTTGGGGGAGTTCGTTCGAGCCTACCTGCTGGGTCGAAAGATCGGCGCCCGAAAGACCTATGGGATGGCCACCATAATCCTCGAGCGAGTCTGCGACGGGGTCACCCTGATCGTTTTCCTCGGAGCCGTCTCGCTCCTGGTGCCGCTGCCCGGGTGGGGACAGGAGGTGCAGCTGTTCTCCAGCCTCCTGTTCCTGGGGGCTACCGCCGGCATCGTGTTGCTGTTGACCCAGGAGCGGCTGACGATGCGGCTCTTGGGCGTCCTGTTGAGCCCCTTCCCCAAGCAGCTGGCCGGTGCCATACTGAGGGCCAGCAGGACCTTCATCTCCGGGCTCCACTCGCTGAAAAGCGGTAGCGACCTCGGGATGGTCGTGGCGATCTCGGTGGTAGTGTGGCTGCTGGAAGCGACCTCCTATTTGCTGATGTGCCGGGCTTTCGGGATCTGGATGTCGCCCCTGTCTCAGGCGCTGGCGGCGACCTTCCTCCTGGTGGTCGTGAACCTGGGGATCATGTTGCCTTCGGCGCCGGGCTACCTGGGCACCTTCCAGTTCTTTGCCGTGATGGCCCTGGGGGCCTTTGGGGTCTCGAAGGAGACCGCGCTGGCCGTGGGCATCGCTTCCCACCTGATGCAGTACCTCCTGGTGACAGCCATCGGCCTGTTCTTCTTCGCGCGAGAGAACGTGGCCTTCTGGCGCTTCCAGAAGGAGGCGGAGGAGGAACCGGAGGAAGATGAGGCGCCGCTACCGGTGGAAGCACGATGAGGAAGCGCTACTGGCTGGGGATAGCGGTCAGCCTCCTTCTGGTGTACCTTATGGCTCGCTCGGTGGAGTTGGCCTCGGTGGCCCGGGCCTTTCAAGAGGCCGACTTCGCCTTCGTGCTGCCGGCCGTTCTCTTCTACTTCGCCGGCGTACTCGTCCGAACCGTCCGTTGGGGGCTGTTGCTAAGACCCGTGCGGCGGTTGGGGATGAAGCGGCTCTTCGTGGTGCTGGTCGTCGGCTTCATGGCCAACGATGTCCTGCCCCTGCGGGCAGGGGAGGCCGCACGCGCCTACCTGCTGTGGAGCAAGGAGCGGCTGGACCCAGCGGCCACCGTGGCCACCATCGTGGTGGAGAGGATCCTGGATGGCCTGGTGCTGACCGGGTTCCTGGTGGGAGCCAGCCTGCTGATCCGTCTGGATAGCTGGCTCGCACAGCTGGCCTGGGTGGCGGGCGCCGTCTTCCTGGTGGCGGTGGTCGCCGTGGTCGCGCTGGCGGTGGTTCCCAAGCAGCTGCTGGCCCTGGTAGATGTGGTCATGGCGCCATTCCCCGCACGACTCCGACTGCTCGCCCGGCGGGTTCTGGAAGGGTTCGTGGAGGGGCTTCGGACGCTGCGAGATTTCCGCCTCGCGATCGCGGCTCTGCTTCTGTCGGTCGTGGCCTGGGGCCTGGAAGCCGGGATGTACTACGTCTTGATGTTCAGTTTCCCGCTCCCGCATCGATACCTCGCGGCGATCCTCGGCACCGCCGTGGCCAACCTGGCCAGCATGGTGCCCTCTTCGCCGGGCTACGTCGGGACCTTCGACGCCGGCCTGTTGGCGGTCTTGGTCGGGAGCTTCCGAGTCGATCAGTCCATCGGAACCGCCTATACCGCGTTGGTTCACGCGGCGCTCGTCCTTCCAGTTACGCTGCTCGGCCTCCTCTTCCTCTGGCGGGAGGGTCTGAGTCTGAGGCGCATAGCCTCTCAGAGGGTGCCCTCGAGGGGGGACCCGAAAGACCCATCCGACAGGTCCGAGGTCGCTTCGCGGCGCTCGACTCCCTAAGGCAATCGGCTAGCTACAACTGAAGGCCATCACAACTCTGTGGGTTTGGAGGGTTATTGGTCTATGGCCAGGATCAGCGTGGTCGGCACTGGGTATGTGGGCCTGGTGACCGGGGCTTGCTTTGCCGACCTGGGCAATAGCGTCACCTGCATCGACATCGACGTCTCCAAGATCGAGAACCTGAAGCGGGGTGTCCTGCCCATCTTCGAGCCAGGCCTCGAGGAGATAGTGGAGCGGAACGCGAAGGCCGGCCGGCTCCGCTTTACCTCCAGCTACGAGGAGGGCCTCCCCGGCGCCGACATCGTCTTCATCGCCGTCAACACCCCCTCCGGGTCCGAGGGCGAAGCGGACCTGAAGTACACCCGGGCGGCCGCCCAGAGCATCGCCAAGCAGATCAATCGCCACACCATCATCGTGAACAAGAGCACCGTACCCATCGGGACCGGCGACTGGGTGGCCAACATCGCCGGCAGGCACATCCGGCCGGGCGCCAGCTTCGCGGTGGTGTCCAACCCGGAGTTCCTCCGGGAGGGCTCGGCCATCAGCGATTTCATGCACCCCGACCGGGTCGTTCTCGGCTCCACCGACAGGGCGTCGGCGCTGCGGGTGTCCGAGCTGTACCGGCCCTTGAGCTGCCCGGTCCTTGTCACCGACCTGCGCACGGCGGAGATGATCAAGTACGCCTCCAACGCCTTCCTGGCCACGAAGATCTCCTTCATCAACGAGATCGCGTCCGTCTGCGAGAAGCTGGGGGCCGACGTGAAGATGGTCTCGCAGGGTATGGGACTGGACAAGAGGATCGGGACGGCCTTCCTGGAGGCGGGCCTCGGTTTTGGGGGCTCCTGCTTCCCCAAGGACGTGAGGGCGCTGGCCCACATGGCGGCCATCAACGGCTGCCACCCTCAACTGCTGCGGACGGTGCTGGAGATCAACCGGGACGCTCGCCGAGCGGTGATCCAGAAGGCGCGGGATGCCATGGGAGGGATCCAGGATCGCTCCATCGGCGTGCTGGGCCTCGCCTTCAAGCCGAACACGGACGACCTGCGGGAGGCACCGGCGCTGGAGATCATCCACCTGCTCCAGAGCGAGGGAGCGACGGTCAAGGCCTACGATCCGGTGGCCTCTGAGGCTGCCCAGCGAGCCAACCCGGATCTGGTCCTCTGCCAGGACCCCTACCAGGTGGCGGAGGGGGTCGACTGCCTGATCCTGGTGACCGAGTGGAACGAGTTCAAGCACCTGGACATGCGCCGGGTCAAGGATCTGATGGCGAATCCGCTGCTGATCGACGGGCGGAACGTGTGGGATCCCGCGGAGATGGGAGCCCTGGGCTTCACCTACTTCGGGGTGGGCCGGCCGCCTGCGTCGGATCACGAGGGGGCCTTGTACCCGGTCGGACTGAGGCTGGTGCGAACACCCGCCGAATAGGGCGGGGCTTGTCCGTTGGGGAAGAGGGCAAACCTCCGGTGGCAGACGTGAATCAGTTGAACTTCCTGGATGAGGGCGAGCAGGCGGCCAGTCCGATTCGACGGCAGTATCTTGACATAAAACGTAGGTACCCCGACGCCATCCTCCTCTTTCGGTTGGGGGATTTCTACGAGACCTTCGACGAGGACGCACATCTGGTGTCCTCCGAGCTGGAGATCGCCCTGACAGGTCGCGAAATGGGCCGTGGCGAGAGGGTGCCCCTGGCGGGCATCCCGTACCATGCGGCCGAGGGGTACATCGCCCGACTGCTGGCCAAAGGGCACAAGATCGCGCTGGCCGAGCAGTTGGGGACTCCGGGGCGGGGCCTGATGGCCCGGGAGGTCGTTCGGGTCATCACCCCGGGCACCCTCATCGAGGATTCCCTTCTGCCGGCCCGGGCCAACAACTACCTCGCCTCCTTGGTGGCGGCTCCTGAGGGGGCCGGCCTCGCCTTTGTGGACATCAGCACCGGCGAGTTCTCCGCCACGGAGATCCGTCTCCCCGGCTGGCAGGGCTATCTGGCCGCGGAGCTGGAGCGGGCGCGGCCCGCGGAGTGCCTTCTGGCTCGCTCCCGCGCGGACGATCCCGCGATCGCCGCCTTGCTCCCCTCCGGTAGCTGCGCCACCCCTCGAGATGATGCCACCTTCACCTCGTCGGCCTGCGACCGGCTGCTGCGAGAGCATTTCCGTGTGGCGACCCTGGACGGATTTGGGCTGGACGGCGCACCCCTGGCGATGCGGGCTGCCGGCAGCCTGCTTTCCTACCTCCAGGAAACCCAGCGCGCCGCCCTGGGCCAGCTGGAATCGCTGCAGCTGTACAGCCTCGATCGCTACATGAAGCTGGACTCCGCCGCGCGCCGCCACCTGGAGCTCACGGCAAACGCGACCACGGGCGCCGTGGAGGGCTCCCTGCTGGGGGTGCTGGACAGGACTCACACCGCCATGGGGGGACGACTCCTACGCCGCTGGATCGGGCAGCCGCTGCTGGATCTGGCGGCCATCGAGGCGCGGCTGGAAGCGGTGGAGGAGCTGGCCAAAGCTCCCCTGGGAAGGGCCGAGATGGCGGACACCCTGTCCAACCTGGGGGACCTGGAGCGGCTGGCTTCCCGTGCAGCGCAGCAAGGCCTCTCGCCCCGGGATTGCCTGGCGATAGCTCGCTCCCTGCGGGCCGTGCCCAAGCTGATGCGGACCATGGAGCGATGGCTGCCGGGGCTCCTTCGGGTGGAGGGTGACGCGCTGGATCCCTGCATCGAGGCGGTCGGAGCGATCGAAGCCACCATCGCGGACGATCCGGCCGGCACGGTGGGCCAGGGGGTTATCCGGCCGGGAAGGTCCGCGGAGCTGAACGAACTGCGCTCCATCACCGGCGATACCCGCCAGTGGATCGCCGGATTGGAGCGATCCGAGAGGGAACGAACCGGGGTGCGCTCCCTGAAGATCGGCTACAACAGGGTGTTCGGCTACTACATCGAGGTGACCCGGCCCAACCTGGATGCCACGACCGACGAGTACGCCCGAATGAAGACGGGCGCCGCCACGGTGGGAGAGCTGCTGGAGTCGCTGGGGTACCAGCGGAAGCAGACCCTGGCCAACGCCGAGCGCTTCGTCACGACGCAGCTGAAAGAGCAGGAGACGAGGCTGAACAGCGCCCAGGAGGAGATCGAGGCGCTGGAGAAGCAGATCTACGCCGAGCTGCTGGCGGAGCTCTCGGGCGTGGCCGCCAGGATCCGCGGGACGGCTCAGGCCATGGGCCGGCTGGATGCCCTGCTCTCGCTGGCGGATGTGGCGGTCGCGGGCCGGTACGTCCGGCCGGTCGTGGACGATAGCTCGGCCATCTCCCTTCGGGCCGGGCGGCACCCCATGGTGGAACGCTCCATCCCCGCGGGTGAGTACGTGGCCAACGATTGCCATCTGGACTCCGACGCCGCCCAGATCGCCGTGCTGACGGGGCCCAACATGGCCGGAAAATCCACCTACGTTTTGGGGGTGGCGCTGATCGTCCTGATGGCCCAGGTGGGCAGCTTCGTTCCCGCGGAAGAGGCCCGGATCGGCCTGGTGGACAGGATCTTCACTCGGGTGGGAGCGCAGCACGACGTCGCAGGCGGCAAGAGCACCTTCCTGGTCGAGATGGCGGAGACGGCGAACGTCCTGCACAACGCTTCGCCTCGAAGCCTGGTGGTGCTGGACGAGGTGGGCAGGGGGACCAGCACCTACGATGGGATGGCCATTGCCCGGGCGGTCATCGAGTACCTCCACGATGAGCCGCGGCTGCACTGCAAGACCCTCTTCGCCACCCACTATCACGAGCTGACGGAGCTGGAGGGGCTGCTGCCCAGAGTGCGGAACCTCAGGATGGACGTCCTGGAGGAGGGCGACCGGGTGGTGTTCCTCCATCGAGTCGTTCCGGGGGGTGCCGATCGCAGCTACGGGATCCACGTGGCCCAGCTGGCGGGGGTTCCGGCCCCGGTGATCCGTCGGGCGCGCCAGATCCTGCTCCAGCTGGAAGCCAACGGCGCGCAGCCGGCCGAGGCGCCGGCCCCGGGCGAGCTGCCGGAGCCGGCCCACGCGGGGCTTGTCGCGGAGCTGCGGGATCTGGACGTGGCGGCGATGACCCCGCTCCAGGCTATAGCCAAGCTGGACGAGCTGCAGAAGAAGGCGCGTTGATGCCCATTCATCTTCTTGACCCGGACGTAATAGGGAAGATCGCCGCCGGCGAGGTGGTGGAAAGACCGGTCTCCGTCGTGAAGGAGCTGGTGGAGAACGCCCTCGACGCCGGGGCGCGGACGATCCACGTGGAGATCGCTGCCGGCGGGTGCGACCTGATTCGGGTGGTGGACGATGGCTGCGGGATCGCCGAGGAGGATCTCCATCTCGCCGTTCAGCGCCACGCTACCAGCAAGATCACCTCGGCCGAGGATCTGAACTGCATCTCGACCCTCGGTTTTCGCGGCGAGGCGCTGGCCAGCATCGCCGCGGTCTCGGAGTTCACCCTGGCGAGCCGTGCGGCCTCCGCCACGTCGGGCCACCAGCTGCGGATCCGTGGCGGTGAGCCCGGCGAGACGGCCTCCGTCGCCCGGGCGCCGGGGACCACGTTGACCGTCGAGAGGCTTTTCTTCAACCTGCCGGCTCGACGGAAGTTTCTCCGCTCTGCTGCCTCTGAGGCCGCCCAGGTGGCTCAGCTGCTCAGCCACCTGGCCATCGCCTATCCAGAGGTGGCGTTCGAGCTGGCCATCGACGGTCGGAGGGCCCTCGCCACCCCGGGAACGGGCAACCCCCTGGATGCTGCGGTCAACGTGCTGGGTCGGGAGGTGGCCTCGGCGCTGCTCCCCCTGGAGAGCACCGTGGAAGCCGATCGGCCGGTGTCCGGCATCGCGGCCCGCATCACCGGCTTCGTAGCCGAGCCCAGGGTGAGCCGCTCCACCCGCTCTGGGATATGGCTGACGGTGAATCGCAGGCCGGTGAAGAGCCGGGCCCTGAGCTATGCGGTGGAAGAGGCTTACGATACGCTGCTTATGGTGGGGCGGCATCCGGTGGCAGTTCTGGAGCTGCAGCTGCCCCCGGCGGAGGTGGACGTGAACGTGCACCCCACCAAGATCGAGGTGCGGCTGCTCCGGGAGAGGCTGATCTACGGGGGTTTGAGGGACGCGGTGAGGTCGGTGGTGGCGGTGGACTCCCGCTGGGGCAAGGAGGTAAGCGGTCTCACGGGAGAGGGCCCCTCCGAACATGGTGTGGAAGGCTTCGCCGCCCCCCGGCTGATCGATGCCCCCCTGGCGGCCATTCCACCCGGCCCTTCGATGGAGATGGCTGCTAGCGGGCGGCGGATCCCGATCCTGAGGCTGATAGGGCAGGTGGCGCTCAGCTACATCGTCGCCGAAGGAGAGGCGGGGGTCTACCTGATCGATCAGCACGCGGCGCACGAGCGAGTACTGTTGGAGCGGCTGAAGAAGGGGATGGACCGAGGGGAGGAGACCCAGCTGCTGCTGGAGCCTGCCCTGCTGGAGCTGGCGCCGGGCCAATGGGAACTGGCGGAGGCCGCGTGGCCCGCGCTGGAAGCGCTGGGCTTCCGAATGGAGGCCTTCGGCGAGAACTCCATCCTGATCCGAGGCATCCCCGGCCAACTGCCGACCGGGCAGGCGGTGAAAGCGTTGGAGCAAACCCTTCAGGATCTGCTAGATGAGAAATCGGGCGCCGACTGGCGGGAGCAGGCGGCTGTGGCACTCTCCTGCCGGGGAGCGGTAAAGGCGGGGCAGCCGCTCTCCTTCGAGGAGATGCGGTCGCTGGTAGAGGCCCTGGAGGAGACGGACATCACCCAG
>JAJZRD010000159.1 GCA_021845945.1 Chloroflexota bacterium
GGGTCTTGTACCCCGCCCTACCCATCGAAATCACCATATCCTGTCCATCCTGTTCGTCCTGGCAACCGTAGCCACATGGGAGCGTTGACGGGGTGACCTACTACCTGATACGACGAATTGGAGCCGCACTGATCACCCTGCTGGTGGTCAGTTTCCTGGCCTACGTAGCCCTCACCTTCGCGCCGGGCGACGCGGCGGAGGCGTTGATAGGCGAGAACGCCTCCGCCGAGCAGATCGCCGCCCTGCGCACCCAGATGCGGCTGGACGCTCCCCTCTGGGAGCGGTACGGGGAGTACATGGCCGGGGCCCTGCTGCGGGGCGACCTGGGGGAATCGCTGATCAGCGACCGGAAGGTCGGCGACCTGTTGGTGGAGCGGTTCCCCTCCACGGTTCTCCTGGCACTGGTGGCCATGGGCCTGGCCACCGTCGTCGGCTTCACCGTCGGCCTGCTGGCTGCCTCGAGGCCGGGCAGCCGCATAGACGTCGCGGCCATCGGCGGCACGGTGTTGGGGCTGGCGTTGCCACCCTATTGGGTCGCGATGCTGCTGGTGATGGTCTTCTCCCTGCATCTCCACTGGCTACCGGTGTTCGGATCGGGCTCACCGGCCCACCTGATCCTGCCAGCCATCACCCTCGCCCTGCCGGGAGCCGCCACCGTCGCGCGGCTGGTGCGCTCCAGCGTCCTGGAGGTCAAGGGCGCCGATTTCGTCCGCACAGCCCTCTCCAAAGGTCTGTCGCCCAGGCAGGCGCTGCTGCGCCACATCCTCCCCAACAGCCTGATCCCGGCCCTGACGGTGCTGGGGTTGAACCTCAGCTACCTGGTGGGGGGCGCCTTCGTCGTGGAGACCATCTTCGCCTGGCCTGGGCTCGGCAGGCTCACGGTGCAGGCCATCTTCGATCGCGACCTCCCGGTGGTGATGGGCGCGGTGCTGGTGGTGGTGCCCATCTGCCTGTCGGTGAACCTGGTGGTGGACCTTCTCCACGCGGCCCTCGACCCCCGCGTGCGGCACCACGCCCTTTGATCGGCTCGGAGTGAGGTGCGGTGAATCTCGATCCTCCCGTGGACAGCTCCAAGCAGGTCGCGCCAAGGTTACCGGCCGGCGCGGTTCGGGCTCTCCACGCCCTGCTGCAGCGCTTCTGGTTCTTCTGGTACCCCCAGGCTCGTTGCCCCGTGCCTCGGAAGCGAACCCCCGGCAACCACGGCGGGTGGTCGCTGTTGTTGGATACCTTTCGCCACTCGGCGGCCCTCTACCTGGGCTTCGCCCTGGTGGCGGCCGTGGCGGTGGGGGCCCTCCTGGCCGCCGGAAGAAACTACGTGGATACCGCCTGGTGGCTGGCGGTCTTCCCAGGCCTGGCCGTAACCATGACGGTGGTCGGCCTGAACCTGCTGGGAGACGGCTTGCGAGACCTGCTGGACCCACGCGCTCCTACTTCGGCCCCGCCAGCGCTATCCGGGCCCCCAACGCCATGAAGACGCTGCCGGTGAACCACTGCTGCGCCCGAGAGAAGCCGGCGCTGGTGGATAGCCGGTTACCCACGAAGCCGGCCGCCAGCGCAACCCCCGTATTCACCAGGGTGCCCGAGCAGTTGAACAGGGTGCCCAGCAGCAGGAACTGCAACACGACGGAGCCCCGGGACGGATCCACGAACTGGGGGATGAAGGCGAGGAAGAACAGCGCCACCTTGGGGTTCAGGACGTTGGTGGCAACCCCCTGGCGGAAGATGCGCAGCAGCCTCTCCTCCTTCAGCCTCTGGGTCGGGATCGACACCCCCTTGCCGGTGATCGTCTTGAAACCCAGGTACAGCAGATAGGCAGCGCCACCGTACCTGATCGCGTCGTAGGCCAGGGCAGAGGACATCAGCAGCGCCGAGAGACCGACGGCAGCCGCCAGGGTGTGAACGATGCTACCGCCCCCGATGCCCAAGGCGGAGACGACCCCGGCCTTTTGGCCGCGACCGACGCTGTTGGCGATGACGTACAGCATGTCCGGCCCTGGGGTGAAGTTCAGCATCAGGGTGGCGGCCAGGAACACCGCCAGGGTTTGTGTATCGGGCAGCATATTCCTTCTCGGCTGGATGGTGGGTGCCGGTCGCCCCCGACCGGTCCCGTGGCGACCACAGGCTTCGCGACCGGTCAGGGGCCACCCGTCGCTACTGGAAGCAACGGGCTCTATTCCCCAGATGGGCAGTATACGATATCCTTGCTTCCCGCGCCCCATCGGGCTACCCTGCCCCAAAAGGAGGATACTCCCATCCCATGGCCAGCCACACCGGCGACCCCGAGCCCGCAGCCGTCCGCCCCCTCACGGGAGAAGACCTGCCGGCCTTCCTCGGGCTGATCGACGCCCTTGCCCGCTACGAGAAGCTGCCCCCTCCAGATGACGAGGCGCGCCGGCGGCTGGCTCAGGATTCCCTGTCCAATCCCCCCCGCTTCAGCGTGCTGCTGGCTCAACAGGACGATCGAATCGTCGGCTATGCCGTCTACTTCGAGAGCTATTCCACCTTCCTGGCACGGCCGACTCTCTACCTGGAGGATCTCTTCGTCCTGCCGGAAGCGCGCCGGCTGGGAGCCGGCAGGGCTCTAATGCGGGAGCTGGCACGAGAAGCAGTCCGTCGCGGTTGTGGGCGTATGGAGTGGCAGGTCCTCACCTGGAACAGCTCCGCCATGGCCTTCTACCGGCAGCTCGGCGCGAAGCAGTTGGAGGACTGGTGCAGCTTCCGCCTCACCGCCGATCAGTTCGCCCTGTTGGCCTAGTAGAAGTTCCCCAAACCCTTTGCGCGGTTGTTGAGTAGTGGTAGACTAACGACCGCACACCCGGCCTCTGCCCCCTTTGACCGGGCCTAGACCCGCGTGGGTGTCCCCCGTAGTGACTTGCCTGGACGATTCCTTGGGCCGCCACCGTGCCTGGGGGACGGCGGCGATCGGCAGCGAAAGTCCGGAGGGAAATGAGGGAGGCGGCGTGAACGAAAACGGATGGGCTGGGGTAAACCGTTCGGGTGAAGACGACCGGCGCAGCACCCCCCGCGGCCGTCGGCTTGGTGACACCCTGTTGGCGCTGTCGGTGATCGCGGACATCGGCTGCCAGCGGGCCGGTCGCGCCCTCTCCGAGATGACCGGCACCACCATCGATGCCAAGGCGGCCCAGCTTCGGCGCGTCCCGCTGGACTCCGTGCCCAACCTGGTGGGCGGCCCCGAGGTGGTCGTGACGGCCACCTACGTGAGAATCAGCGGGGAAATCCAGGGCCACATGCTGCTGATGCTGCCGATGAAAGACGGCTGCAGCCTGGCCTCCATGCTGTTGGGCGAGGCGGTGGAGCCCCGCCCGGACCTGCCCGAGATGGCCCGCTCAGCCCTGGGAGAGGTGGGCAACATCTCGGCCTCCTTCTTTCTGGCGGCCCTGGCCGACAGCGCCGGCATGGCGTTGTCCCTCTCCCCCCCGGCCGTGGTGGTGGACATGAGCGGGGCGGTTCTGGACGTGGTGCTGGCCGATCTGGGGGAGGAAAGCGAGGAGGTGCTGGTCATCGACACCGTCTTCGCCCAGAGCCAGCAGTTGGTGAACGCCGTCTTCCTGGTCCTGCTCCGACAAAGCTACTTCGACGTGGTCCTGGATAAGCTGCCCAAGTAGCACCGAGAGAGCGGAACGCAACCTGCTTGACCGGGGCCTCGAAGGAGGCCCCACACGAGGATGTGGAAAAGGTTGCTCCGAGCCAGGATCGTGATACCGGTGCTGCTGAGCGCGGCTCTCCTGGCTTTCGTCTTCAGCATCTCCAACATCTCTCAGGTTATGGGCTACATCGTCAGTCTGTCCTTGGCCGCCATAGCCATCGTCTTCGCACTGACGGTCGTCTACCTGGCCCTGAAATGGGGGCAGTTCCATCGCTATCTGGGACAAGAGGGCATCTTCGCCACATGGAGACAATCGCTCCTGTCCTTCGCGGTGGGCGAGATGACCCTCCCCGTCCCGGCGGGCATCTACGCCCAGAACTACGTGCTGCGCAGCACCGCCTGCGCCGATTTCTCCCGCTCCTCGGCGGCTACGACGGCGGTGCTGGCGATGGAGGCCATCGTCTGCCTCCTGATCGTGGGGATAGTGAACATCCCTCAGTGGAGCTGGCTGCGCCCCGTCATCCTCGGCGTTTTCGTGGCCGGCGCGGCCGTGGCAGCCCTCTTCATCAAGGTCACGCCGGTGCGGGACCGGGCGGGGGATCTGCTTCAGGTCGGGCCCCTACGGAAGTTGGGGCCGGAGTTCATCGAGACCGTGGAAGGGGTCCGAGACCTCTTCAGCCCCAGGGTCGCCGCCGTCGCCCTGCCGATTGCCGTCGTGTACCTGGTAAGCCTCGTGGCGGGCTTCTTCGTTACGGCCCACGGGATGGGGATCACCGGTCTCTCCTTCGGGGAGGCGCTGACCATCTACCTCTTCGCGATAGCGGTGGAGGAGTTGGTACCCTTCTCCAGCAATCTGGGAGTCATCGAGGCGGGAGGGGTAGCCGCAGCCCAGGCACTGGGATACGGCTTCACCGAAGGGCTGGCGATGATGCTGGGCTTCCGCTTAGTCTGGACGGGCTCCGTGTGGCTGCTCGGTGCGATCACCATGCTCTTCCTGCGGGGGGAGTTCGGCAACCGGTGCGACATCGACTGAGGTCTCAGCCGGAGAGGCCGGGCAGGTTCGCCGGGATGCGCGACAGCCGTACCCGCTAAGTCATGCCGCCTGCTCGGCGTCCTTCCCCGGGGTAGCCTTCGGACGCGGCCCCAGCAAGCGGCTTACGTCCTGGTCGGTAAGGGTCTCCTTTTCCTTCAGCTTCTCGGCCACCGTGACCAGTTCCTTTCGGCGAGTGGAGATCAGGGTCTTGGCCTGCGCTCGAGCCTCGTCGATCAGGCGACGGACCTCCCGATCGACCAGGGCAGCCGTCTCCTCGCTGTAGTTCCGCTGCTCCATCACGTCGGTCCCCAGGTAGTCCACCAATCCGGTGGAGGTCAGGCTGACGGTGCCGACCTCATCGCTCATGCCGTAGAGGGTTACCATCTTGCGAGCGGTCTCGGTGGCCTGCTGGAGGTCGTTGCTGGCTCCGGTGCTGGCCTCGCCAAAGGTCACCTCCTCCGCCGCCACCCCTCCCAGGGCGAGGGCCAACATCTCCGCCATCTGGGACTTCGTCAACAGGTGGCGGTCCTCGGTGGGTAGCAGCATGGTGTGCCCTCCCGTCTGCCCTCGGGCCACGATGGTCACCTTGTGGAGGGGATCCAGGTGGGGCATGTAGTGGGCCACCAGGACGTGGCCGGCTTCGTGATAGGCGGTGAGGGTCTTCTCCTGGTCGCTGAGGAGGCGCCCTTTCCTCTCCGGCCCCGCGATCACCCGTTCGATGGCCTCGTCCACGTCCGTGGGGGTGATCACCGTGCTGTTGCGCCGCGCCGCCAGGATCGCTGCCTCGTTGAGCAGGTTCTCCAGATCCGCCCCCGAGAAGCCGGGGGTCTCCCGGGCCACCGTCGGCAGGCTGACCTCGGGAGAAAGCGGCTTCCCCCGAGCGTGCACCTTCAGGATCTCCTCCCTGCCCCTCACGTCCGGGCTGTCCAGGGCCACCCTCCGGTCGAACCGACCGGGCCTCAGCAACGCCGAATCCAGGATGTCCGGGCGGTTGGTGGCCGCGATCACCACGATCCCGGTGTTCTGGTCGAAACCGTCCATCTCCACCAGGATCTGATTCAGCGTCTGCTCCCGCTCGTCGTTGCCCCCCCCGAGCCCCCGACCCCGCTGCCGCCCCACGGCGTCGATCTCGTCGATGAAGACGATGGAAGGGGCGTTCTTCTTGGCCTCGTCGAACAGGTCGCGGACGCGGGAGGCCCCCACCCCGACGAAGAGCTCGACGAACTCCGAGGCGCTGATTTGGAAGAAGGGAACGGAGGCTTCCCCCGCCACCGCCCTAGCCAGGAGGGTCTTACCGGTGCCCGGAGGTCCCACCAGCAGGACCCCCTTCGGGATGTGGGCCCCCACGGCGCTGAATCTCTGAGGCGACCTCAGGAACTCCACCACCTCCGCCAGCTCCTCCTTCGCCTCATCCACGCCGGCCACATCGCTGAAGTGCACCTTAGGCTGATCCGGCGTTATCCTCCGGGCGCGGCTTCTACCGAAGGAGAGGATGTTGCTGTCCCCAGGTTGGGCGCTGACCCTACGCATGAAGAACAGCACCAGGATTACCCCCAACAGCAGCACCAACAGCCAGATCAAAGAGCTGTACCAGCTAGAGCTGGGCTGACTTTGGGCCTGCAGGACGATGGGGACCAAGGGCACCACCAATGCACGTTGCTCGGTGAGAAACCCTGCCCCCGAGTTCCCCCCCTGGTAGCTCACGTTGCCTCCCCCTTTCGGTAGTGGGCTTCGCCTCCGCCTCGTGCCCCTTCGCTCGCCGGGTTTCCATCTCCCCCCAGGGAAGGCCCGCAATTCGCACAATCGGTACCGTCGCAGGGGTACTGGCGGCTATGCTCGCGCCGTCGCCGGGACGCCCCCCTGCGTCCGGTCAAGGGGAGTCCCTATCCCCCAGGTCCCGCCGCATCTGCTCGTACTGCTCTCGGGTTATCTCCCCCCTGGCATACCGCTCGTCCAGGATGCGGCGAGCGCTGTCTCTGTCTGGAGGCATCTCGCCCGGACCCCTTCCGGGCGGGCGTCTCGTCCGCGACCATGTCGCCAGAAGCCAGAGGCCGATCAGGATCAGGACGGCAATGCCCACCCACCACCACCACCACCAACCGTAGTACATCTGCCCGTAGACCTCCACCGGAGCTGTCGCCACCCCGCTGCACCGCGACCCGGCCGGTGCCCAGTGCAGGCAAAGAACGTGCCCCAACTCCCGGAGAAGACCCGACCCCCAGGACCTTTTAGTCTTCCGGTGCCAAACCCACAAAGTGCAGCGTCAAGGCCACGGCCGTGTCATTCTGAGCGCAGCGAAGAATCTCTGCACATGTGCGTGGAGACCCTTCGCTACGCTCAGGGTGACAACTAAAAGGCCCTGACCCGACCCCCACGACCCGTTCCCCTCGCCCCCCGCTCTAAGGTAGACTATCGAGAGTTGACGCCAATTCCGGACAGAGGGCCGTTCTCGATATGCGTCGCCCCACCGATAGGTTAGCAGTCACGGTGGCCGTGATCCTGGCCACCTTCCTGGCGGCCCTGGATACCACCGTGGTCGGCACCGCCATGCCGACCATAATTGGCACCCTGGGAGGTCTCGCCCTCTACAGCTGGGTCTTCTCTTCCTACCTGCTCACCTCCACCACCACCGTTCCGGTGTACGGGCGGCTGGCCGACATATACGGGCGCAAGCCGATCTTCATCGTCGGCGCCCTGCTGTTCCTGGGTGGCTCCGTTCTGTGCGGCGCGGCGACCAGCATGGAGCAGTTGATCCTGTTCCGAGCCCTCCAGGGGTTGGGAGCCGGCGCCGTGCTCCCCGTGTCCATCACCGTCGTCGGAGACATCTACTCGGTCCAGCAACGAGCCCACATCCAGGGGTTCCTGAGCGCCGTGTGGGGGATCTCGGCCATCGTCGGTCCGGCTGCCGGGGGGCTGATCGTCGACCACATCGGCTGGCGGTGGGTCTTTTATGTCAATCTGCCCTTCGGGATCCTCTCCATCCTGTTGTTCGCCCTCTACCTCCACGAGGGGATCGCCCACCAGCGCCGGTCCATCGATTACGCCGGAGCAGCGGGTCTCACCATCGCCGTGAGCCTCCTGCTGCTGGGGCTTCTCGAGTTCGGACAGACCCGCAGCGGCCTGCCACTCTCCTCCTGGAGCCTGCTGGCCGCGGGCGCACTCCTGCTGGGCCTCTTCCTCTGGCACGAGACCCGCATCGCGGAGCCCCTCCTGCCCATCCCGCTGTTCAGGAACCGGGTGCTATCCGTCTCCTACGGCGCCAACTTCCTGCTGGGCACCACCTTGATGGGGTTCAGCTCCTTCGTCCCGCCCTTCGTCCAAGGGGTGCTGGCCGGCACCGCCGTGAGTGCCGGCGCCACCCTGGCACCCATGTCCATCGGGTGGCCGATAGGCAGCACCCTGTGCGGAAGGGTGGTTCTCAGGTACGGGTACCGGCCGGTGGTATTGCTGGGGACCGGGCTGATCCTGGCCGGTTCCCTGCTGATGGCGACCGTCGGACAGGGAACCTCGCAGCTCTTCCTGATGGCAGCCATGTTGGTGACGGGCCTCGGCATGGGGTTCGGGGCCACCTCCTTCCTGGTGGCGGTCCAATCCTCGGTGGGGTGGGGCCAGAGGGGGATAGCCACCGCCTCCGTCCAGTTCTTCAGGAGCATGGGCGGCGCCATTGGAGTGGCGATCATGGGAGCCCTGATGAACGGCGGCCTCAGCCAGGGGTTGCGAGCCATCGATGGAGGCCGGGGTGGAGCGGCGACCGACGTCTCTTCTGCCGGCATCATCCTGGACCCCGCTGCCCGGGCCGCGGTCCCCGCCGAGACCCTGGAGGCGATCCGATCGGTCTTCGCCTCCTCCCTGCACTCCGTCTACCTGGCCATAGCCCTGGGGGCGGCGGTGGGGCTCGCCCTCACCTTCCTGTTCCCGCGGGTCACGGTGGAGGAGCAGGCCCGCCAGGAGGCCGCGCCGGCCCAGAGCCAGACCAGAGCCGACCTCTAAGCCTGTTTTCGACAGTCGGCGTCATCTCCGACGCCATGCGTTGGGGGCTCCCGTCTTGCCAGATCAGGTCCACCGCCTGCAAGGAACGGAACCCCTGGAACAGACGGTCGGCCGTCACTGCCAGCCCCCGCTGCCGACACGCTCGTTCCAGAACCGCTCGTACCAAG
>JAJZRD010000160.1 GCA_021845945.1 Chloroflexota bacterium
AGGGGGGAGGATGCACATCGCCTCTCCCCCTGGGAGAGGCCGACCGAAGCGAAGCGAGGGCGGGTGAGGGCTGAGACGTTGCCAACCAAACAGCCCTCACCCCGACCCTCTCCCAGAGGGAGAGGGAGACCTCTCACCCCGACCCTCCACGTCCCTCCCTCGCCCCGTCCTCCCGGTTTGCTACTGCCCAGCCCCCTGGACTATAATCTCTCTAGACGTCTGGCCCTCGGGTCAGACGACACCGTTTTGTAGGAGCCACCAACGTGACGACCGTGCGCGGCAAGCTACGCAACCTCCTCATGGACGCTGTACAGAGGGCGCAGCAGCAGGGCGTGCTGCCGCCGGTGGCGGTGCCTGAGATCACCATCGAAACCCCTCAGAAGCCGGAGCATGGCGACTACGCCAGCAACGTCGCCCTGAAGATGGCCCGCACGGCCCGCATGGACCCCATGTCCATAGCCCTGACCCTGGCCAACCAGATCGTCTCCGCCGGCTTCCTTTCGGGCGTCGAGGTGGCGAAGCCCGGCTTCCTGAACTTCCGGCTTTCGCCGGCCTGGTTGGCTTCCCAGGTGGAGGATGTGCTGGCCCAGGGCACCGGATACGGCTCCGTCCCTCTGGGCAACGGCGCCAGGGTGCAGGTGGAGTACGTCAGCGCCAACCCCACCGGTCCCCTGCACGTGGGGGCGGGTCGAGGCGCTGCTCTTGGCGATAGCCTGGCCAACGTCCTGGCTCACGCGGGCTACCAGGTGGAGCGAGAGTACTACGTCAACGACGCGGGCGCCCGCATGGAGGCCTTCTACTCCACCCTCTACGCCCGATACCTCCAGCAGTTCGACATCCCGGCGGAGCTGCCAGCCGACGGCTACGTGGGTGAGTACATGGTCGATCTGGCTCGCGAGATCGCCCAGGAGCGGGGTCGCGAGTTCCTCGATCTCCCCAAGGAGGAGGCCCTCCAGAGACTCGGCCGCCTCGGCACCGAGAAGATGCTGGGCAGGATCCGCCGCGACCTGGAAAGCATGAACGTCCGGTTCGATCGCTGGTTCTCCGAGCAGTCCCTGTACGATACGGGGCTGCTGGACCAGACCATCGAACTGATGCGGCAGCGCGGCTACGTCGCCGAGCGAGAGGGCGCGGTGTGGTTCGTGTCCTCGGCACTGGGGGAGGATAGGGACAACGTCCTGGTCCGCAGCAACGGCGCCCCCACCTACTTCGCCTCGGATGCCGCCTACCATTACGACAAGTTCGTTCTGCGCGGCTTCGACCGCGTCATCGACGTCTGGGGTGCCGACCACCAGGGGCACGTGCCCCGGATGAAGGCGATGGCATCGGCCCTGGGGATCGACCCCGCGCGACTGGAGCTGATCATCTACCAGCTCGTGAGCCTGAAGCGCAGCGGCAAGCCGGTGCGCATGTCGAAGAGGACGGGAGAGATCATCACCCTGGGAGAGGTGCTTGAGGAGGTGGGTCCGGACGCGGTCCGCTTCTACCTTCTGGCCCGCTCCGCAGATGGAATGATGGACTTCGACCTGGATCTCGCCAAAGAGCAGTCCGCCGAGAACCCGGTCTACTACGTCCAGTACGCCCACGCCCGCATCGCCAGCATCCTGCGCTTCGCTGGGGAGGTCGACTTCTCCGATGGAGACGTTTCCCTGCTCACTTCGGAGGCGGAGCTCGACCTGATCCGTAAGATGCTGGTGCTGCCCGAGCTGGTGGAGACGGCGGCGACCACCCTGGCGCCCCATCACCTGCCCCACTACTCCCAGGAGATCGCTGCGGTGTTCCACTCCTTCTACAAGCAGTGCAGGGTGGTCACCGAGGACGAGCCACTCACCAAGGCACGGCTCAAGCTGGTCAGCGCCTGCAAGACGGTCCTGGGGAACACCCTCGCCCTGATGGGCGTCAACGCGCCGGAGCAGATGTAGCTGCGGTTATCTATCCTCCGGCCAGCTTGGCCTTGTAGCCCATCTCTGTCAGCTTCGACAGCACCAGGTTCCGGTGGTCCCCCTGGATCTCGATGACGCCATCCTTGGCCGTGCCGCCCGAACCGCAGAGTCGCTTCAGGATCCCCGCCAGCTCCTCCTGCCCGGCCGCGTCCCCGGGCACCCCCGTGATCACGGTGGCCGTCTTGCCGCGGCGGTTTCGCCGATCCCGCGAGACCCTGACGATCCCGTCGATCTTGGGTACCTGCCACTGCTGCCGGCAGTTGCACGCCTTCACCGGCTTCTGGCAGCCAGGGCAGATCCTTCCCTGGTCAGAGTCGTACACCACCGGCCGGTCGGCACTCCGCCCCGGCCCGCCGGTCATCCGCCGCACCCCCCGCCGCAGCTGCAGTCGTCGCCCTCATGGTCGCACTTATCGCAGTCGCCTTCGGCCATCTCGAGAGTCAGCTCTCCCTCGGCGTTGAGCCCCACGATCGACCCGGCGAAGATGCTCTCAGCCATCCCACAGAAGGCGATCTTGACGCCATCGATGTCCTCGGTCTTCACATCACTGGGGGCCGACTTCACTAGGCCTACGGAGCAGTCGTACCCTCCATCACCGTCGGGATCCGCGTCGAACCTCAGCACTGCGGGGCCACCATTCGAGGCGGCATCTCGGAGTTCCCTGGCAGCTTCCGGCGTGATAATGATCATTCATCCTCCATCGGATAACGTGGCTCCAGACAAGCCACGGCTCGTTTGAGAAGTATAGCAGAACCCCACGCGGTTGTGGGTGACAGGGGCCTATGCTATACTTGCTATACGGCCATCGAGTCCGTGGGGATGTGGCTGCCCGGAGGGATCGCATAGTCCGGTTGAGTGCGCCCGACTCGAAATCGGGTATGCCGAAAGGCATCGGGGGTTCAAATCCCTCTCCCTCCGCCGTAAATAGTCGTCAGCTATCAGCCGCGGTCCGGCTGGGTAGAGACTGATAGCTGATAGCTCGTCTGGAGAGGTCGCCTAGTGGCCTAGGGCGCTCGCCTGGAAAGCGGGTAGGTGTAACAGCCTCGTGGGTTCAAATCCCACCCTCTCCGCCATGCCGACTCGACGCAGGAAGCAGCCCGTTCCCGGGCTGCTTTCGTTGTTCCGGTGCCATCGCTGCCTCGCGGGCGGGATTCGGCTGCCCGCTGCATTGACATGGGGTGCCAGGTCGGCTAGAATCCTCTCTAGAGGCGTCGCGCAGGCGACGTACTGCTCTCTCGGTTAACAGTGAAATAGCGGTGCACCTGGAGGGGTGTCCGAGTGGTTTAAGGTGGCCGTCTTGAAAACGGTCGGGCGCGAGCCCCGGGGGTTCGAATCCCTCCCCCTCCGCCGCCATCGTCGGCAGCCAGCTTCCAGGTCACTCGAGAGTTGCGCGGAGGAGTCGCATAGTTGGTCTAGTGCGGCCGCCTGCTAAGCGGTTACAGGGGCCTTAAACCTCTGTCATGGGTTCGAATCCCATCTCCTCCGCCTCCATGCCCCGGTAGCTCAGCGGATTAGAGCGTTGGGTTGCGGACCCAAAGGTCGTAGGTTCGAGTCCTATCCGGGGTGCCGTAGTTGTTGGTGGTGTTCAGCTAGTAGCTGCGAGCGCAAGTGCCCGCGGCATGGAATCGTATGGAGCCGTCAGCCTGTAGGACGTTCACCCGAAGGGGTCGTCCGCGCCGGCTGTAGGCCAGCCGCTGGTCGACCGGGCTTGCCATGTACCTGTTGACCGCGGTTTTTGTTTTGTCTGGCGCCCCCACGGCCGCGTCACGCAATCTGGAAGCCATTCCCCTAGAGGTGACCGCAGACGGTGGAACGGGACCAGCTGGCGATCGATCGGCTCAGTCGCATCTGGGCCATTATCGAGCACATTGCCGAAAACCCCGGCACCAGCCGCCGAAGACTGGCCGACCGCTATGCCCTCAGCGAGCGGCAGGTCCAGGAAGACCTGAGGGTCATCCGAGAGGAGCTTCGGTTCCCCATCGTGCGCCGCAAGGGATACCGCTTCTCGGCCGGTAGCGACCACGTGGTGCTGGATTTCTCCTTCTCCGAGGCCAGGGCCCTGATATCCGCCCTGAAGGTAGCGGCCCAGGAGCGTGCTGTTCCCCAGGAGCCGCTCCGCTCACTCCTGTCCAAGCTGCCGGCGGTCTTCCCTCTTCACCTTCAGCCCATGATCCGCAAGAGCCTGGAATCGCTGGGAAACCCCGAGCCTGCACTGGAGGAGAAGGTCTTTCTGGCGCTGACCGAGGCGCTCTTCGAGAGGCGGCCGGTGCGCCTGCACCTCTCGGCCCGGGCAGGCGCAGCCCTGGCCGACCCCATCATCGAACCCCATCTGATGATGCCCTATCTGGGCGCCTGGTATCTCGTGGGGAGGTGCAGGCAAAAAAAAAGGGTTATGATGTTCAAAGTGGAGAACATCGAGGCCGTCACACTAGCATCGAAGATGTGATGCTAGCTGCAGTCCCCTTGATCTCTCGCCATGCGCCGCGACCTGCCGGGCTCGTAGCCTTCGTCCTCCAGCAGCTCCTCGGCTTGCTGAAGCAGCTGAGCCGGGCTGAACGGCTTGGTGATGTAGCCATCGACCCCGGCCCTCCAGGCACGACGCTGGTCCCACTCCGCGGTGGAGGTCGTGAGGACGAGCACCTTCACCCCATTGGTGCTGAGATGTCCTTTCAACTGCTCGCCCAGGCTAACACCGTCCAGCCGATCTAGAATCAACTCCGTTATCACCAGCCGCGGGGGCTCCAGCAGGGCAAGACCCAGCGCCTCCTCGCCGTCGGATGCGAAGGTCAGCCGGTAGCGGCCCGCATCGAAGATCACGGAGAGAAGTCTCCGAACCGCAGGATTGGGATCTGCCACGAGAATCCTATACTTTCTCATGATACAAACTTATCAAGGGTTTCTCGCAAAACACTCACAGAGGGTGTTAGAATCTCTCTGCGTATCCAATTCGTAACGCGGAGCCTCCCTTTTGCAACGAGACCCCTGGCTTAGGGCCCTGATAGTCCTTTTGGTAGTGATCGCCGCCAGCTACCTGGGCGGCTTGGCCTGGGCGCTGGCGGTTAGATTCGCCGACATCCTGCTGCTCCTGGTGCTGGCCTGGGTGCTGGCCTTCGCCCTGGAGCCGGTGACCTATTTCCTCGAGGCTCGCTCCCGCATCAACCGGGGCGTAGCCGTCGGCATAGTTTATCTGGGGCTCCTCATCGTCCTGAGCCTCCTGACGCTGCTGCTCGTTCCTGTGGTGGCCCTCCAGGTCTCCCAGATCGGCACCAACCTGCCGGCCTACATAGCCAACCTCTCCAGCTGGCTGGTCTCCCTGCAGGATGGATTGGCGCGCCGGGGCCTCGAGGTCAACGTGGCGACCCTCGTGGACTATCGAGATGCCGCCAGCCGCATCGCGTCCCTGGGGCCCATCATCGTCAACAACGCCCTGGCCCTGGCTACGGGGGTGGCATCGGTGCTCTTCAGCCTGATCCTGGTGCTGATGCTGTCCTTCTACATCGCGCTGGACGGCGGCAGATTCAGCACCGCGCTGCTGCAGGCGATCCCGCCCGACCGGCGAGACGACGTCACCTACCTGTTCTACAGCACCCACAGGGCTTTTGGCGGCTTCATTCGGGGACAGTTGGCCCAGGCCCTGGTCTACGGGGCGAGCACCGCGGCTATCATGGCGGCCGCGGACCTCAGCTACGTCGCCGTGGCGGCCATCTTCGCCACCGGCATCATGATGGTCCCCTTCATCGGCCCCATCCTGGCGATGATCCCACCTATCACCATAGCCCTCTTCGTCCACCCGGATCGCGCCTGGTGGGTCTTCCTGCTGCTGCTGCTGCTCCAGCAGCTGTTGCTCAACGTGGTGGCGCCCAAGCTGATGAGCAAGACCGTGGGCATGCACCCCCTGCTGGTGCTGGTCGCCCTCCTGGTTGGGGCGAAGCTGGCCGGGGGGTGGGGGGCCATCTTCGCGGTCCCGGTAGCCGGGGTCGTCGTGGCCATGATCGCTTTCTATCGTATGACCGTCGAGGAGCGCAAGTTGCACCTGGAGGAGAAGTCCGAGGAGTCCGCCTGGCACGCCGTCGCGGAAACGCAATCCTACGGCAACTCCGTCCAGGAGGACGGCGTAGCACAGCCCTGATCGGAGGGTTCGAACCTCCGAACCATCGAGATAGCACGCACCACACAAGGAGGCCGCAGCTTTGAAGAAGGTTCGCAAGGCCGTCATCCCCGCGGCGGGTCTGGGGACTCGTTTCCTTCCGGCCACGAAGGCGCAGCCCAAGGAGATGCTGCCCATTGTCGATAAGCCGGTGATCCAGTACATCGTCGAAGAGGCGGTCGACTCGGGCATCGAGCAGATCGTCATCATCACTGGGCAGAGCAAGCGCGCCATCGAAGATCACTTCGATTACCCCTTCGAGCTGGTTCACCGACTTCGCCAGGGCAACAAGGCGGAGGAGCTGCGCGAGGTCGAGCGCCTCTCCGAGCTGGCCGACTTCGTCTACGTCCGACAGAAGCAGCCGCTGGGCAACGGCCACGCGGTGCTGGTGGCCAAGGAAGTGATCGGTGACGAGCCCTTCGCGGTACTCTGGGGAGACGACCTGGTGGACGCCGAGGTCCCCTGCCTGCGGCAGTTGATCCAGGTGTACGAGCGCTACGGCTCGTCCGTGATGGCGGTCATGCGGGTCGCCGAGGAGAACATCCCGAAGTACGGCGTAATCGCCGCCACCCCCATCGACGACAGGGTGTACGAGGTGACAGACCTGGTGGAAAAGCCCTCCCTGGAGAACGCCCCCTCCGATCTGGCGGCCGTGAAGGGATACGTCCTGACGCCGGAGATCTTCGAAGAGCTGGAGCAGACCCAGCCGGGCAAAGGGGGCGAGATCTGGCTATCGGACGCCATCAAGTCTCTGATGCGCCGCCAGAAGGTGCTGGCGCTGGAGTTCGAGGGGCGGCGCTACGACGCCGGCAACAAGTTGGAGTTCCTGCAGGCCACGGTGGACTTCGCCCTCAAGCGCGAGGACTTGCGCGACGATTTCCGGACCTACCTCAAAGGGCTGAATCTGTCGTAGAGACGCGACATGTCGCGTCTCTACCTGGGGGATGTACAATGGGGGGGCCGGCCGCCCCCCCCGTTTCCGTTCCTCGATCGGTCCCTACGCGCCGACCGGCACCTGGTGCTCTCTCAGGCCGTAAGCCCTGTCCGCCCTGATCAGCCTCTCCAGCAGCTCCGGTGGGTAGTCAGACCTGAGGGCAGCCATCTCTGGGAGGTAGGTCAACAGGTGCTCGCGCACCGCAGCCACGGTCATCGGCTGGTTGCCGTTGGCCAGGTACACCCGAAAGATCGCCTCCACCAGCGGCGTCTCGGACGTTATGTAATCCCGCGCCCGGGAGCAGCAATCGCGAATGATAGGAAGCGGGTTCGAGGCGTAGGGAACGCGCCTGTACTCGAAGGTCACCCGCTTGGTCTTCGGGTCTATGACGGGATACCGCTCCTCGACGAAGGTTCCTAGCTTCGCCGCGCAGGAGGAACACAACCGCCCCTGAGCCACCACGTTGAAAGCCAAACCCCGCCGGTCGTACCACTGCGGATCGACGAAGTAACGCGCCTCCTCCACAACCTCCGTTGGCCCTGGCTCTTCTTCCTGGATGGCCGTCGGCTGCTCCTCTGCCTCGGGGAGCTTCGGTTCCTCGAACTCTTCGATCTCGGCCCTGCGTTTCCCTCTATCTGCCATCGGGTGGAGTCCTCCTTCTTGCTGTAGGGGATTCTACACGACCCGACGGCGGCTATCAAGCAGCGGCGGCAGACGGGGCGGCCGTCAAGTTTCCGTGTAGGGGCAACTGCGGACCGAGCGACGGGGGGGACGGGACTGCGGTTACTGGGCGTTGGACAGCGACCGGAGGGCTTCCCGCAGCCCATCCTCCAGATCCACCGAGGACAGACTGGGGATGGAGCGCACCGCGGAAGCCGCCTCTGCGTTGCTGTAGCCCAGGGCGGTCAGCGCTGCCAGCAGCTGGCCGGCGGTCCCGGAGGCAACCACACCAGCGCCGGCCGACTCCATCTGCCCTACCTTCCCCTTCAGATCCAGGGCGATGCGGGCAGCGGTCTTCTTCCCGATGCCGGTCACGGTGCTCAACCTGGCCGTATCCTCGGTGGCGATGGCCGCCGCCAACTCGTCCACCGACATGGCCGAGAGGAGCGCCAGGGCGCTGCGAGGCCCCACGCTGCTCACCGTTAGGAGCGCCTGGAACATCCGAAGTTCCCCCTTGCCGGCAAAGCCAAACAGGGTCACCCCATCCTCCCGCATTTGGAGGTGGGTGTGGAGCTTAACGGAGCCGCCGGGTCCGGAAATCGACGAGAGGGTCGAGGAGGAGGTGAAGAGCTGAAACACCACGCCCCCGACGTTGACCAGCAGAAAGTCCGGCCCAACCTCCTCCACCAGCCCGTGAAGCCCAGCGATCAACGGCCGGCCCTCCCGCCGGCCATCGCCTCGCTCCATCGAGCGTGGCAGATGGCAATGGCCAAGGCATCGGCAGCGTCGTCGGGCTGCGGCATCTGTTGGAGAGCGAGCATCACCTGCACCATGCTCTGCACCTGGATCTTGGTGGCCTTCCCGTAACCTGCCACCGCCTGCTTCACCTGCTGGGGTGTGTACTCGCTGACGGCCAGTCCCCGCCGCGCGGCAGCCAACAGGGCGACCCCACGGGCTTGGCCCACCGAGAAGGCCGACTGGACGTTCCTGGAGAAGAAGAGCTGCTCGACCGCCACCTCGGTAGGCTGGACTCGATCCATGATCTGAGTCAGCCCCTCGAACAAGAGAAGAAGCCTGGAGGTGAGAGGAAGGGAGGCCG
>JAJZRD010000161.1 GCA_021845945.1 Chloroflexota bacterium
GCAGGGCGTAGAACTCGCCGGGATGCACCCTGCTGGGCACCAGGTAGTCCCGCGCCCCCTCCGGCGTGCTCTTGATCAGCATGGGGGTCTCGACCTCGAGGAAGCCGCGGGTATCCAGGAAGTCGCGGATGTGCTTGATGACCCGGTGTCTCAGGGTAAGGTTGCTGGCCATCTCGGGCCGGCGCAGGTCCAGGTAGCGGTAGCGGAGCCGCACCGCCTCGTCCACGTTGGCCTCGTCGGAGATGCTGAAGGGAGGGGTGAGGGACGGGTTCAGAACGGTGACGGACTCGGCCACCACCTCGATCGCGCCCGTTGGGAGGTTCTTGTTCTCGGTCGCGGGCGGACGGCGGCTCACCGTGCCCACCACCTCGATGACGAACTCCGAGCGGCACTCGGCGGCTACGGTGTGGGCCGCCTGGGAGACCTGCGGGTTCACCACCACCTGGGTTAGGCCGTATCGGTCCCGAAGGTCGATGAAGACCAGGCCGCCGTGATCCCTTTGCCGGTGAACCCACCCCTGCAAGACGGCGGTGGTTCCTGCATCGCTGGCTCGTAGTTCGCCACAGGTAGCTGTACGCTTCACTCTCCCCTCGCTCCCTTTGCATCCGGGCCCCTGCACTGGGGCCGTTTATGCGCGCAATTCCGACGAAAACAGTACCACGTGGGGTATCCACCGTCAAATGAACGCAATTTGGTAGAATCTGGGTATGAGCGGTCGCATACTACCGGAAACCATCGGCTACCTGGAGCTGGACTCGGAGGATGCCGGACTCGAGCAGTCCGGCCGGCCGGGTGAAGCCGCCATATACATCCACTTCCCCTTCTGCAGCCACCTCTGCAGCTACTGCGACTTCGACACCTTCGTGGGCCAGGAGCGGTGGATGGAGCCTTACGTCGACGCGATGGTGGAGCAGGTCCGCCGTTCGCCCCGCGTGCGGGCTACCAGCCTCTACGTGGGAGGCGGCACCCCCAGCTTGATGGCGCCCGTGCGGGCGGCGGGACTGGTCGCGGCCTGCCGGGAGCGTTTCCACCTCGGTGCTGAGGCCGAGGCAACCATCGAGGCAAACCCCTCCGGCCTGACGCTTCACCGTTTGGAGGGCTTCCGGCAGGCGGGTTTCAACCGGCTCAGTCTGGGGGTTCAGAGCACCGACCCCCGCCTGCTGAGACTTCTGGGGAGACGCCATCGAGCGGAGGATGCGGCGGCGGCGGTTGACGCAGCCAGGGAGGCCGGCTTCTCGAACCTCAGCATCGACCTGTTGTACGGGGTTCCGATGCAGCAGCTCTCCAACTGGGAATCGACCCTGGAGGCCGCCGTCGCTTGGGGGGTGGATCACCTCTCCTGCTACGCCCTCGGCGTCGAGCCGGGCACCCCCATGGAGCGAGGGGTCAACCGGGGAACCCTGCTGCTACCTTCGGACGACGCGGTGGTGGCCATGTACGACGGGGCCACACGGCTCCTGAGAGACGCCGGCTATCGCCGGTACGAGATCTCCAACTGGGCTCGACCAGGCCTCGAGTCCGCCCACAACCTGACCTACTGGAGAAACCGGCCCTACCTGGGCATCGGCGCGGGGGCAGCGGGCTGCCGGCAGGGACGCAGGTACAAGATCGCACCTCTCGTGCACGATTACCTCGAGGGCGTGCGGGACGGGCGGGTGCCCCTCCAAGAGGAGGAGACTATCGACACCCGTCGCGCCCTCAGCGACAGCCTGATCCTGGGGCTTCGGCTGGACGAGGGGATTTCCCTGGAGGCCCTCGCGCAGCGCCACGGCCTTCGTCCCGAGGAGCTCTTTGGTGAGACCCTGCGGTGGGCCGAGGGCTGCGGGCTGCTGCAGAGGGCGGGGAATCGCCTCAAGCTGACCGAGCAGGGGATAATGGTGAGCAACGAGCTGTTCAGCCGGCTGCTGTGATCGGCGGGCTACCGGAGGCAGGTGTAGGGCGGGGCCCTGTGCCCCGCCGCCGGCCAGCCATTGCTCCCGGCGGGCGAGACGCCCGCACTCCTAGCAAGGGCGGCAGGGCAGAGCGCCCTGCCCTACGTCTACGTATGGGTAATCCTTAGCTCGCACGGATGGTCAGCTCCCGGCAGAGGGAGGCCAGCTCCTCGCCGGCAGACGGATCCGGTTCGGCCGAGGCCAGGGCCTCCAGGGCGATCTGACTCGTTCGAGCCACCTCGGAGGCGGTATAGCCCGCGGCCCCGCATCGGTCCAGGATCCCCAGGATCTCCTCCGTCTCCGCATCGGTAGCGCTACCCGGCTGCCCTAAGACGGCCTGCATGCGGTCTCGATCGGCGCTGCCGGCCTCCGACAGGGCGTACAGCAGGGGCAAGGTCTTTTTCTTGCTGGCCACGTCTGCCGCCGAGGGCTTGCCGGTGGCCTTCGGGTCCCCCCAGATCCCCAGATAGTCGTCCTGGATCTGGAAAGCGAGTCCCAGATACTCACCAAAGCGGGAGTAAGCCTGGAGCGCGGACTCACCGGCCAGGCCATAGAGCGCGCCCAGGAAGCAGGAAGCCTCCAGCAGCGCCGCGGTCTTCCGCTCGATCATGGCGAAGTAGTCCTCGAGGCCCACGGTGGAGCGGCTCTCGTAGTCGAGATCCAGGAACTGCCCCTCGCACAGCAATCGGGAGGCCTGGTTCAAGGAGCGGAGGGCCCGCACCACGAGACGGGGGTCGCTCTCCTCGTCCTCGGCCAGGGCCAGTTGGGCCAGCACCAGCATGCCGTCGCCACCATTGATGGCCTGGGCCTCTCCCCAGATGTCCCACACCGTCCTGCGATGGCGGCGGTACTGGGAGCGATCCTGGATGTCGTCGTGGATCAAGGAGAAGTTGTGGACCAACTCCACGGCCGTGGCGGGGGCCAGGGCTCTCTCGGGGGAAGCGCCGGCGGCGATGCAGGTCAAGAGACAGAGCCGGGCCCGGATACGCTTGCCGGCGTTGGCCTTCGCCGGCCGGAGGCTCTGGTCCACCCAACCGAGGTGGTACTTCATCATACCGTAGAGGGGGTCGGGCCTTCCGGCCTCAGGCATGAGGCGGGCGATGCGACGGTCGATCTCATCGATAAACCGTTCTGGGAAGGCCATGGTCGGAGGATAACCCATCATAGCAGCTTTCCGCAACCTCTCTACAGCAGGGTCACCAGCGCCACTGCCCCCAGGAGACCCGCATCGTCCGCCAGACCGGCAGGTACGATCTCCACGTCCCGGTGGCAGGCCGTCATGGCCCTGCTGTGCACTACCTCCAACATTGGGTCCCAAAGTCTGGGTCCGGCGTTGCTGACGCCACCGCCGATGATTATCCGGCGGGGATTGAGCAGGTGGGCCAGGTTCACCATGCCCACCCCCAGGGCCACGCCGGCCTCTTGCAGGATCTGCTGCGATATCAGGTCTCCCTCGTAGGCCGCCTCCATGACCGCCTTGGCCGTAATCTCGAGGGGAGGAAGGCTACTGAGCGAGCTCTCCGCCCCGGATTGGATCATCTCTCTAGCCCGACGGGCGATGGCGGTCCCGGAGGCCAGCATCTCCAGGCAACCCACATTGCCGCACGGACAGGCCGGTCCATGCCTGTCTATGGTCATGTGGCCGATCTCGCCCGCGAAGCCGCACTGCCCCAACAGGAGCTGGTCGTTAGCGATGATCCCGCCGCCGATGCCGGTGCTCACCGTAACGTAGACCAGATCCTTGTAGCCCCGCCCCGCGCCGAATCGATGCTCCCCCATGGCCGCCAGATTGGCGTCGTTCGCCACGTGGGCAGGCAGGCCATATCGCTCCTCGAAGAGCTGCCGCATGGGCACCGACTCCCAGCCCGGCAGGTTCGGCGGATTGTACAGAACCCCCGACCATGGATCCAGCGGGCCCGGGGCAGCGATGCCGAAGCCGATCAGGGTCTTGCGATCGACGACGTTGGCGAGGGCCTCGTCGGTGGCCGCGAAGACGTCCTTGAGGACCGCCTCACGCCCCCTGCTCGCCTCCGTCGGCCTGGACACCCTCCACTCTATCACGCCCTCGCTGGTTCCCACGGCGACCCTGAACAGGGTCCCGCCCAGATCGACCACAACGGCCCGTCGAAGGGCACGACGCCTGGCCATCTCTGTCCATCTCCTTCGCCTCTGCCACCGCTGCCGGCGCACCCCTCGGGAAGCCGCCGTCTCCGCGCACACCGGTGTGCCGCGCAATTGTACCATCCTCATCGATAAGGCGCGGCGTGACAGCGGGGCGAGGGTATGGGAAAATAGCTGGAGGATTCGGCGTGATTGACGCGACCATGGCAGCCTTCCCACCGATAGTCGTGATCACCGGGCCCACCGCCGTCGGCAAGTCGGCGGTGGCGCTGGAGTTGGCACCCCGCTTCGGGGCGGAGATCCTCAGCGCGGACAGCCGGCAGATCTACCGGCACCTGGACATCGGCACGGCCAAGCCGACCATCGCCGAGCGGGGAAGGGTGCCCCACCATCTGCTGGACCTGGTGGAGCCGGACGAGTCTTACTCGGCGGCCAACTTCCGCGAGGACGCCGACCGGGTGCTGCTGGAGCTGGCGAAGCGGGGTCGGGTGGCCTTCCTGGTCGGCGGCAGCCCCCACTACGTCCAGGCCGTCGTGGATCGGTTGGAGATCCCGCCGGTCCCACCGCAGCCCGAGCTGCGGCGAGAGCTGGAGGCGTACGCGCGGGAGCGAGGCGCCGAGCGGCTCCACCAGCGACTTCGGGAGGTAGATCCCGCGGCCGCCGATGAGATCCAGGCCACCAACGTGCGGCGGGTCATCCGGGCCCTGGAGGTCTATCAGGTCACGGGAGAGCCCTTCTCGCGGATCGGCCGGAGGCGAGGCATCCCCCTGCCGGCCCTGCGGCTCGCGATCACCGACGACCGGACGAGGCTCTACGAGAGGATCGACCGCCGGCTGGAGCTGCAGATCGAAGCCGGACTGATCGAGGAGACCCGCCGAGTCCTGGATATGGGCTTTGGCCCGGAGCTTCCTCCCCTCAGCGGGCTGGTGTACCGCGAGGCGGTCGCCCTCCTTCAGGGGAGGATGGCGCTGGGCGAGGCGGTTCGGCGCATGAAGGAGACTACCCACGCCTTCGTCCGCCGGCAGTACACCTGGCTCCGGCGGGAGCCGGAGATCCGGTGGCTGGAGGCGGGGCCGGATCTGGCCAATCGGGTGGAAGACAGCATCCAGCGATACCTGGAAGAAGAAAAACCGTGAGCATGGACGGGCCGGCGCGATTGGTCATCGCCGGAGGGCGGCCCGACTAGAGGGAGGACAGGAAGGAAGATGGTAGCAACAGAAGGGTCTGGGGCCAGAGTGTTCAAGCCGGCGAGCCGCATCGCCAACCTCCCACCTTACCTCTTTGCCGAAGCCGACAGGCAGATCGCGGCGAAGCGGGCGGCCGGGTTCGACGTGATCAGCCTCGGCGTCGGAGACCCGGACATCCCGACCCCGAGTTGGATAGTGGAGGAGTTGAAGCGCACGGCGGAGCAGCCGGCGAACCATCGCTATCCCGAGTACTACGGCCTGGACGAGCTGCGAGCCGCCATCGCTACCTGGTACCAGCGCCGCTTCGGCGTGGGGTTGGACCCGGCCAAGGAGGTGGTGCCCCTGATCGGCTCCAAAGAGGGCATCGCGCACATCCCCTGGGCCTTCGTCGATCCCGGCGACGTCGCCCTGGTTCCCGATCCCGGCTACCCGGTGTACGGCATCGGGACGATGCTGGCCGGCGGTACCCCCTATCTGATGCCGCTGCTGCCCGAAAACGGCTTCCTGCCGGATCTCGATGGCATTCCCGAGGGGGTGCTCAAGAGGGCCAAGCTGCTCTGGATCTGCTATCCCAACAACCCCACCAGCGCCGTGGCTCCGGAGGGCTTCTTCGAGAAGGTGGTGGCGTTCGCCCGGAAGCACGATCTCCTGGTGTGCCACGACAACGCCTACTCCGACGTGACCTACGACGGCTACCAGCCCACCAGCTTCCTGGCGGTGCCCGGGGCCAGGGAGGTGGGGGTCGAGTTCCACTCCCTCTCCAAGAGCTACAACATGACCGGCTGGCGGATAGGGATGATGGTGGGGAACGAGTCGGCCGTCTCAACCCTGGGGCGGGTCAAGACCAACATCGACAGCGGCATCTTCCAGGCGGTCCAGCGCGCCGGCATCGCGGCCCTGCTGGGCGACCAATCCTGGATGGCCGAGCGGAACATGGTCTACCAGCGGCGCCGGGACAAGGTGATGGCCACCCTGAAGGAGATAGGGCTCGACGCCCCGGTTCCCAAGGCGAGCCTCTACGTGTGGGCGGCCGTTCCCAAGGGCGAGACCTCCCTCAGCTTCTCGCTGAAGGTGCTGGACGAGCTGGCGGTCTGGATCACCCCCGGTGTGGGCTTCGGCCCGTCGGGCGAGGGCTTCTTCCGTATCTCCCTGACCACGCCGGACCACCGGCTGGAGGAGGCACTGCAGCGACTCCGGGGCCTGAAGGGGTAGCTAAGACGATATCCCACGTCGTGCAGGGGCGAAGCACTTCGCCGCGGCGAAATGCTTCGCCCTTCTGTCGTATGCGGTATCATTATCAGTGAGACACGGCCGCCCGGGCGGCCGCAGCAGGAGGACACCATTCTGATCCCTGGAGAAGACGCGAGACCAAGGGGGGGCCACTCCGTCGAGGACGGTCCCGACAGGGCAGTGCTGGTGGGGGTGGAGCTGCCTCACTCCACCGCGGAGCTCACAGCCTCCCTGGACGAACTGGCCCAGCTGGCCGGCAGCGCGGACGTGGAGGTGGTGGGCAGGGTCACCCAGCGGCTGGACGAGCCGAATCCCCGCCACTACATAGGCAAAGGCAAACTGGAGGAGCTGATCGCCCTCTGTCGCGAGACGGGGGCCGACATGGTGATCTTCGACGACGAGCTGCGGCCCCACGTGCAGCAGGAGCTGGAGAAGGAGCTGGGGCTTCGGGTCATCGATCGGACCCTGCTGATCCTGGACATCTTCGCCAGCCGGGCCCACACCCACGAGGGGCGGGTCCAGGTGGAGCTAGCCCAGTACCAGTATCTCCTGCCGCGGCTGGTCGGTCGCGGCACCGAGCTATCACGGCTGGGCGGTGGCATCGGCACCCGGGGGCCCGGCGAGACCAAGCTGGAGTTCGACCGGCGGCGGATGCGACAGAGGATCGCGAAGCTGGAGAAGGAGATAGAGGCGATCCGCCAGCACCGTCAGGTCCATCGTGCCTCGAGACGCATCAACGAGCTGCCCCAGGTGGCCCTGATCGGCTACACCAACGCCGGCAAGTCGACGCTGTTGAACCGGCTCACCGGCAGCTCGGTGGAGGTGACCAACAAGCTGTTCGCCACCCTGGATCCCACCACCAGAAAGCTGGAGCTGCCTTCAGGCCAGGAGGTGCTGGTCAGCGACACCGTGGGCTTCATATCCAAGCTGCCCACCGGCCTGGTCGCCGCCTTCCGGGCGACCCTGGAGGAGTTGGCCGAAGCCGACCTGCTGCTCCACGTGGTCGACATAACGTCGTCTCGGGTGGAGGCAGACGCCAGGGTAGTGGGGGAGATAGTGGCGGAATTGGGGCTCAAAGACAAGCCCAGCGTCACGCTGCTGAACAAGGCCGACAGGCTGCTGGCCGCGAGCGAGATCGCGGAAGGGGAGGACCCCTTGGCAGCCATGAGCCCGGAGGCGCTGGGGCTGGAGCCGGTTCCTGACACGCTACTGATCTCGGCCGAAAAGGGATGGGGCCTCGCGACGCTGAAGCAGAGGATCGAGGATAGCCTCAACGCGGCGGCCCCGCGGCTGGAGGTGAGGATCCCGTACACGGCCAGCGACCTGGTGGACCTGTTCCGGCGGAGGGGCGTCCTGGAGGCGGAGGAGTACACGCCCGAGGGGGTTCTGCTGAGGGGGCGCTTACCGGCGCGCTACTCGGCCCAGTTCGAGAGGTACAGCCTGCGGACGGCTGCGGCCACCCGGCGGGAGCGCCGCTAACCCTCGGAATCGCGGTTCCGGACCCCGCAGCAACTACGTAACTACCGTAGTAACGACTTCAGTCGTTCGTACCCGGGGTCCCGCCCGGCGCCCGCGACTTGAGTGCTGCTGCCGGCGCCTCCCCCCGCCTCGTCGACCCCGACTGGCCGGCCAGACCAGGGAGCGGGAGCCCCTTTGCCTTGCCGCGGGGGAGAGGATCTGGTACGATGCTCATATCACATAATTCACATTATGTGATATATACCGTCGACCACCTGACCGACCTGGAGGCGCTCCGTGAGCGAGTCCAAGGACCCAAGACAACCACTGGCCATCCAGTCCCAGATCGACCAGTTCCTCGAAGCCATGGCCGGCAAGTCGCCGAAGACCGTGGCCACCTACAGTGAGTCTCTCAAGCGGTTCACAGAATTCCTGAGGGAGTCCGGAACGCCGCCAGAGGCTTTGGCCGCGGACTTGCCGCCGGAGATCCTGGAGCGGTTCCATGGCTGGCTGGTGGACGGCTACGGGCGGGATCGTCGGGCCACCATAACCACCTACGTCGCCGGCACTCGGGCCTTCTTTCGCTTCCTGGCCCGTCGACGTCTGCTCTCGCCGGAGACCAGCTTCGAGCAGATCCGGGCCGGCCTCCAGGAGGTGATGGGCAAGGGGAGCTACAAGACCCCTCGCATCGACCGGCGCCTCCCCCTGGTGATACTTTATGTCAAGCGCATCCCTATTCCGCCACCGACCCCCGAGAACAGGGAGAGGCGGCTGCAAATCCTTCGGGACAAGGCGATCCTCCATACCCTCTTCGCCTCCGGCATGCGGCGCGAGGAGCTGTTCCGGCTCAAGCGG
>JAJZRD010000162.1 GCA_021845945.1 Chloroflexota bacterium
CCGGCAGGCGCTGGCAGAGATCACCGGCCAAATGGCGTAGGGCAGGGCGCTCTGCCCTGCCGCCGGCCTAACATCCCCCGCCGGGCGGCGGGGCACGGGCGTGGCGCTGTGCTAGCTCGCGCCACGCCCGTGCCCTACGTCTTGTTGTTCACCGCCTTACCCTTGGGAAGGGGGTTGGGGGGTTAGGTCCCTCCCCCTACCCCCTCGCCTCCAGCGAGGCCAGGTAGCTCCCCAGCCTCCTGATCCCCTCGCCTATCCGCTCCAGCGAGGTGGCGTAGGAGAACCGCAGGTATCCCTCGGCGTTGCTCCCGAAGTCGATGCCCGGGGCCACCGCCACCTTGGCGTTGCGCAGCAGCTCGAAGGCGAAGGAGAGGGAATCCGAGGTGTACTTTCGGGCGTTGACCAGCACGTAGAAGGCCCCTGTGGGGGGGTGAGGGATCTGGAAGCCCAGCCCCTGCAGCCCCTTAAGCAGATGGAGCCGCCGCTCCGCGTAGGTCCGCCTCATCTGCTCCACCTCGGGGGCCGCCTCCCTCAGCGCCGCCACCCCGGCCCACTGCACGAAGGCGTTGGCGGAGATGAAGAAGTTCTGCTGGATCTTCTGCATGGCCCGGATGATCTCCCGCGAGGCGATGATGTACCCCAACCGCCAGCCGGTCATGGCGTACAGCTTGGAGAAGCCGTTGAGCACGCAGGCCCGGTCGGTGAACTCCAGGATGGAGTGCTCCTTCCCCTCGTAGACCAGGCCGTGGTAGATCTCGTCGGACACCACCATGGGTCCCAACTGCCCGATCTGGTCCATCCGCCCCGCGTCCAGCACCACGCCCGTCGGGTTTGAGGGGGAGTTGATCATGATCGCCCTGGTGCGCGGGCCGATCCTCTCCCGAATCGCCTCGGCCCGAAGCTGGTAGCCCTCGGACTCCATGGCATCCACGTGGACGGGGAGCCCCTCGGCGAAGGTGATGAAGTTGGGATAGCAGGCGTAATAGGGGTTGGAGAGGATCACCTGGTCGCCGGCTTCCAGCAGCACGGAGTAGAGCATGAAGAGGGCCGGGGAGGTGCCGGCGGTCACCATCACCTGGTCGGGGCTCACCTGAACGCCGTATCGGCTGAAGTAGTCTTCGCAGATGGCCTCCCGCAGCGGCAGGATCCCCAGGCTGTGGGTATAGTGGGTCTTGCCCCCCCGAATCGCCCTCTCGGCGGCCTCCCGAATGCAGGCCGGCGTGTCGAAGTCGGGCTCGCCCACCTCCATGTGGACGACGTCGGCGCCTTCCTTCTGAAGTCGCTCGGCCTCCTCCAGAACTTCCATAACCAGGAAGGGGGAGACATCGGATCGCCTCTGCTCGATCATCGGACCGTGAGCCCTCCTCGGCGAGGTGGATCCCCTCTCCCTTTGGGAGAGGGAGAAGACTACTTCGTCCGCTCGATTACCTCGCGGTACAGATCCAGGTGGCGCGTGGCGGTCCGCTCCACCGAGACATCCTCGGCATACTGCCGGGCTCGGTCGCCCAGCTCCCGACGCAGGGCATCGTCCCGAAGCAGCTTCACCACGGCATCACGGAAGCCGGCGGCGTCCCCGGGATCCACCATGATCCCCGCCTTGCTGGACTCGACGTAGCTGCGCAGGCCGCCCACAGAGGAGGCCACCACGGGGGTCCCGACGGCGCTGGCCGCCATGGAAGGCCCCGAGGCCGCCGCCGACTGGTAGGGCAGCACCAGCACATCGAAGCTGGCCACCAACTCCAGGAAGCCGTCGGGGGCCAGAAGCACGGGCAGGTAGAGGATGGAAGCCTTGCGGGGGCTGGCCGCGATCGCGTCCTGCAGCCGGCGCGCGTACTTCTCACCTTCGGCGCTACCCGGTCGCGGGGCGCAGGCGGCCACCAGCATGGCGTTGGGCGCGACCTGGTCCACGATGTCCGCCCAGAGCTCCACGAACCAATCGAACCGCTTGTACCACTCTGGGTAACCCACCATCCCCACCACCAGCCGGTGCGGGTAGCCGAACCGGGCCTTGGCGTTGGGGAAGTAGGCCACCTTCGGGGCCATGTGGGGGATCACCCTCACCTCGCCCGAGGGTCGAGAGGCGTAGGGGGTATGGACGATACTGGCGCCCACCAGCCGTCCCACGGCGTCGATGTAGGCCAGCCGGTCGGCCACGCCCTCGTTGTCCGAGTGCATGGTCATCACCACCGGCTGCCCGGCCACCTTCCATCCAAAGAGCGGGGTTGCGAGCTCGAAGGCGTCGGCGGCACCGGAGCCCCGAAGGGCGCCGTAGCGCCGGCGCTCGTACAGCCCGTACTCGAACTGTACGTGCACTACGTCGGGCTGCAGCTCGGCTACTTTCTGCTCCAGGGCAGAGTACCACTCGGGCTGCTCCAGGTCGATGACCGGGTGCACCGTCGGCGTCGCGGCGGCGTCGGTGTGGCAGATCACCTGCACCTCGTGGCCCTGGCGGGCCATCTCGTCCACCAGAGGCCGGGTGTAGGTGTAGATGCCACAGTACCTATCCCAGCTGGTAACCATCGCTATCTTCACGGCTTCCCCTCCGGCAGCTTGACAGCAGGCACGCCTCCCTTGAAGAGAGAGGCGTGTCTGCTGTGGTCAAGTGCCCCAAGTGCCTCGTTCCGCAATTCCGTACTGTAGGGCGGGGCCTTGTGCTCCGCTGCCCGGCGCCGTGCATCGGCTAGCGGCTTGAGGAACGACGCGCTAAGTCCTGCTAACGACACTATACCGCGCGCAGAGGGCAACCGCAAGGCCAGTATTTGGAGTGCTGCGGCAAGCCACCGCACTCCAAATCTGCGGCGGCTACGCCGCCCTCGTTGCCCTGTGCCTGTTGCCCAGAGCCCGACTCATTGCGCCCAGAGGATCAGCCCGGGCTCGTAGGGGTTGCTCAGATCCTCGTTCCTCGGGAGGATCCGGAGGGCGTAGCCCCGGACCCCACTGCTGGAGCAGGGGATCGCCCCGCTGAAGCCGTAGGTGCCGTCGCCGTTCCGATCCACGCAGATCATGGGGATGGAGGTTCCACCCTGGATCTCCAGGTTGGCGTCCACCGGCCCGTGGTACAGCTCTACCGTGACGTCCTCGGGGCGGATCTCCCCCAGCCGCACCTCCGCCCGCACCTCCACCAGGGACCCTACCGGCACCTCGCTGGGCACCTCCGCCTCGACCCGGAGCAGCTGCACTCCCGGCCAGCGGCTGCGCATCTCCCGCTTCCAGGCGGCCAGAGCCTTGGCCCTGGCCATCTCGTCGGCACCCAGAGCCCGAACCCTGTTCAGCGAGGGCAGGTACATCTGGTCCAGGTACTCGGTGACCATCCGGTGGGTGTTGAAGGCCGGGCAGAGCGTCTTCAGGTTGCTCTTCATCCGGGATATCCAGCCCCGGGGCAGCCCATCGATCCCGCGAGTGTAGAAGAGCGGGATGATCTCCTTCTCCAGCAGGTTGTAGACGGCGTTGGCCTCCACCTCGTCCTGGTACTCCTGGTCCTGGTACTGCTCGCCCCGCCCGATGGACCAGCCGAGGCTCGGGTCGTAGGCCTCGCACCACCAGCCGTCCTGCACGCTGAGGTTCAAGCCGCCGTTGAAGGCCACCTTCATGCCGCTGGTGCCGCTGGCCTCCAGCGGCCTCCTGGGGGTGGTCAGCCACAGGTCCGCCCCTCGCACCAGGTAGCGGGCGACCACCATGTCGTAGTCCTCCAGGAAGACGATCTGGCGCCGGAACTCCTCCTGGCGGGCGAAGTGGATGATCTGCCGGATCAACTCCTTGCCGGGGTTGTCGTTGGGATGGGCCTTGCCGGCGATGATGATCTGCACCGGGCGCTCCCGCTCGCCCAGGATCTTGGCCAGCCGCTCCGGGTGCCGGAACAGCAGGGTGGCTCGCTTGTAGGTGGCGAAGCGGCGGCTGAAGCCAATGGTCAGCGCCTCCGGATTCAGCGCCTCCCTGGCCGTCTCGATCTCGGCCGTCGAGGCGCCCCGTCTCTCCAGCTGCCACACCAACCGCTGCCGCGCGAAGCTCACCAGCCTCTCCCGTCGCCGCTCGTGAGCCCGCCACAACTCCTCGCTGGGGATCCGATCCACCCCCTCCCACACGACGGGATCGGTCGGCTCCTCCTTCCAGCGAGGACCCAGGTAACGATCGTACAGGGCGCCCACGTCCCGGCCGGAGACCCAGGTGGTCGTGTGCACCCCGTTGGTGATGGAGGAGATGGGGATCTCATCCTCGGGGACCCCCGGCCAGACCCCCTGCCACAGACTTCGGGAGACGTCGCCGTGCAGCCTGCTGACGCCGTTGGCCTTGCTGGCCAGCCTCAGGGCCGCCACCGCCATGGAGAAGGGCTCCTGGTCGTTGTTCGGGTCCTGCCGGCCAAGCGCCATGAACTCCCTCTGGGCAAGGCCCAGGGCGCGGTAGTAGCCGCCGAAGTACCGCTCCACCATGTCGGGATAGAACACGTCGATGCCTGCCGGCACCGGCGTGTGGGTAGTGAAGACGATCCCGGCCGCGGAGGCCTCCCGGGCTTCGGCGAAGCCGACCCCCCTGGAGCCCATCAGCAACCGGATCCGCTCCAGCGCCAGGAAGGCCGAGTGGCCCTCGTTCATATGGCACACCGTGGGGTTGATCCCCACGGCCGCCAGGGCTCGTATCCCGCCGATGCCCAGCAGGATCTCCTGGCGGATCCGCATGTCCATGTCCCCCCCATAGAGGCGATCCGTCACGTCCCGATCGTCGGGCCGGTTGCCCGGGATGTTGGCGTCCAGCAGGTAGAGGGGCACCCGCCCCACCTGAGCCCGCCACAGCTGCGCCCGCAGCACCCGGCCGGGCAGCTCCACCTGGATGATGACCGGGCTGCCGTCGGGCTTCCTCTCCACCGACAGGGGCATGGTGAAGAAGTCGTTGTCGGGATAAGACTCACCCTGCCAGCCGTCGGCGTTCAGGTACTGGCGGAAGTAACCCTCCTGGTACAGCAGCCCCACCCCCACCAGAGGAAGGCCGAGGTCGCTGGCCGACTTGAGGTGGTCTCCGGCCAGGATCCCCAGGCCGCCAGAGTAGTTGGGCAGCGACTCGGAGATGCCGAACTCCATGGAGAAGTAGGCCACCGAGAAGTCCTCGGGCCGGCCGTGGGTTCGTCGAAACCAGCTCTTGCGAGAATCCATGTACTCGTCGAATTGGTCTAGGACTCTACCGAGGTGGGAGAGGAAGCTGTCGTCGTTGGCCGCCTCCTGCAGGGTTTCCTGAGGGAGCATCCCCAGCATTCGCACCGGGTTGTGGCCGCTGGCCTCCCACTGGTTGAGGTCTAGCCGTCGGAACAGCTCCAGGGTCTCGTAATCCCAGGACCATCGAAGGTTGTAGGCCAGTTCCCGCAACCGCTCCAGACGAGGAGGCAAGGAGGGTATCACGGTGAAGGTGCGGATGGGCCTCATTCTCTGCATCGATCCCCTTTCTTGGAGAAACACGTCACACTTATTTATACCATTCTATCAGGACCGTCTGCACGGAAGCACGCGACACCGCCTGCTGGTACAATAGTTGTCAGCAATCGATGTGGTAGGGGCGAACCTCGTGTTTGCCCTGCCATGCCAACGATGAGAGGGCGATCACGAGGATCGCCCCTACTAATGTCAGGAGAGACTGAATGAGAGGACTTCCCCCCTCGCCCCGGGACCTCCGACGGGAACGGTTGGTGGGCAATTGGGGAGGGGCCAGCGAGCAGATAGGACGTCGGTGGGAGGAGTTGGGTCTGGGGGCGCTGCAAGCTCGGCTCGCCTCGGGTGCGCCCTGGCCCAAAGACGGATACCGGCCCCACGGGATCGTGGAGCTGGCCGGCGACAACTCGATGCAGTTGGCCCTGTCCAGGTCGGGTCTGCCCAGCCCCGACGTCATCATGATTCTCAAGGATGGGAACGGGGGAAAGTCCCTCCAGGCCCTGGATTTCAAGTGGAACCTGGAGTACGCCACCTACTCCCAGATCTGCGCCGAGGCTCTAACCGCCCTGCTCCAGAAGGGGGTTGCGCCCCTGCAGGAGCTGCTGTCCCAGTCGCTGCCCGAGGATCCCGAGACGCTGCCCATCCTGGATGGCCTGCTCTCCTCGCCGAGGCTGCCCGTCAACCAGTGGTTCCTGCACTCGGAACAGAACAACCGGCAGGAGTATCCCATCGAGGCCGGCGAGGTGATCTTCGAGGAGGTGCAGCCCCTGGACTTCTTCGGCCCCCTGCCGGGGTGGGATCTGGCTCTCCTGCTGGCCCAGGCCGACCGTTCGATGGCACGGCTGCAGTATCTGGATGGCGCGGAGCACTACTACCGCCTCGGCGCCGGCCTCCAGGGGGCGGCGGCTCAGCTGCAGGTATCCATCTTCGTGCGCCGGCCTCCGGCCGTCACGGCAGCCGAGGCCTTCGACTGGCTCAAGACCCGGTTGAGGCCCGCTTCTTCTCTCGGCTTCGTGCAGCTGGCCGAGAAGCTGATGGCCACCCGCGGGCAGTTGCTGACCCGGCTCCGCGGCCTGCTCCGCTCTCCCTACCGCTTTGGCGACCTGGTCGAGGCCCTCAAGGCCCGCGATCTGCAGCTGCCGGAGAAGGAAGAGGGGCTGCCCCCCAAGGAGCGAGAACGGTGGGGGGAGATCCTCCGCAAGGTTGCCGCGGAGCACAAGGAGCTGATCTACCGCACCGGACTGCGGCTGGTGCAAACGGGGCTGTCCGACGCCGAAGCGTTGGCGAGGCTGGAAGGTGACTCACGCCGCTTCGCCTCGCAGGCCCGCGCCCACGCCGAGAAGCTGATCGAGGTGTCCATCCAGACAGGCAGCTGAGCACTGCTGCCGCAGCCGGTAATCCCTGACTTGACCGCAGCTCCCCCCTCCCGATATCCTGACGGCCGGCGCCACAAGCAAGTAGAGGATGCCCCGACGTTCCCGGGAGGCTCGCCCTCCCGCGCCTGTGCCTCCGGCTCGTGAGCCGAGCCGCCCGGGCGACGGAAGACGGGTGTCTGGCCCGGAAGCTGCAGTGGAAGCGCCAGGCAGAAGATGTAGCCTCAGCAGTCTCCACCCGCCGCTCTGCCTCATCCTGCAGCGCGAGGGTCGAAACGACGGAGCGATAGAAGTGAGCGAAATGGCCAGGCACACGGTCCTCAGCAACGGCTTGACGGTGATCACCAAGGAGATCCGCCAGCTTCCCATCGCCAGCTTCTGGGTCTGGTATCGAGTGGGAAGCCGCAACGAGTCCGCCGGCACCACCGGCATCTCCCACTGGGTCGAGCACATGATGTTTCAAGGCACCCCCACCATCGGAAAGGGGGACGTCTTCCGCATGGTGTCCGCCAACGGAGGGGTGCTCAACGGCTTCACCTGGCTGGACTACACGGCTTACTTCGAAACCCTCCCCAGCCAGCGGATCGACCTGGGCATCGCCATCGAGTCGGATCGCATGGTCAACTCCCTCTTCCTACCGGAAGAGGTGGAGCGGGAGCGCACGGTGATCATCTCCGAGCGGGAGGGTTCGGAGAACAACCCCGCTTACTTGCTGGGCGAGGAGATGGGGGCCACGGCCTTCATGGCTCACCCCTACGGCCACAGCGTCGTCGGCTGGAAGTCGGACCTCCAGGCCATGACTCGGGACGACCTGTACGATCACTACCGGACTTTCTACGCACCTAACAACGCCATCGTGGTCGTCGTGGGCGACTTCGACACCGATACACTGATGGGAATGATTCGGGAGAAGTTCGAGGCGATCCCCTCGGGACCCGACGTGCCCGCCGTCCGCACCACGGAGCCCCCACAGCGGGGCGAGCGGCGAGTCAGCATGCGCTATCCGGCCGGTGCCCCCCAGTTCGACGTGGCCTACCACGCCCCGGCCGTCTCCAGCCCGGACGCCTTCCCCATGTTGGTGCTGGACGCCGTCCTGTCCGGCGGCAAGCCCATGGGGATGTTCGGCTCCCGCGGAACCCACATGGGCCGTAGCTCACGGCTGTACCGGGCCCTGGTTGACGCCGGCCTGGCCAGCAACGCCGGCTCCTCCTTCGCCCTGACCAGGGATCCCTACCTCTTCGACATCGACGCCACCCCACGCCCCGGGGTCTCCCTGGAGCAGATCGAGGGGGTCGCATTCCAGGAAGTGGAGAGGATCCAGAAGGAGGGGGTCGGGCGGGAGGAGATGGAACGAGCCCTGAAGCAGGCCAGGGCCCAACTCGTCTACGGTTCCGAGTCGGTCACCGATCAGGGCTACTGGCTCGGCGCCCTCGAGGCCATCGATAGCTACGAGACCTACGGCCGGCTCCTGGAGCGTCTCAACCAGGTGACGCCGGAGGACGTCCAGCGGGTCGCGCAGCAGTACTTGACCGAGACCAACCGGACCGTGGGATGGCTGATCCCCACCGAGACGGCAGCTGCGCCGATGCCCGAGGAGTCAACCCGAACCGCCGGCCAGCCCTTCTACTACGACGGGGCCTGGGTGCGATCGAAGTCCTGGGTCCTGGGTCCTGAGTCCTGGCAAGGGTCGGGTTCCCCGCAGCGCTCAGGACTCAGGACTCAGCACTCAGCACTCAGCGGTCGGCACTCAGCACTCAGCACTCAATCGGGCGGCGGGGTGGGCCGGGTCTCCCTGGCCATCGACCGGCAGCAGCTGGGGAACGGGATCGTGGTGCTGGGCAACCTGAACGCCAACAGCCCCCAGGTCGTGGTTCGGGCCAGCCTGTTGGCGGGCAGCGTCTTCGATAGCCCCGACAGGGCTGGCATCGC
>JAJZRD010000163.1 GCA_021845945.1 Chloroflexota bacterium
GAGGAGAGGGGACGTCTGGACCCCCGCGCAAGCGGGGGTGACGTTGCATTAAACTGTAACTCCAACTACCCGTCCCCATGAACCATGCCGGAATGGGCGGGTTCGACACGACCCGCTCCACCCAGAATATGGCACAGACCCCACCCCTCTCCCCTCCCCGCAGCGGGTAGGGGCCGGGGGTGGGGTCCTCCCCGGTCAGTCTGACGCCAGGGCCAGGCCGGCTACCGGCTCGCCCTTGGGGAGGTCGGCGAGTCGCGTGCCCTTGCGGTCGCGGGCGGTGGTAGGGATCGCCCTGGCAGCCACCCGAAAGATCACATCCCTGTCGTTCCAGACAACCAACTCGTCGCCGGTTGCCGCCAGCGCGCCCCCCACCAGGAGGTCCCCGGCGCCCAGTCCCATGGCCTGCACTCCGCCGGTAGCCCTGCCCTTGGAGGGGTACTCCTCCAGCGCCGTCTTCTTGGCGAAGCCGGAGGCAGCCACCGTCACCATGTGGCGGCGGTCCTTCTCCACCAGGGCGAAGGCCGCAACCACCTCGGCCCCCTTGCCCAGGCTGATGGCTGCCACTCCCTGGCCGACCCGACCCGATATCCGCACCTCCTCGTCAGAGAAGCGGAGCGCCTTGCCATCGTTGGTCAGCACCAGGTACTGGCCGGCACCGTCGGAAATCAGCGCCGTCTGGACCTGGTCGCCGGCCTGAAGATTCAGATCGGCCAGGCCGGAGTTGTCGGCGCTACGGTAGTCGTAGAGGGCCGACTTCTTCACCCGACCGTTGCGGGTGAACTGCACCAGGTAGCGATCCTGGGAGAAGCCGTCGGCGGCCAGGGCGGCCACGATCTGCTCCTGGGGGCCCAGACTGAGTACGCGGCGGATCGACTCGCCCTTCCCGTTGGTCTCGGGCAGGTTGTTGACCCGCAGCGCGTAGATCTGGCCCAGGTTGGAGACGAAGAGGACGTAGTCCTTGGTGCTGGCCGAGAAAGAGGCCAGTTGGGCGTACTCCTTCCGGGCGCGACGCTTGCCGTCGGGGGTCACCCGCAGGACGCCGTCGGGGGTCAGGTGGACCTGGAGGCTCTTCTCCTCGATGATGTTCTGGACCTCGGTGACCTCGACCGCTCCATCCCGGTCGATGATCGTGCGGCGGGCGTCGCCGAACTTGTCCAGCACGGTCCGGTACTCGCTCTTCAGCAGGCCGATCAGCTTGGCGGCGTCGCCCAGGATATCCAGAAGCTCGGCGATGCGGGCCTCCAGGGTCTTCCGCTCCTCCTCGTACCTGCCAGCGTCCAGCTTGGTCACCTGGGAGAGGGTCATGTTGGCTATGACCTCGGCCTGGATCTCAGACAGCTTGTACCGCTTCTGGATCTCCAGCTTTGCCTCCTGCCGGTTGGCCGCCTGCTGAAAGATCCTCACGATCTGCTGGGCGTTGGCCGCCCCGATGATCAGCCCCTGGACGATGTGCAGCCGCTCCTGGGCCTTCCGCAGCTCGTGCTGGAGCCGCTTGGTCAGCACGTCCCTCTGGTGGTCGTTCCAGTGGAGCAGCAGCTCCAGCATCCCCACCTGGCGGGGCTCCACGGCAGGCTTCCCGGCCTCGCCCATCAGGAAAACCATCTGGGCGGTGTAGTTCTGCTGCAGCTCGGTGTGGGCGTAGAGGGCGTTCAGCACCCGGGCAGGCTCGGCGTCCTTGCGCAGGGTGAGGACGATGCGGAGGCCGTGGTCCTCGTCGGACTCGTCCCGGATCTCCGGCATGATCCCCTCTATCTTCCGCTGGTTGATAGCGTCGGCGATGGAGCCCTTGATCTTGTCCTTGGTGGTGTAGGGGATCTCGGTGATCACCAGGGCCTGGCCCCGGGGGCTCTCCTCCAGCCGCACGGTGCCCCGCATGGCAAAGCGCCCCTTGCCGGTCTCCAGGTACTCTACGATCCCCTGCTGGCCCAGGATGTGGCCGCCCGTGGGGAAGTCCGGACCCTGGATGTACCGCATCAACTGCTGCATGGTCATCTCGGGCTTGTCCAGCAGGGCGATGGAGGCGTTCAGCACCTCCGTCAGGTTGTGGGGGGGGACGTTGGTCGCCATGGCCACGGCGACGCCGCTGATGGGGTTCACCACCGGCGGCAGATGCCCGGTCAGGTAGAGGGGCTCCGTGATCCTGGGATCCTGGAGGTAGGTGGGGATGAGGGGCACCGTCTCCTGGTCCACGTCGGCCAGCAGCACCTCGGCCAGCAGGCTTAGCCGGGCCTCGGTGTATCGGGAGGCAGCCGGCGGGTCGTTGTCGATGGAGCCCATGTTCCCCTGCCCATCGATCAGGGGGTAGCGCAGGGTGAAGTCCTGGGCCATGCGGGCCATGGTCTGGTAGATGGCGACGTCGCCGTGTGGGTGAAAGTCGCCCGTCACCTGGCCGACGATCTTGGCTGACTTGATGGTGGGCTTGTTGGACCGGTAGCCGTTGACGTACATGCAGTAGAGGATGCGCCGCTGCACCGGCTTCAGGCCGTCGCGGGCATCCGGGATCGCCCGGTCCACGATGGTGGCCGCCATGTATTGGGCATAATTCCGCGGGAAGAGGACTGCGAAGTCCTCTTCGCGGATGTCCTGATCCGGTACTAACAGTTCGTTAGACATTCTTCTACACGTCCAGGTTCCCTGCCATGGCCAGGTGCCTGGCCTGCTTGGCCAGCAGGGCGCGGCGGGCCTCGGCGTTCTCCTTGGCCATCAGCTCGTTCACTATCTTGGCGGCCAGGGCCGAGTCCTCCATGGTCACCCGCTTCAGCACACGCTTGGCGGGGTCCATGGTGGTGTCCCGCAGTTCACCGGCGTTCATCTCGCCCAGACCCTTGTACCGCTTGAACTCCAGGCTGCCGGCGTCGGGGTGCTGCCGAAGGAACTTCTTGCGGGCCTCGTCGTCGGTCAGCCAGACCATCTTCCCCTTGTACTTCACTGAGTAGAGGGGCGGGCAGCCCAGGTAGACGTGGCCCGACTCGATCAGCCCCGGCATCTCCTGGTTGAAAAGGGTCAGCAGCAGGCAGACGATGTGGGATCCGTCCACGTCGGCGTCGGACAGCAGGATGATCTTGTGGAACTTCAGCTTCTCCAGGTCGAAGAGGTGGCGGGTGCCGGTGCCGATCACCGAGATGATGGTCCGGATCTCCTCGTTGTCCAGGATCCGCTGGAGGGTAGCGTTGGCCACGTTGAGCGGCTTCCCCTTCAGGGCCAGGATGGCCTGGAACTCGCTCTTCCGAGCCTGCTTGGCGCTGCCGCCGGCGCTCTCGCCCTCCACCAGGAACAGCTCGTTCTTCTCCGGATCGTTCCCGTTGCAGGCGGCGAACTTCTTGGAGAGGGTGACGTCCACCAGCTCGGAGCTCTTCTTCTGCCCGGTGCGGGCCAGCTCCTCGGCCATCTGGGCCTCGTTCCGGGCCTTCTGGGCCAGGTGGATCTTCTTCAGCCACTCCTTGCCCTGGCTCTGGCTGGTCTCCAACCACTCGGTCAGCCCCTCGGTGACCACGGAGCGGACGATCCCCTCCACCGGCGCGTTGTTCAGCCGGTTCTTGGTCTGTCCCTGGAACTGGGGATCGGCCAGCTTCACCGAGATCACCACCGCCAGCCCCTGCTGGATGACGTCGGGCTTCAGTGCCTCCTTAGCCCGGTCCTTGATCAGGTTCCACTTGAGGGCGTAGTCGTTGACCAGCTTGGTCAGCGCGGCCTTGAAGCCGATCTCGTGGGTGCCCCCGTCCGGCGTGCGGACGCCATTGGCGAAGGAGAGCATCCGGGTCTTGTACCCCTTGTCGGGCTGCAGCACCACCTCCACGGAGACGTCGTCCTTGCTCTTGATGATGGAGATGGGCTGCTTGAAGAGGGGACCCGGCCCCGACGCCTCCAGGGTCTTCAGGTAGTCGGCCAGGCCGTTCTCCGAGTGGAGCACCCGCCGGGTGGTCCGCCTGGTCTCCTCGTCCCAGTAGGATAGCTCGATCCACAGCCCCCGGTTCAGGCAGGCTGTGGCCTCCAGACGGGAGATCAGGGTTTCCACGTCGTAGGTGGCGTCCTCGTCGAAGATAGAGGGATCGGGAAGCCACCGGATCTGGGTACCGTGGAGCCCGGGGTCGCAGGGCTCGAAGCTGTACTCCAGGGCGTTCCCCTCCCGGAACTGCTGGCAGAAGTGCTGGCCGTCCCGCCAGATGTCCACCTCCATCTGGACCGAGAGGGCGTTGATCACCGTGAGACCCACGCCGTGGAGCCCGCCGGCCTGCTTGTAGGCGCCGGGCTCGAACTTGCCGCCGGTAAAGGGCTTGATGAAGATCCAGGTGGCGGTGGGGAGGGTGGTGCCACCCCACTCCTTCATGTCGATGGGGATGCCCCTCGCCTCGTCCCGCACCGTCACCCACCCGTCCCGGTCGATAGCGATCCACATCTGGCTGCCGAAACCGGCGTTGAACTCGTCCACCACGTTGTCGATGGCCTCGTACACCAGGTGGAGGAGGCCAGAGGTGGAGGTGGTGCCGATGTACATGCCCGGTCGCTGCCGGATATGCTGGACCCCCTCCAGGATCTGGATCTGGTCGCCGGTATACTCGCCGGACTCCAGGGTGCCGGCCCCGTTGCCGTTCCCGTGGCCGTTGCCGTTTCGACCGTTTCCGCCGCTGGAGCCGATGGGGGAAGAAGCGGCCTCTGCCGGGATCCGGATGGTGGGAGCGGGCTGGCTGGGCCCTGCGGAGCCCGCACCCCTGCCATCCCTGGCCGCCGTTGCCGGCTTCGATGGGGTGGAGGAAGGAGTTGCGCCGCCGGCAGCGGTACGAGGGGCCGGAGATGCCTTCGCGGTCGTCTTCTTCTCCGGGGATGCCGCGGCCTTCCTGATCTTGTCGCCCTTCTCGGGCGCGGTCCCGGCCGCGGAGGCCGCCGCGCTCCTAGAGGTGGGGGCCTTAGAGGGCTTCTCCGCGGCCTTTCTGGCTGCCGCGGATCCCTTGTCGGCCCTGGGCGCCTTGGTCTCCGCCTTGGCCTTCGTCTTCTCCGCGGTCCGCTTCAGTCGGGCCTCCTGATCCCAGGCCATTACCAACTGCTGGGGATCCGGGTCATCCAGAGCGGCGCTGGGCGCCCGCGGGACCCTTCCTCCCTCTCCAACCACCTTAACGACCACTACAAGAACCTCCGTGGGCAGCCCGCACCGACGGCGGGTCCACACCCTTCCGATGTCTGATGAGAAGCTGCGGGGAATCGAGGTCGAGGAGGCCTCGATCGCCGAAATGAGCCCTGTGGACGGCGCCGCCCTCGGAGCGTACACCCTCCGTCCCCGTGGGCGGGATTCCCGTTTCTATAGACACGCGCATATTAGCAGAAGACGGGTGCGAACAACAGCCTCTTAGCGATGCAAACAGTGGTCGCCGTTGCCGTTTCAAACCCGTTATCCCGCCTTACCGTAAGCACGGGCCCATCGATACAGAACGCATGTTCTAGCGAGGACATTATGTGGCATTCCTGGCCGAAACGCAAGAGGGGAAGGCCGAGATCCGCAGGAGCCGTCTGGTCCTTGTAGCCGCACCCTTCATGGGTGCGCGTAACCTGGTGGAGAAGAGTGCAGCCGCCCCACGAGATACGCGCAGGCGTGAAGCCTGCGGCTACTCTTGGCTCGGGTTCAGATTGAGGCTCTGGAGGGCGGCCAGGAGGAAGTCGTCGGAGGGGGGCGCCGCCGCCTTCAGGCTGGGGGGCAGGATCAGGTAGAGGGTGTCGGGATCCTCCTCCAGCACCTTCACCCGCAGGGTCTCAGGCAGACGGATCTCCAGCTGCAGGCGGGCCAGTTCCGCCTCCAGGGCAGCCCTGGGGTCGGCGATCAGCTGCTGCCGGAAAGCCTCGTCCCTCAGGGCGCGGGCTATCAGTTGCCTCTCCAGCTCTCGCCGGAGGCGCGGGGTTTCCTCAGCCACAAGGGTTCCTCCAAGAAACGGACTGGTGTTTGGCTGATGCGGTTACAGCAGCTTGTAGTAACGGCTTCAGCCGTTCGTGGCTGTTCCGCCGTATCAGGACGAACGACTGAAGTCGTTACTACGAGACGCCGTCGCTGGCAGGAGCCGGCTCCTACGGACATCGAAGCCGGCAAGCCGGCGCCTCCAGAATGGCATCATCACGGCACGTAGGCCTTCTCCACCACCTGGATGCCCGCTACCAGATCCTCCTCGTCCACCCGTTCGCAACCGTGCACGACAGCCGACGCTGCGGCGTACCACCCGGCCAGGGCGAGGCAGTTCCCCAGGTAGTCCCACCCCTCCTCCAGGTGGGGGCTCTCCAGCAGCGACTTCCGCAGCAGGTAGTTGGAGAGAAAGCGGGTGAGGTAGTCGTCGAATTCTGGCCGGTCCAGGTCCCGCTCCACGCTACCCAGGGTCTCCAGATCCACCCACTCCTCCAGAGTGGAGAGATAGAGGGACCCCGATCCGCTGGCCACGGCCATGGCGTAGCCGATGGCGGCCGAGCCCGGTCCGGAGGTAGCCGTGTGGGGGGTCTCCGAGTAACCGATCAGGGTGGCTAGCCTCGGTATCTCCGGCAGCGAGAGAGTGCCGGAATAGGCCGTCCTCTCCTCGAAGGCCCGCCGGTAGCCCTCCTCTTCCCATCCCCTCAGCCAGGCGGCAACCTCCGGCTCCTCCAGCCAGCGCAGGCCTGAACCCCAGGCGGCTATGGCGGAGAGGAGTGTTCCTCCCGCCAGCCACCGCTTCGTCACGGGGAACTCCCGCCGGGTCAAGATTTCCAGGAGAGCTCGCTCCAGTCCGAGATAGGCCAGCCAGCTCAGCCGAAGGCCCGGGGCCAGGACAGCCTCCGGGTCGATGACCCGCTGGGGACCGAGCCCGTCCCCCCGGGCCGAGGCCTCCAGCCACTCCCGCACCAACTCCTGGCGCGGCGTGAAGGGCTCCCCCTCGTTGCGGATCAGCGCCGGGCAGGCGTAGTCGGCTCCCACCAGCACCTCCTCCGCCGTGCGGCCCAACAGGTGAGGGAAGCGGCGGCAGGTGAAGGGCTTGGCCCCCTCCCCCAGCACCCTGTGGATCAGGCAGAGGTTGTCCTCCTCCAGGAAGACGCAGCGGCCGTCGATCTGGGCTATCTGGATGAACGGTCCGGGCTGGCCCGGCAGCTTCTGCTTATCGAAAAGCTGAACCCCCCGGAGCCGAGGGCTATCCTGAGCCCAATCGTGGGTCAGGATACGGTCCCGGTCAGCAGGCTCCACCAGGATCCGCCACCCCCGGCAGCACCAGCCGCACCGCCGGCAGGAGTATCTCTGCCCCTCGGGTACGGACAAGCGGATTTCCACTACAGCATTGGTCTCCAATGAACGCCGATGTCAGGGTTGCCCTCCTGAGGGCCAGCGAAGGATCTTATCACGAGACAGCCGCTGGCTTCACGCCAGCGAGCATTCCAGTATTGTAGCCGCACTCTTTACGGGTGCGCGTACCCCGTGGTGCAGCAGCCCTTTTCCCCACGAGGTACGCGCAGGCGTGAAGCCCTGCGGCTACAGAGGTGACGCCCTTCGGGGGCTGCTACTGCTTCTTGTACATGTCCACCAGGGCCTTCACCTGGGCCTCCGAGTCGGCCCAGTAGGTCGAGGTCTGGGCCCCGTCCATGAAGCGGACCTCGATGCCCAGCTCCGCCATCTTCTTGGCGTAGTCGTCGCTGGCTGCCGCCTTCTTGATGGCAGCGCTCAGGAGGTCGCCGACCTCCTTGGGAGTACCGGCCGGCGCGACATAGCCGCGGTAGGCGGACATGTAGGCCTTGTAGCCCTGGGATTCCACCGTCTTAACCCCGGGCAGCAGGCTGTACTCCTTGCTGTCCATCACCCCGAGGATCCGGATCTGGCCTCCCTTGATCATCGGCATGTCGGTACCCGGAAAGCCGAAGTCAACGTCCACGTGATCGCCCATCATGGCGGTGAGTCCCTGGGTCCCACCCTCGAAATGCACGATGCCGAACTTCACGCCGGTCACCCTCTCGAACTCCAGGGCCGCCAGGTGAGGGGTGACCAGAACCCCGGAGACGGAGGCTCGGATCTTCCCGGGGTTGGCCTTGGCAGCGTCCACCAGCTCCTTCAGAGTCTTGTAGGGGCTGTCGGCCTTGACCGCTATGATGTTCGGCTCCAGGTTATCCAGCGCCAGCGGCATCAGCTGCTTCCGGCTGAAGGCAGTCTTGCGCTCGGCATCGATGTACATACTGATGGTAGCAGGCAGGGCATGGGTGGCGATGGTGTAGCCGTCCGGTTTCGCGAGAGCTAGTTCCGTCAGCGCCACCTGTCCTCCAGCCCCCACCTTGTTGACCACCTGGAGGGGGGTTCCCAGATCCTTCTCCAGCATGGGAGCCAACACCCGGGCGCCGATGTCCATGGAGCTTCCCGCCGGCAGGCCGACGAGGATGCTGATCGCCTTGCCCTTGACCGGGAAGTCTGTCGTCTTGGCCGGAGCTTCGGCAGCCTTGGCGGGCTCGGCCACCTTGGTAGGGGCTGGGGCAGTAGCCTTCGTGGGTTCCGCGGCTTTGGCCGCAGGCGCCGGGGTAGGGGTTGGAGCCGCCTGGGTGCATCCGCTGATCAGCAGGGTCGTCGCCAGAGCCGCCGCCAGGAGAGGGAATACGAAGCGCTTCATCCTTCCTCCTATGACTGTACTAAGGGCCGACACGCTTTCCGGTGAATAGAGAGACCCGTGCCCATGAAACCAGGCCTGCAAGCCGTAGGGTAGAGCGATGCAGGGCGGGCACGGGC
>JAJZRD010000164.1 GCA_021845945.1 Chloroflexota bacterium
GACGGCTGTCAGCCAATCATCCGTGGCGCCGCATGGCTATCGGCCGAGTCAGGCAGGCAGCCTAGACTGCTACGGCGTCTACCCGGAAATGTGGGCCGCACCCGACGCCGGTCCGAAGATTGCCTTCCCCGGACGGGGCGTGTTATAATTTGGATGCCCGTTGGGGGATCGTCTAGTGGTAGGACAGCTGACTCTGGATCAGTAAGCCGGGGTTCGAATCCCTGTCCCCCAGCCAGTTGGACAACCGGAACGGCCCGCAGGAGCCTGCGGGCCGCTTTTATTGCCGCGGCTCGCCCTCCATTGCCGGTCCCCTCCCCGGCACGACCGCCTTCCCCACCTCCGCGAGCGCCATGGCGTTGCTCACCCTTCACATCCCCGTCCGGGCGGGTCCCGCTCGCTCCAGCAAAGGCGAAGATCGCCCCGAAGAGGATCGCCAACATTGACGATAGCTGATAGCCAGGGCCTCTCCCCGTGACCAGGGAAGACACGGGCGCAAAGTGTCTCACGACGTCTCGGGCGTGGCGGGCCATCGGTTTCGAATCCGGATCGATCTCAAGCACGCCGTCTCGCCGCACAAAGGAAAGCCTGGGAAGGCTGTAGCGGTGGTGGAGGATGTCGGGAAGGCTGACCCACACGTCAGAGGTCAGGAACTGCCTGCCAAGGCCCTGGTAGCTGGCCGATGGGAAGGCCAGCAGACGTAGCTCATAGGCCGAGAGAAGAAGCAGACACAGCGCGAGGGCGTGGACGAGTCTCAGGTGGCGAGTCTGCCCATGCCCCGGTGTGAGGAACCGTTGCTGGATTCTTCCAAGAACTCCCTGAAACAGGAGTAATACCGGAAGGACCAGAAAGGGAATGCTGTAGGAGACGTGGCGAAAGAAGTCGAACCATTGATCGGCCCCAGACGCCCTCGGGTCAACCGAGAAGACGAAGCCGATCTGCAGCACCCCGGCCAGGGGCAGGACCACCGCCCATCTTCCCTTGACCGCCATACACAGTATTCCCCCGGCAGAGGCCACGGCTATCAGGCCAACGAGCAGGGTGAATCCCGACGGCGACAGCCCCAGTGGCTCGGCGTACCAACGGAGACAGTATCGCCCGAGCCAATCCAGGTTCCTGGCTATGTGGTCGATCGAAGCGGAGGTGCCCTGATTTCTGGGCCACACGAGGCCAAATGTCGACATCATCAGCAGGGAGAAGGGGCCAACCGTGACCAGGAAGGTGCCCAGGGCAAGATGGAAGCATCGCCGGAAGAGACAGGGGACGAGTGCAGCGAACATTAGCGCTACAAAGATCACTCCGTCCGGCCTCGTCAGTGCCGTCAAACCAGACAGCAGACCAAAGAGAGGCCAGAGGATCCAAGGGGCGTTGCCCTGCACCGATGGCGACCGGAACCGCAGCGCGAGGTCTCCTACGACCTGCAGAAACAGGTATCCGGTGCCGACCAGCAGAGCTTCAAACACCGCATCCGGAACCGGGGCGTTGAGAGTGTAGAGTCTGAAGAAGGGGATCGCGACCACCGAGCAAGAGGCTGCAAAGGCGATGGAGCGCCCCAATCCCGCCCGCCGGTAGAAGCCGTACAAGAGCAGTGGGAGCGCGGTGTTGGCCAACAGGCCGGGGACGAGGGCGCCGAAGGTATCGTGCCCGAAGATGGAGAAAGAGATCAGCAGTAGAAGGGGAAAGAAGGGAAGCTCTATCGAGTAGGGGTGCATTCCAGCGGCGATGTATACCGGCTGATGGCGGGACGCAGGATAACCCGCCGCCGAGTTGGTGGCATCAGCTACGGCCCAGTAGCGAGTGAAATCGTTCCCGACAACCCAGAGGTAGGAAGAAGCTTCGAGTAGACCGAGCAGCAGCAGCGAGACCGGGAGTGCCCAACGGCGGCAGGCGACCAGAGCGATCTGGAGAGCCGGCCCCCAGGAAGCGGCACCCCGTCCAAGGATTACCTCTTGCGCCACAGCCGTGACAAGAACCGTCAAGAGGAGCGCCACCGTCGGCGCCGGCTGCAGCAGGGTGATGAAGTGGTGATTCCAGTAATCGGAGGCGTACGTGGCCAGGCTGATCGACGTGGAAATGACCAGCAAGGGAATCTGGATCAGTATGTGGGTGCGCAACGAGCTTCTGCGCTGATGCAGCTGGGTGGATTGGGCCCGTTCCCAGGAGGACTCCAACCAGATCAAGAGGATTCCCGTGACGGACATGGTGGCGGCCATCCAGCCAAAGGTGGCCTGAGAGAGGACGGTTCTGCCCAGGAGAGTGCTGGTCACCGCGTGCCCCGCAGATACGGCAACCAGGGTCTCCCACGCGAAGACCGATAGCCGCCGGGCGAAGGCATCCCGGGGAATGGCTCTAGCAAGCATGAAAAGTCCGTCACGAACAGAGATGGGAGTAAATGAAGGAGGCAACTCGATGGTCGCTTGCCATGGCTGACCCAGATTATACTTTAACCAAGTTAGACGTACCAGCCCAGGACGAGGAAACTGCCCGCAGGATCCTGCGGGCAGTTTCCTCGTCCCTTGGAGCTTACAGCGTAAGGTCAGGGGGTTGATAGATGTTTGTTAGAAGGACATCGGAATGGGGATGAACACCAGGACAAACACCAGGATGGCCAGCGCCGCCAGCAGCTTGTCGCCGGCCCGGAGCGGCGTCACGTCATCCAGCGGCACCGCGTGGACCCTGCCCAACAGCAGCACCAGGGCTGCCCACAGCAGCCACCCCTGCCACTGGGGGCTGAGGGCCAGCAGCACCCCCACCACCACCCAGGTGAGCCAGCGGGCACTACGCCCCAGCAGGGCGTAGGCCACGTGGCCGCCGTCCAGCTGCCCCGCCGGAATAAGGTTCAGCGCCGTCACCAGCAGCCCGGCCCAACCGGCCAGGGCTACCGCGTTGATGAAGACGTCCATCCCGCCCGAGGGCAGGAACCGGCCGAAGACCAGGAACTTGGCCGCCGCGTACAGAAGGGAGTTCCCCTCCTGAAAGGAGCCGAAGCCCTGAGGGATGAGGCCTACCTGCGATCCGGCCAACCCCAGGAACAGCACCGGGACGGCCACCACCATGCCCGCCAGGGGACCCGAGGCCCCCAGCAGCAGCAGGTCCCGACGGTTGCGGGTGGGCGCCCGGGTCTGAATCACCGCCCCCATGGTCCCCAGCAGCGACACCGGCATCGGTATGAAGTAGGGGAGGCTGGCGGGCACCTTCAACCAGCGGGCCACCAGGTAGTGGCCCATCTCGTGGGCCATCAGGATGCCCAGCAGGCTGAGGGCGAAGGGCCATCCACCCAACAGACTGTCCGCCTGCTCGTACTCCGCGCCCACCAAGAGCACCGACAGCAGGGTGGCCGCGAAGAGGGCCACCGCCACCCAGGGTCGCCCGGCGCCGTCGGGGAGGGAGCCGGGGATCGCCAGGACAACGTGGTCGCCCTTGTCCTCCCGGAGCATCGCGACGTAGCCGAGGGCCGAGTATCGGTCGGATAGCCTCCGGTAGGCGCGATCGGATTCGATCAGCAGCCGGCCGCGCAGCTCCAGGACGGGATCGCCCTTGGGGAGGGGCCGGCCCACCATGGCGTCCAGCCCCTGCTCCGCCCACCGGACGGAACGAATCTGCATCACGTCGGAGGCCGCTGCCGCCAGCTGGCGGGCGGCCCCGGACTCCTCCGGCAGCGACATCGGTTCAGCAAAAGGATCCATTCCACAACCCTCAGCGCGGCGATATCAAGTAGACTATGCCACCGCTGCGCAGCCACACCCGGCTCAACTGCTCTCTACTATACACCAGCCGCACCGAGCGGCTGGTGGGGGCGACCGGATCGTTGACGATGACGTCGCCCTGCGGCGTGAAGCCGCGAACCACGATCAGGTGCCCGTCGGTCGAGGTCGTCGCCGCGCCCGTGATCTCCCCGGCCGAGTAGGCGACGCTGATGATGGCCGGCCTGCCCGCCGCGATCTCCTGCTCGAGCTGCTCCACGGCGTAGAAACGATCCACCCTCGCCCTGAAGCCATTGGCGCCGGCAAAGGCCGTGTTCAGCGGCCAGTCGCCGTAGATGCCGGTGGTGCGATCCTGCACACCAGCGTAGACCTCCGGTACGGTCTTCTTCGAACCCCAGTATTGCAGAACCATGGCCAGGGAGGTGGGGCTGCAGATCTTGAGGGCGACCGAGGGATCCTGCTCCAGTTGGGAGTAGCGGGGAACCTCCAGATCGCGCACAGCACCGGCCGGTCTCTCCAGGGGTGGACCTGCCGGCCCCTTCTTCATGTCCGCGTACACCACCGACAGCTGACGGAGCAGGGGCGAACTGGTGGGTGAGGAGCCGCTCAGCTTCACACGGTACTGGAGGGCCGTCGCCGTCGAGGTGAGCTTGAGGGTGTCGATGTCCACCTTGCCATTGGCATCCCCCTGGCCGGAGATGCTCCGTCCCCCCTCGGGCCTCCACTCGCCCATGGCGTACCAGCCACTCCACCCCGCGTCGCCCCTGACTCGGAGCTCGAAGCGGAGGGAGCTGCCCGCCGGAGCCTCGGCGTTCCAGGACAGCACCGCGTTGTTGAAGGGGAAATCCGCTTCGTGAGGCTCGGACAGCAGTTCACCGCCGGACCCATATCCACCATCTCCGTGGGCGAGCCGGGCCCCTTCCCCGGACAGCTGCAGCCCGGTGGCCTGCCCCCTCGACAGCTCGGCGGGCTCATCTACCCAGGATTGGGTGGTTCGGCCGGTCGAAGCCCTGGGGGGAGCCGGAGGGGTAGCCGTGGCCGGCGGCGTCGGGGCGGGGGAGGATGTTGCCTCGGGTGCCCGAGTTGCGGTGGCGGTAGCAGCTCCATTGGTCGCGGCCGGCGTGCATGCCGCGGCCATCATCACCAGGGCCGCGGCGACACCTCCGGCGGCGGTCCGCCCGAGCCGGCCTCGGGCTCGAGGTAGGATGCGCCGTATGCTCGAAATGGGCAACGCCCGCAAAGCCAGAGGGGAGACGTCTAATCGGGGGATCATTGGCTCGCTCCAGGATCAGGGTGAGCCGCATTCTACCACGGCAGGCCGCTCGCCGCCCAACCTTCTGTCAACATCTTCCACCCCGTTGCCTGCCGCCCTCGTGGCTGCTATGCTGCCGCGGGAGGTGAGCCTTGGAACTGACCGTCGCTGCCAGGAAGTTGCACCCCGCGGCCCAATTGCCCCACTACGCCACCCCAGGCGCGGCCGGGATGGACCTCCACGCCTGCCTGGAGGAACCGATGGAGGTCCCCTCCGGCGGCATCGTCCTGGTTCCTACCGGCATCGCCCTGTCCGTTCCCGCCGGCCACGTGGGGCTGATACGGGATCGCTCAGGCCTGGCCGTCGCCGGCCTCCACACGCTGGCGGGTGTCATCGACAGCGACTACAGGGGGGAGGTCAAGATCGCCCTCCACAACGCCGCCGCCGTCGGCCGATCGCTTCATCCCGGCGATCGCATCGCCCAAATGCTGATCCTCCCCTGCCCCCAGGTCCAGCTGCTCGAGGTGGCTGAGCTGCCGCCCACGACGCGGGGCTCGGGCGGCTTCGGCAGCACGGGCCGGTGAACGTCGCAGTGACGACTTCAGCCGTCACTACAAAGCCAGATAGCGGAACCCCTCTCCCAAACTGGGAGAGGGGTTCCTGCTTTCCGTACCCCCTTCCGCTCCGTCGAGAGGTAGAAGGGGAGGGTCGCCAGGATCGGCCGGCTAGGCGGCCGGCTTGTGGCAGCCCTGGCACTGAGCGCTAGTGTAGCTCGCGTGGCTGGCGGGCAGGCCTGTTCCGCCCTTAGCTCCAACGCCGGCACCACCCACCTGGTGGCAGCTGGTGCAGTTGTCCATCCCCGCGAGGGGATGCGGGATCGCAGGCGGCGAGCCGGCCGCGGCCGGGGCCTTTGTCGGTGCCGGGGCAGCGGTGGTCGGAGCTGCGGCCGGAGCCGCGGTCGTCGGGGCAGCCGCTGGCTTCGTCGGGGCAGCCGTCGGGGCAGCGGTCGGAGCAACTGTGGCCGCCGCGGTCGGTGAAGCTGCCGGCTTGGTGGGTGCGGCCGTGGCCGCGGTGGGTGCCGAGGTACCAGCCGGTTTCGCCGCCGGAGCCGTCGTCGCCGTCGGGGCGGCGCCTCCGCCCGCGCAAGCCGCGGCCAACAACGAGGCCGCGATAAGGGATAGTCCCAGGATCTGCAGTGGTCTTCGCGACTTCACTAGTTCCCTCCCTTGGGTTTCTGATGAGACTTGGGCTGCCTCCCTGCCCAGGATCGGGTCCCGATCCCCGATGGCCTCGAGAAGGAGGCCAAACATCACCCGCGGCCTTTCCGCAGGTGGACGTGCTCCTGAAGCGAGGAAGCGCCCGACGGGGTCACTCGCGGACCCCTTGACTTGGTTAATTCTAGCATAATGAACCACCTGGGTACCACCGTCAACACCGCCTCGGCCAGGGCCTTTTAGTTGTCACCCTGAGCGAAGCGAAGGGTCTCCGCGCACGTGTGCCGAGATTCTTCGCTACTCTGAAAACAGCCGTTTTCATTCCTGGTGGTGTCCGCCAGGACATGAACGCTTCGCTCAGAATGACACGGTCGTGGCCTCGGCGCTGCACTTTGCGGGTTCAGCGCCGGAGAACTAAAAGGCCCTGCCGCCTCGGCGTAGGGGTTCTCCCCGAAAAGGTATATTCCTCCTGCCCCCGCCCCGTTGGCCGCCGCTGCTTCCAGAGACACAAGCTGGAACGAGAATTGATACAAGAGTGGAGTGCAGCAGGAAACCGCATCTACTTACAGCCCATACGGTCTCGTGGCCTGATCCGGCGCCCTCCGGTCGGCGCCGGCGAACAGGGTGGGCGCTCTGGAACCTCGCCCGCGGAATAGCGGTGGCGACGGGGCCGAATCGGATGCGCCCGCGCAACTGGCCCTCTCTCGGCATCCGGAGTAGGACTTCGTCCGGGATGCAGAACATTCCTTGCCGGGGAGCAGAGGCAGGGGCGTACCAATGAGAAGGAGGTGTCCCGTGGCTGAGTCTCCCGTAAGAACTCCCCCACGGTCCGGAGTACCGTCGACCGTTTCTTTGACTGCCGTTCGACCCTCTCCCCGACCCACAGAGCTGTCTACCGAGGTGTCCGACATACATATGCACGACGGCCCAGACTTCGTGGACGACTGGATGGAGAAGAACCTGACCCCCAGTCTCATCGACTTCGTCCGAAACCACTGTACTTCCTTCGCCAAGTGGGATCTCATGCGGCACCTGCACTCCGATCCATTGGGCGTCACCCTGGAGTCCCTGGCCCGCATAACCGGCGCCGCGGAGGCGTCCATCGCTGCCGAGCTGAAGCATCTGGAGGCGGCGGGCATCGTCGCACGACGGGATGGGCGTGGCTCTGCGACCTACCACCTGCAGCCGTCATCCGTCCTCGTCCAGGCCCTGGAGGCAGCCGTTCGCACCTACGAGCAAGATCGAGAGTTCCGGTTCGCCATGGTGTACAGCATCGTCAGGGCGAGCCACAAGGGGGCCGTCGTCGAGTAACCCGGGCAATAAGGGGGGCTGCCGGTACCGCTTGTCGCTACCGGCAGCCTCTGGCGATTCCTTGCTAGACTTCACTCTTTCGGCGCCGACCACGCCTCCCCCGACCCCGTTTGGGCGGGGGGTCGGAGGGTAGCGGCGGCTGCTGGCTATCCAGCCAGGCTCGGCACTCCTCGGGAAGCCGGACGACCTCCTCCTGCACCCAGTCGGGCGCAAGCTCGATCTCCTCAGGCATCCAGGTGCTTTCGCTGGGCCTCATGCCCCTTTGTCCGAAGCTCCAAGGCGACACCATCTCCTCCTGCCTGCCTGGCGGCCCCCGGTTATTGGGCGTACCTATCAGCTACAACCCCATTATACGCCGGTCTCCTCGGTTTCAGTCCAGTCCCATCCGTCCCAATTCCTCGTCGCCGATCCCATAGAAGTGGGCGACCTCGTGGAGCACCGTGCGCCGCACCTCCTCGCGCACCTCCTCGGTCGACCGGCAGAGGGCCAGGATGGGCCGCCGGAACAGGATGATCCGGTCGGGAGGGGTGAGGTTGTACCAGTCGCCCCGCTCGGTCAGCGGGATCCCGTCGTACAGCCCCAGCAGGGTCTCATCCGGTTCCATGCCCAGGCCCTCCAGCAGCTCCGGCGAGGGCTCCTCCTCGGCCACGATGGCCACGTTCTGCAGGCGGGATCGGAAGGGCTCGGGGATCCCCTCCAGGGCCTCTACCACCAGCTGCTCGAACCGGCCACGGCCGCCACCGCCGCTGGGCGCTACCTTTCCCCGCAGCTGCGCCAACCGCCTGCCGCGCTCGCCGCCCTTTCCCTTAGCCAAGCCCCTACTCCTCTTCTGCCGAAGACGGCCTTCGGGACCCTGGAGCCTTCGAGGGCCCGAGGCGACCGCGTGACTGGGAAGAATGCGATGGATCCCTCATGACTGTAGCAGAGACGCCCATCGCCGTGCAAAGGGAGCCGAATACTTGGCTCCAGGCCAGTCGCAGAGTGAACTGTTACCACAGCGCAAGGGGTTTCCGTCTGCTGCGAGTGTCTGGGCGCCGGGTGCGTCGAACCGCGGATGCCTTGCCCCGCACCGCAGTCCGGATACGTGTTGCCTCACAATTAGGCGCTTGTCAAAGCGCAATCGACAAAAGGTTGTTCATGCGGCAGCAAAGTGCAACTCGCCCAGGAGGGCGTGCATGGTGATGCGGAGGGTCTGGTAATGGCGGTCGATGTTGCTCCAACCCT
>JAJZRD010000165.1 GCA_021845945.1 Chloroflexota bacterium
CCATGCGGAGAAGCTGCTGGAGGATCGGTGGCTCCGCTTCCGGCGGATCGGGGTGTTTGGCTAGCTATCAGCTATCAGCCGTCAGCTTTCGGCCTGCAGCCGGCGGCGCCTCACGGTCCCCTTCGTCTCGCCAGCAGGGTGTTCAACCAGCTTTGGGCCAGGCTTACCCTGTTTGTCGCTGACAGCCGATCGCTGACGACTGACAGCTACGCCGGCAAACAGGGTATAATATTGGCAGATACTGTCGTCTCGAAGAGTCAATTCCGGTCTCTCGGGCGACAGGAGTGCGTAGACGAGGATCTCTAGGAGGAGAAACGAACCTTGAGAGTCGCTGTTCTCACGGGCGGCGGAGATTGCCCCGGGCTGAACGCCGCCATCCGCGCCGTGGCGAGGAGCTGCTTCGCGCAGGACTGGGCAGTATTGGGTGTGAAGAACGGATGGGCCGGGCTGCTGGGCGAGGGGCAGATTGAAGAGCTGACCCGCAAGAGCGTCTCCGGCATTCTGCACCTGGGTGGCACCATCCTCGGCACCTCGCGGACCAACCCCCTCAAGAAGCAAGAGCACATGGAGGAGGTGGCCAACAACCTGAAGAAGCACCAGATCGACGCGCTGGTCGCCATCGGTGGCGACGACACCCTCAGCGTGGCCAAGGGGCTCTTCGACCGCGGGGTCAAGGTGGTTGGCGTTCCCAAGACCATGGACAACGATCTGTCGGAGACCGATTACTGCATCGGCTTCGACTCCGCCGTCCAGGTAGTCATGGAGGCCCTGGACCGGCTGCACACCACCGCCAGCGCCCACCATCGGGTCCTGGTGGTAGAGGTGATGGGTCGCGACGCCGGCTGGGTCGCCGTGGAGGGCGGCCTCGCGGGTGGAGCCGACCTGATCCTGATCCCCGAGGTGCCCACCGACATCGAGCGGGTCTGCCGCCACCTGGAGCGGCGGCGGGCAGCGGGCAAGGACTTCAGCATCATCGTGGTGGCTGAGGGCGTCGAGATGCCCGGGCTGACCAGCAAGGATGCCGTGCAGGAGGTGGACGCCTTCGGACACGTCCGGCTGGACAAGCGGGGCGTCAGCGAGCTGCTCGCGAAGAGGATCGAGAAGGAGACCGGCTTCGAGGCCCGGGTCACGGTGCTGGGACACCTCCAGCGCGGCGGATCCCCCTCGGTGACCGACAGGGTCAACGGCACCCGCTTCGGCGTCGGGGCCGTCGAGCTGATCAAGGAGGGCAAGTTCGGCTACATGCCCGCCCTCAAGGGCAACAAGATCGTCCCCGTGAAGATCGCCGATGCCGTCGGTCGTTCCAAGACGGTGGACATCGAGCTGTTCAAGCTGGCGGAGCTGTTCTACTAGGACCCTTGTTGCCCTCTCCCTCTGGGAGAGGGTCAGGGTGAGGGCTGAAGCAACAGTGGAGCCGCTGGCATGAGCCATGTTGTGCAGACCGGGTGCAGCGGACGTGTTATAATCGGTTCGCTGCACCTTTTTGTAGGTGGCTCTTCGGCATTTCTAGAAAGGAACCATCAAGAAGGCGTTGCTGCGAGTAATCCGGAGCATTCGGCGGGATATCGAGACGATCTACGCCCGAGACCCCGCCGCCGTTAGCACACTAGAGATACTTCTCGCCTATCCGGGGTTCCACGCCAGGCAATTCCACAGGCTGGCCCACACCCTGTACAACTGGAAGCTGCCTGTGCTCCCCCGGCTGATTTCCCATGTCAGCCGATTTCTCACGGGCATCGAGATCCACCCAGGAGCCAAGATCGGCGAGCGCTTCTTCATCGACCACGGCATGGGGGTGGTGATCGGGGAGACCGCCGAGATCGGGGACAACGTGATGCTGTACCAGGGGGTGACCCTGGGCGGCACCAGCACCCACAAGACTAAGAGACATCCCACCCTCGGCAACAACGTGGTGGTCGGGACCGGCTCCCAGGTCATCGGCGCCATCAACGTTGGGGACAACGTCCGTATCGGGGCTGGCTCCGTGGTGGTGAAGCCCGTTCCGCCCAATTGCACAGTGGTAGGAGTCCCTGGCCGCATCGTAGCACGAGTGGATCCAGCCAACGGGACTGTAGAGAAGCTGCCCGACCCGGAGGCCGAGGCGATCCACTGCCTCCATCGGAAGATCACCGAGTTGGAGCGCCGCCTGGCAGTCCTGGAGGGGCGCAAGGTCGAGGATGACGCCAAGGGGTCTTCGGGTGGTGAGGAGCTGTCTCTCGGATCCACGTCATCCCACGACTGGGTGTGAGGGGGACCCCATGGCAATTACCAAGGACATGACTATCCAGGAGATCGTCGCCCGGTACCCCAACTCTATCCCGGTCTTCGAGCGATACGGCCTTGGCTGTATCGTCTGCCTGGCAGCCGAGTTCGAGAACCTGGAGGCAGGGGCTACCGTCCACGGGGTCAGCCTGGACGACCTTCTCTGGGATCTCAACCACCTGCGGCACAACGAGTAATGAGCGGCGTAGGGCGGGGTCTTGTACCCCGCCGCCTGGCGCCAGACGTGCGAGCAGCGGCTGGGGATAAACCCCCGCCCTACGTCAGGAACGACGCCTTGAATGAAGGGCGAGGTGCAACGTTGCATCACGCGCGACCCCCGAGCCTCTTGCGCCCAGCCTTTCCCCTTCTGTCTCGCCGCTATCCCTCTCTTTTCACTCGGGGAGGATGAGATGTTCGAGCAGTCCACGCTGGCAGAGCTCGCCCGGATCGTAGGCACGGCGAACCTACTCACCAGCCAGGAAGACCTGGCCTGCTACGGTTTCGACGCGACGCCCCGCCTGGGCCATTGGCCCGACGCCGTGGCAAAGCCCGGCAGCACGGATGAGATCTCTCAGATCCTTCAGCTGGCCAATCGGGCGGGCTTCAAGGTGGTCCCTCGAGGGGCGGGCACCAACCTGAGCGGCGGCAGCGTGCCGATCCAGGGCGGGCTGGTGGTGCAGATGAACCGCCTGAACCGAATCCTGGAGATCGACACCGAGAACCTCACCGCGCTGGTGGAACCGGGGGTGGTCACCAGCGATCTCCACAGCGCCGTGGAGTCCATAGGGCTCTTCTACCCTCCGGACCCCGGCAGCATGACGGTATCCACCATGGGGGGCAACGTGGCGGAGAACGCCGGAGGGCTGCGCGGCCTGAAGTATGGGGTGACCCGAGACTACGTCATGGGGCTGGAGGTGGTGCTTCCCACCGGGGAGGTGATCAACACCGGCGGCAAGACGGTGAAGAACGTGACGGGCTACGACCTCACCCGGCTGATGGTGGGCTCCGAGGGCACCCTGGGCATCATCACCAAGATCCTGGCCCGGCTGATCCCCAAGCCCGAGGCCAAGAAGACCATGCTGGTCTACTACCGAAGCCTGAACGATGCCGCGGAGACGGTGTCCAGCATCATCGCCCACCGGATTATCCCTCCTACCCTGGAGTTCCTGGACAACGTGACCGTGCGCTGCGTGGAGCAGTACATCCACGCGGGGCTGCCGCTGGAGATGGAGGCCATCCTGCTGATCGAGATGGACGGCCCGGCCTCGGTGGTGGAAGAGGACGGCGACAGGGTGGTCCAGGTTTGCCGCCAGCACAACGCAGCCGAGATCCAGGTGTCCAAGAGCGCCGAGGACTCCCTGCGGCTGGCCGCCGGGCGCCGCGCGGCCCTGCCCGCCCTGGCTCGCATCAAGCCGACCATGGTGCTGGAGGACGCGACGGTGCCCCGAAGCCAGGTAGCGGCGATGGTGCGGCGGGTCCAGCGGATTGCCGAGACACATGACCTGCTGATCGGCACCTTCGGCCACGCGGGAGACGGCAACCTTCACCCCACCATCGTCTGCGACGAGCGGGATCACGACGAGATGGCGCGGGTGGAGAAGGCGGTGGACGAGATCTTCCGCGCCGCCCTCGAACTGGGTGGCACCCTGTCGGGAGAGCACGGCATCGGATTGTCCAAGGCCCCCTTCATGACGATGGAGCTGAAGGACTCGGGGATGAAGGCGACCCTGGCCATCAAGCGGGCGCTGGACCCCAACAACGTGCTGAACCCCGGCAAGATGTACATCGACGACTACGCCGCCGGCCGCAAGGCAACGAAAGATGTCCTGAGTCCCGTGTCCTGAGTCCTGGATAGTGACGCCTACTCGGGACGCAGCACTCAGGACGCGGGCCTCGGCATTCAGGGCGAGGTAGAGAATGGCTGATAGTAACGGACAGAAGGGCTTCGCGCCGAAGCGGGTCCCCAGCTACGATGAGCTGCTGAACTGCATCCGCTGCGGCTTGTGTCTTTCGGTATGCCCCACCTACCGCCAGGCGGGCACGGAAACCAACTCGCCTCGAGGTCGCGTGGCCTTGATCCGGGCCGCTGCCGAGGGGAAGCTGGAGCTGAGCCCCAACTTCGTCGACCACATGTACCGTTGCCTGAACTGCATGGCCTGCGCGGCCGTGTGCCCTTCGGGGGTGGAGGCCCACGAGATCATCGTCGATGCCCGCATCGAGATCGATAACAAGCTGCCCCAGCCCGCCATCAAGAATTGGATCTTCGAGGGACTCGTGCCCTCCCCCGGCCGGATGGAGGCCGCGGTGTGGCCACTCCGGCTGTACCAGAGGTCGGGGCTGCGCTGGCTGGCCGAGCACACCGGAGTGCTGAACCTCCTCCCCTACAACCTCGGGAAAACCGCTCAGATGCCGCCCACCCTGCCCATGTCCCCCCTGCGGCAACGGTTGCCGGAGGTAACCCCGGCTCGAGGCGAGCGCCGCTACCGGGTGGGTTTCTTCCTGGGCTGCGCCCAGAGCCTCCTCTTCGCGGAGAGCAGCGCGGCCACGGTGAGGGTGCTCTCCCGCAACGAGGCCGAGGTGGTCACGCCCAAAGGCACCGTCTGCTGCGGGATGCCGGCCATGGCCTACGGGGATCTGGACAGCGCGCTGAGGCTGGCCAGGCAGAACATCGACCTCTTCGAGCGGACCGGGGTGGACGCCATCGTCACCGACTGCGCCACCTGTGGTGAGTCCGGCAAGCATTACAGGGAGTGGCTGAAGCACGACCCTGCGTACGCCGAGAAGGCCGAGACCTACAGCAGCCGCTTCCGGGACATCAGCGAGTTCCTGACCGAGATCCCGCTGGACGACCGCCTGGGCGAGGTGAAGGCCAAGGTCACCTACCACGATCCCTGCCACCTGGTGCGGGGACAGGGGGTATCTGCCCAGCCTCGCCAGCTGCTCCAGGGGATCCCGGGCGTCGAGCTGGTGGAGATGAAGGAAGCCGACTGGTGCTGTGGCGGCGCCGGCACCTACGCGATGACCCACTACGAGATGTCCATGGGGATCCTGGATCGGAAGATGGAGAACGCCGCCGCCACCGGAGCGGAGGTGATCGCCTCCGGATGCCCCGTCTGCCAGATGCAGCTGGCCTACGGGGTGAAGCGGGCAGGACTGCCCGCTCAGGTAACCCATCCGATAGCGCTGCTGGATAAGGCCTATGAAAACCGAGATCGTTGAGAGGCTTCGCCGGATCGTTGGGGAGGAGTGGGTCCTCACCACCCCCGAGGATCTGGTCTGCTACGGCTACGACGCCAGCTACCTGCAGGACCGGCCGTGGGTGGTAGTCCTACCCAGCTCCGCACAGGAGATCTCCGAGATCCTGAAGCTGGCCAACCAGGAGCAGCTGCCCATCGTGGCGCGAGGCACCGGAACCGGAATGTCTGGGGGATCCATCCCGGACCAGGCCAGCATCGTCCTCAGCGTCACTCGCATGAGCCGGATCGAGGAGATCGACCTGGTCAACCTGGTGGCCGTGGTGGAGCCCGGCGTCATCACCGCCGACCTGCAGGCCGAGGTGGAGGAGCTGGGTCTCTTCTACCCCCCCGATCCGGCCAGCCTGAAGCAGTCCACCCTGGGCGGCAACGTGGCCGAGGGGGCCGGCGGGCCCCGCTGCCTGAAGTACGGCACCACCAAGGACTACGTGCTGGGGCTGGAGGTGGTGTTACCCACCGGCGAGGTCATCCGCACCGGCGGCAAGCTGATGAAGGACGTCACCGGCTACAACCTTACCCAGCTGTTTGTCGGATCCGAGGGCACCCTGGGGGTGATCACCGAGATCATCCTCCGGCTGATCCCCAAGCCCGAGACGAAGCGCACCGCCATGGCCATCTTCCCACGGTTGGAGGATGCCACTCAGACGGTGACCAACCTGCTGGGCGCCGGCATTCTGCCCTCCACCATCGAGATCATGGACACCACCACCATTCGGGTGGTGGAGGAGTATCTGAAGATGGGGCTGCCGGTGGAGGCCGGGGCGATCCTGATCGTCGAGGTGGACGGACGGGAGGAGGCCATCCTGCCGGAGATCGAGCAGGTAGGCCGGGTCTGCGAGAATAGCGGCGCCTCCGAGGTGAAGGTCGCCACCACCGCCGAGGGGTGCGAGGCCCTCTGGAAGGCCCGTCGGGCCGTCTCGCCGGCCTTGGGACGGTTGGCCCCCGCCAAGCAGGGAGAGGATATCGCTGTGCCCCGCAGCGCCATTCCCGAGATGGTGCGACGGATCGGGGAGATCTCCAAAAAGTACGACCTGGTCATCCCCGTCTTCGGCCACGCCGGGGACGGGAACCTGCACCCCAATCTGCTGTTCGACACTCGGGACCACGAGATGATGGAGCGGGTCCACCAGGCCGCCTCGGAGATCTTCGGCGCCGCCATCGAGCTGGGCGGCACCCTCTCGGGCGAACACGGGATCGGCCTGGTCAAGCAGCCCTACATCGCCCGCCGGCTGTCGCCCCCGGTGCTGGAGCTGATGCAGCGGATAAAGGCCACATTCGACCCCAACGGCATCCTCAATCCTGGTAAAATGATTTACCCGGAACAGTCCTGAGTGCTGAGTCCAACCATCCAGATCGGCGCCCGGGACTCAGGGCACAGGACGCAGGACTTCGTATCCCGACCGCGAGGTGATTTCTATGCCCATCTACGAGTATCGTTGCCACGGTTGCAGGCGTCGAGTCAGCGTCTTCTTCCGCAGCTTCAACTCCACCGAGGCCCCCGTCTGCCCCCAGTGCGGCTCCACCAACCTTACCAAGCTGGTATCCCGCTTCGCCGTGATGAAGTCGGAGGAGGGCCGCCTGGAGGACTTGGCGGACCCCAGCAACCTGAGTGGGCTGGACGAGAACGACCCCAAGAGCATCGCCCGGTGGGCTAAGAAGATGGGGCAGGAGATGGGCGAGGATCTGGGGCCGGAGTACGAGGAGATGGTCGACCGGATGGAAGCCGGGGAGATGCCCGACGACGAGAGCCTGGGTGGGGGCGACGGACTCGACAGCGGATCATCCCTGGGCGAGGACCTTTGATGCATCGTCCTCCGCGAAGCGGCATGAAGCTTGCGGTGATCTTCATGCACTTGGATAAAGGAGGTTTCTCGTGAAGATAACGAGCATCCAGGCCACCACCCATCGAGTCCCCGTCCGAGTCCCCCTGATCGACGACCCCATCTACCGGCAGATCGTCTTCACCCGGGTCGAGACCGACCAGGGGATCGCCGGCTACGGCATGACCAGCCAGATCCTCCGCTTCTCCGTCAAGGAATTCGTCAACCGGGAGCTGGGTCCCTTCCTGAAGGGCAGGGATCCCATCGACACCGAGCGGCTGTGGAACGACTCCTACCTCCGCTTCAACCAGCGGGGCAGTTCGGGCGCCGTCCAGGGCGGCATCAGCGCGGTGGACATCGCCCTCTGGGATGTCAAGGGTAAGTACCTGAACCAGCCGGTGTGGCGGCTGCTGGGCGGCTACTCCGCCAAGGTCCCGGCCTACATCACCTTCGGCTTGCCGGACTACGACCGGGATCAGCTGGTGGAGGTGGCCCGGATGCTGGTCGGCCAGGGCCAGGACAAGCTGAAGATGGTGGTGGCCAACGAAGGAGCTAAGGACATCCTGGAGGACGCTGCCCGGGTGAAGGTGGTGCGGGAGGCCATCGGCGACGGGGTCGAGCTGATGGTCGACGCCAACCAGCTGCTCGGCTACACCGACGCCCTCGAGCTGTGTCGCCGCCTCGAGCCCTACAACCTCCGATGGTTCGAAGAGCCCATCTTCGCCAACGACGTCGTCCAGCTGGCCGAGCTTCGCCGGCACACCAGGATCCCTATCTCGGCAGGGCAGAACGAGGGGCATCGATGGCGCCACCGGGACCTGATCGTGAACGGGGCGGTGGACATCGTCCAGCCCAACGTCGTCTACGTCGGTGGCTACACCGAGGGGCAGAGGGTGGCTCACCTGGCCCAGGCCTTCAGCCTGCCCATCGCCAACGGCGGTGGGTGGCCCCACGTCAACGCCCCGCTCCATGGGGGCGTCGCCAACGGCTGGCGGGTGGAGTTTCATTACGTCATGTGGATGGCGGGAGAGGCGATCTTCAAGAACCCGCCGGGCCCGGTGCAGGGGTGGGTCACCCTCACCGACAGAGCCGGCCACGGCCTGGAGCCCAACGAGGACGTCCTGAGGGACACCGAGGAGCGGTGACCATAACTCCCTCTCCCCATGGGAGAGGGTCGGGGGGAGGGCTGTCTGGTCGGCATCGATTGAGCCCTCACCCTCACCCTCTCCCAAAGGGAGAGGGGATAAGTGCAGGAGGAGGAGATGATTCTAGACCGGCCCAAGGAGGAGCTAGCTCAGGATCTGCTGGAGCAGGCGACGAAGCACTACGGTCCGGATCGGGCCGAGGAGCTGCGGAAGGAGAT
>JAJZRD010000007.1 GCA_021845945.1 Chloroflexota bacterium
AAGCTCCGGCTGCGCTCGTGGTCGATCACGAACTTCTTCGAGACGTTGTGAAAAGAGACGGCAGCGGTGATGTTTGAGACTCCTTCAGACCCCACCCCCCAACCCCCTCCCCGCTGCGGGGAGGGGGTTGGGGGGTGGGGTAACTTCCCTATAATTCCTCGCTGAAGCGGGGCGAGAGGGTCCTGAAGAGCCAGTAGCCGAAGGCCAGGGCGATCCCAGCCTCGCCCAGGGCGAACAGGGTGTGCCGGATCGGTGGCAGGCCATAGAGAAGCACGTACCGGTAATCGGTGATGATGGCCGCCATGGGATTGAGCATGTACACCCAGCGCCACACGTCGATCCCCAGGAAGGTGAGGTCGTGGGGGATCCGCTCCAGCTGGTAGAAGATCGGGGTCAGGAAGAACCAGGCCTGGATCCCCACCTCCAGCAGCACCGCGACGTCCCGATAGAAGACGTTCACCGAGGCCACCACCAGGGCGATCCCGAGGGTCAGCATCAGCTGGACGGCGATGACGGCGGGCAGCAGCAGCACCATCCCTGTCAGCTTGATCTTGAAGGCGAGGATGAAGCCGAACAGCACCACCAGGGTCAGCAGGAAGTTCACCAGGTTGGAGGCCACCAGGGATGCCGGCAGCAGCTCCCGGGGGAAGTACACCTTGTTGATCAGGGTGGAGTTCCCCACCACGGTGAAGGCGGCCCCTGTGATGGAGCTGGCGAAGAAGTTCCAGGCCACCAGCCCGGTCAGCACGAAGACCGGGAAGTTGTCGATGGTGGGCACCGTCAGGATGGTGAAGACGATGGTGAACACCACCATCATCATCAGTGGGTTGAGCAGAGACCACAGGAACCCGAGGGCCGACTTCTTGTATCGGACCTTCAGGTCGCGGACCACCAGGTTGACGAAGAGATCGCGATAGCTGAAGAGATCTGCGGCGGGACGCACAGCGGCGATTTGCATCGGAAGAACGTTGCTTTCGTGATAGACGAGCCCATACTCCGTTGTGGCGAGATCGTCGGCGGTTGGATGTTGATCCACCGGCCATGGTACCACGGGCCGCCGGATCGCGCAAAGTCAGGCCGAAGGTGACCTGGTGTGCCCCATTCCATCCCAGTCAACGCCCGTCGTCCGCAACCGTTTCGACCCGACGGAGCGGATGTCATTCCCGGTGTGACGCTTGACTCCCGTCCATTACGATGTTAAACTAAGTAGTGGAAGATTCGACATCCCCCAGCCTGTTTCCTGGAGGTCGCGGTGCGCACCGTCGCGCCGGGCGCGGTGGCCCTATTGTTCGGCCTCGGCGCCATCCTGATATCGTCGGAGTCTCACCAGGTGGCGGCCCACGGCTTCGCTGCCTCCATCCCCCAATCGGGGCCGCAGCGGGAGAGCCCCCTGCTCCGCCAGGAGCTTCTCCAGGCCGCGGATCCCCCGGTGCTTCTCCGTATCCGGCCCCCGGAGTCGCCGCCTCACGTGGGGGATCCGGTCGCCGTCGACCTGCTGCTGGAGAACGTGGACCCTCTCTTCGGCGTCGACCTCACCGTCACCTACCCCGACGCCCTGCTGTCGGTCGATGAGCTTCTTCCCGGACCGCTGTTCCCCGATGGCCTTCGCTACGTCATGAAGCTGGATCCCCCCGACGCGCCAGGGAGGGTTCGCTACATCTCAACCCTCCTGGGGGACGCCACCCCCGCGGCCAGCACCGGCGTCGTTGCCACCCTGCGCTTTCGGGCCAAGGCCGCGGGCCGGGCCGAGCTGGGCTGGGACGAAGGGGCCATCAAGCTGTGTGATCGGGAGTCCAGTCCGCTGGAATGGACTGTAGAGGATGCCGGTGTGGAAGTTGTCGGTCCCTCGCCCACACCTACCGTCCTCTGGACCGACACGCCCACGCCCGACCCAACCTCGGCTGAGGAAAACGACCCAACCCCAACTCGCACGCCCAAACCCACCCGCACGGCTACCCCGACCCGCCTACCCACGGCAACCCGCACGCCCAAGCCCACCGCTCCCCCCACTGCGGCGCCGGAGCCAGACGCGCCTCCCACGGCAACCCGCACGCCGAAGCCCACGGCCACGCCGAGGGCGACCCGGACGCCGAGGCCCACCAGGACCCCCGTCGCCGAGGACTTCCTCTCTCCGGTCCCGGAGGGTACGCTGGAGATGGAGCCCGCAAACCCGCTCTTCCCGGAGCCGACCCTGGGGCCCACCGTTCCCATCTTCCTGCCGGCGGAACTGCCCTCGGGCATGCCGCCCGTCACCGAGGAGGGCGTCGTGGCGATCCTGGGGCCGGACCCGGGGGTTGGCATCCTCACGGTGGTATTCGGCGATTCTCTGGCCGAGATCCGGGTGGACGACCAGGGCGGTTCCATGGCGGTCCGGGTCCAACCCTACGCCGAGCCGCCTTCCGGTGTGGCCCTGCCGCCCGACGTCACCGCGGCCCGGGTCTTCAGCCTGGACCTCTACAGCTTCGAGGCCGATTCCAACAGCGCGCGCCGGATCCTCTACGGCGAGGGCCGAGCCTCCGCGCCCATCCTGCTCAAGTGGAGGCTCGGACGGGAGGACTACTCCCGCACCCTGGACGAGGACGGCCATCCCCACCCCGGCCGCTTCGTCTTCTACCGGATCTCACCCGAGGGCCACCTGGTCAGGATCCAGACGGCCTGGACTCCGGATCCGTCTCCCTACGGCACCCTCACGGCGCTGTTCGTGGACCGCTCCACCTTCCTGCTGGCGCTGCTGCCCCCGGATCAGGAGGGGCGCACCCTTCCCGAGGACCCTCGCTACCTTCCGGAGACGGGCTTCCGGGTGGGCCGGGACGCCTTCTGGGACTACTTCCAGAAGAGGGGAGGTCTGAACAGCTTCGGCTACCCCATCTCTCGGGAATTCCTCCTGGAGGGCTTCCCGGTGCAGCTGTTCCAGCGGGCCCTCCTCCAGGCGATGCCCGACGGGGGCGTCGCCACCATGAACCTGCTGGACTCGGGGCTGATGCCCTACACCCAGATCAACTTCAGCACCTTCCCGGCACCGGACCCTGCCCTGATAGCGGCCGCTCCGCCGGCCTCGGATCCCGGCTACGCCGAGGAGGCCATAGCCTTCGTGCGGGCCAACGTGCCGGACCGGTGGGAGGGTCTACCGGTGGACTTCCAGAGGGGCTTCTTCTCTCGGGTGCGGTTGGAGGACGCCTTCCCAGACGGTTGGGGCGAGCCTGCCCTGGTGCCGCTGCTGAACCTGGAGCTGTGGGGTCTGCCGACCAGCCGGCCGGCCTTCGATCCGAACAACCACGGGTTCGTGTACCAGCGGTTCCAGCGGGGCATCCTGCACTACGATGCCGCGACGGGGGCGACCCAGGGGCTGCTGTTGGGGGACTATCTGAAGGCCCTGATGACGGGGAAGAGGCTCCCTCCCGACCTGGACCTTCAGGCCAGGGGCAGCCCCTTCTACAGGCTGTACGATCGAACCGCGCTCGACCCGGTGGCGAGGGAATGGGCGCCGGAGGGCACCAGCCTGATGGGGGCCTTCGAGATGGACGTGCCCCAGGAGATCGTGGAGCTTGCGGTGCCGGGGGAATCGGGCGACCGGTGAACTGGTGGAGCGCGGTTCACTCAGCGTCGCCCGCGGAGATAGCACGGCCGATGTAGGGAGGGGGCTTGTCCCCCTCCGCCCGGCGCTGGGACTACCGTACGGTCAGCCTCGGGGCCGCGGCAGGGGACAAGCCCCTGCCCTACATCATGTTGGCCGGGGCTGGCTTAAGCAAGCCGTATTGTCACTAGATCGCGTTCTGGAAGCGGCAATCTCGGGCAGGGGCCCCGAGTAAGCCGTCGGGGGATGCGGAAAGAGGGCCGGGCCGGCTTAGAAACCGGAGAAGTCGATGCCCTCCGTCCAGCCTTTGGCCTCGTACCAGTAGAGGAGAACCTTCCTGATCTTGGAGAAGCGCTCCTCAAAGTCGTCGCTCTGGACGGTGTAAATTGGGTTGGGCGTCACCACGAAGTGATCGTTGACCCACACCAGGTTGGATACACAGTACCGGCAATGCGTCCACAGCGGGTTCAGGTCGGGCTTGGCGGCCCTGACGTGATAGAAAAGAAAACTATCCTTGCCCGGCCCAGGAGTGAATGCAAATGGCGTCGTTGGCTCGATCTCGTGGCGAGGCAGCTGCGCCATTTCTTCGCTGTGAACGGTGCTCTCTTGCTCGACGCTCTTGTCTTGCTCCATCGCGGTCCTAGCCTCCATCCTAGGCAGACAAAAAAGAGGGGATCGGGGTTCTGACACCCCACAACTGGGAAAGGGTGATGTGAGGCGGATTCAACCGGGACCCGATACCTAATGCACGCCTCTCTATTATACCCTAACCGCACATCACCCAAAAGTCCTATTGACGTTGAAGTTTCGGCTTTCGGCAGGCTCGCGACGGAGCCGAGCCTGCCGAGGGCCGAGGGTTCATCCGCCCCCTACCGGCTCGAAGACCTCTACGTCGTCGCCATCCTCGAGACGTTGATCCTCCGGAACCACCTGCCGGTTGGCCCGCACCAGCCACACCTCGCCGGGGTGGATCCCGATCTCCTGCAGCACGGCCATCGCCGTGGCCCCCTCGGGCAGTTCTATCCGGAGCAGCTCCTGCCCCTTCGGAAGATACTTGCGGAGATCGCCGAAGAGACGCACGGTCAACCTCATGGTCTACCTCTTCCAACGCACGCTACTCTGAACCATAACAGCCAACAGCGGTCAGCGGGTCCCGAATGTCATCCTGAGCGTTAGCGAAGGATCTCCGGTTTCGTACCCGGGGATGCTTCGCTGCGCTCAGCATGACAGGGTGCATCCGCTTGGCTAGATCACGCCCCCACCAGATCGGCCGTCTCCACGGGACCCAGGCCGTACTTGGCCGCGTTGGCGTCCGCGATCGCCTGGATCTGCCGCAACTGCTCCTCGCCGCCGTCCATCTTGAACAGGTGGCGGAACCGGGCCTGAGGCCTCAGGTACTCCTCCACCGGCACCCGCTTCGCCACCCCCTTCACCCGGGTCACCTGGCCGTTCTCCATCTCGAAGAGCGGGTAGAGCCCCGTCAGGACGGCCAGCTTGGCGATCTCCACCGTCAACTTGGGGTCGTGGCCCCATCCCAGCGGGCAGGGGACGTGGATCTGTATGTACTTCGGTCCCTTTACCTTCAGTGCCCGCTTCACCTTGGCCTGGATGTCGTGAGGGAAGGCCACCGAGGCCGTAGCGACGTAGGGGACCCCGTGGGCCGCCGCTATGGCGGGGAGGTCCTTCTTCATGGTCTCGTTCCCCCACGATCGCTCGCCCGGCGGGCTGGTGGAGGTCCTGGCATCGAAGGGCGTGAGTCCCGACCGCTGGATGCCGGTATTCATGTAGGCCTCGTTGTCGTAGCAGAGGTACAGGATGTTGTGCCCCCGCTCGAACATGCCCGAGAGGGCGCCGAAGCCGATGTCGGCGGTGCTCCCGTCGCCCCCCTGGGCGACCACCGAGATCTCGCCGGCCTTCCCCAGGGCCTTCAGCCCGGCCTCGATGCCGGAAGCCACGGCCGGGGCGTTCTCGAAGAGGGAGTGGATCCAGGGCACCCCCCAGGCCGACTCGGGCCACTTGCTGGAGAAGACCTCCAGGCAGCCCGTGGCGTTGGCGATGATCGCCTTCTCGCCTATGGCGTCGATGGCCAGCCGGGCGCCCAGTGCCTCGCCGCAGCCGGCGCAAGCCCGGTGTCCAGCCATCAGTGCGTGCTTATCCATCGTTTATCCTCCATCCTGTAGGGGCCGGCCCCACAGCGATCGCTCTAGTGGGCTGCGGCGAGTTCCCGCAGGAACTCCTCGTCCAGCTCCAGGAACTGGCTCTCCACGTATCCGGCCCTGGCCATCTCCACGGCCTTGCGAATGGTGCCGATGGTGATATCCTTGCCGCCCAGCCCGACGATGAAGCTGCTCACCTCGGGAGCTTCCTTCATCGGGTGGAGGGCCGACCGGAGATCCCCCGATAGGATCCCCTCGCCGCCCAGGGAGATCGCCTTCTCGAAAACTGCCACATTCTTCACCCCGGCCAGCTTCTTCCTTAGAAGCTCGCTCGGGAAGGGCCGGTAGGACACCAGCTTCAGGGCGCCCACCTTCTGGCCCTCGGCCCGCAGCTCGTCCGCCACGGACTTCAGCAACCCCAGGATGGAGCCGGTGCCCATCAGCACCATCTCGGCGTCCTCCAGCCGGTAGCCCTGGAGCAGCCCGCCGCTCCGGCGGCCGAAGGTTCGCTCGAACTCGTCGGCGGTCGCCTCGATCACCTCCTGGGCCCTCTGCATGGCCTGGACGATGGCGAACCGGGTCTCGCTGTATCCCTCCTCGGCGTAGGTGCCGAAGGTCTTGGGGTCGCTGGGGTCCAGCTTCCTCGTTGGCAGGTAGGGCGGGAGGAAGCCATCCACCGAAGCCTGATCGGGCAGATCCACCGGCTCGTAGGAGTGGGTGAGGACGAAGCCGTCCATGTTGACCATCACCGGAAGCTGAACCCTCAGATCCTCGGCGATCCGGTAGGCCTGGAGGTGGAGGTCCACCGCCTCCTGGTTATCCTCGGCGTGCAGCTGGATCCAGCCGGCGTCCCTGACCGAGTAGGCGTCCTGCTGGTCGTTCCAGATGTTGATGGGAGCTGAGAGCGCCCGGTTGGCGCAGGTCATCACCACCGGCAGCCTCAGCCCCGCGATGTTGAACAGCACCTCGGCCATCAGCATGATGCCCTGAGAGGAGCTGGCGGTGTAAGCCCTGGCCCCCACCGCGCTGGCGCCCAGAGTGGCGGAGGCCGCGGAGTGCTCGCTCTCCACCTTCACGTACTGGGCATCCAGCTTCCCCTCGGCCACCATCTCCGAGATATCCTGGACTATGTGGGTCTGCGGTGTGATGGGGTAGGCGGCAACCACCTGGGCCCGGCACAGCCTCACCGCTTCGGCGACGGCGCGAGAGCCCTCGATAACCTTCTTCATCAGGCCTCCACCTCCGGCACCATCTTGATGTCTCCCACCGGGCACTCCTGGGCGCAGATGCCGCAACCCTTGCAGTAGTCCAGGTCGCTGGTGTACATCTTCTTCTCCAGGGCATAGATCACCGAGTCCGGGCAAACCATCTCGCAGAGGCGGCATCCCGTGCAGCTCTCGTGCAGGAAGACCGGCCTGCTGCTCCGCCAGCTGCCGGTCTTGTTGACGAGGCTGGCTCCAGGCTCCCCGTAGAGCCCTTCCGTTACCTTCATTGTGAGGTCTCCTTTGCGCTGATGTAGGGCGGGGGTTTATCCCTCGCCGCCCCGATCATTGCTCGGGGCGGCGGGGTACAAGACCCCGCCCTACGCCGTTTCCAGATCAGTGAGCGCTGAGAGCCGGACTCAGCCCTGAGTCCTTGGTCCTCAGCACTAGCTCGTAGGCCCGACGCACGGCTTCAACGTTCTTGCTGGCGATGCGACCCTCGCCGAAGTTCTGGACGATGCCCTTCTCCAGGGCCGGCAGTTCGATCTCGCCCGTAGCGGCGGCAAAGGCCCCCAGCAGCGGCATGTTGGCTCTATCCTGCCCGAGAAACTCCATCGCTATCTCGGAGGCGGGCACCGTCCAGACGGTAGCCTCGGTTCTGCCGGCGAACTCCTGCGGGCTTCCCCCGTAGTTCACTATCGCCGCCCCATCGGCCTTGAGACCCTGGAACACGCCGAACTCCTCGGCGGTGGCCAGGGAGGGGTCGACGACCAGGATGTAGTCGGGGGTGTGGACTCGGCTGCGCAGGTAGATCTTCTGGCCGTCGAGCCGGACAAAGGCGTTCATCGGTGCCCCCATGCGCTCGGCGCCGAAGTGGGGGAAGGCCAGGGCGTACTTGCCCTGCTCGAAGGCGGCCATGGCCAGGATTCGAGCCGTGGTGATGGCGCCCTGACCCGCCCGAGCGTGGATGCGGATCTCCTTCATTGGCGGTCTCTCCTTTGAACCGGGCTGTTGATCCTCAGATTATATCCCGTGTGAAGCGGCGATAACAGGAGGCAGTGAGCCTCCAGGCGCGGGTCAGTTGGAGCCAACCTCTGGGATCTCGTGGTCCCGGGATTCGATCTCCTCGTGCCTCACCATGGCGCGCGCCTCGTCTCTGGCGTCCAGATCCAGGCAATCGCAGAAGGTGGAGTAGACGGCCTTGTCCAGTAGTCGGAGGTCCGAGCCGCCCGTTTCCAGACGCGGCCCGCGCTCCCGCCGAAGGGCCACCAGGTGACGCAATCGCGCCAGGAAGAAGCGCTGCAGGTACCGAGGCGCGGGGTCCTCCTGGTCGCTGCGACTGCTGCTATCTTGGGAAGTCACGTTGCCGTGCATGGTACCCTCCGGCCGGCCGGCGCCAGCATTTCACGCTGGAATGCTACCATCGGGCCGAAGTTTTGTCAATTATAGTCGTAGATAGCAGAATAATTCAGTACAGGCCGACCATCTTGGGCAGCACCAGGGTGAACCATGGGACGAAGGCGATCACCAGCAGTGCCGCCACAAGCACCAGCAGGAATGGGATGAAGGGGCGCACCACCTCCGTCATCTCGACCTTCCCGATCGTGCAGGCCACGAACAGTCCCACCCCAAAGGGAGGGGAGAAGAGGGCTATACCCGCCGCCGCGATGGAGAGAATGGCGTAGTGGAGTGGATCCACTCCGAAGCTCTTGGCTATGGGCATCAGGATGGGGATCAGGATGATCAGGGCCGGCATCCCCTCCAGCACCGTCCCGAACAGCAGGAAGACCACCAGGGAGATCAACAGGAAGACCCACTGGTCGGAGGACACGGAGCGCATCCATTGTCCCAGCATCTGTGGTACCTGCTGAGTGGCCAGTATCCAGCTGAATACGGTGGCGGTTCCCACCAGCAGCATCACCACTCCGGTTGTGACCGCCGTGTCCACCAGCATCTTCCTCAGGTGGTGGGGCTTGATCTCACGGTAGACGAAGACGCCGATGATGAAGCCGTAGGCCACGGCCAGGACGGCGGCCTCCGTGGCCGTCACCACGCCCCCCAGGATGCCGCCAAAGATGATCACCGGCATCATCAGCGCCAGCAGGGAGTCGGCCAGGGCGGCCCCCCGCTCCCGCCAGGTCATGTGCACCGTATCGGAGATGCCGCCCCGTCGGGCCTGGACGGCGATCACCCCCAGCAGTCCCAGGGCCATGACGAAACCCGGGATGAAGCCGGCCATGAAGAGGGCGCCGATCGAGAGGTTGGTCATCACCCCCAGCACGACCATCAGCAAGCAGGGAGGGATCAGCATTCCCATGGCGGTGGCTCCGCTCACCAGGGCGACCGCGTACGGTTTCTTGTAGCCGGCTTTCACCATGGGGGGGATCAGGATGGCTCCGATGGCCGAGACGTCGGCTATGGAGGAGCCGGAGATGCCGGAGAAGAAGATCTCGCCGACCACCACCACCATCCCGAGGCCGCCCCGGACCCACCCCACGAGGGCCTGGCTCAACCGCACCAGCCGGATGGTGATACCCCCTGTGTCCATGAGGGAGCCTGCGAGGATGAAGAGCGGGATAGCCAGCCATGCAAAGTTCTGCGATCCGGTGGCGATCCGCTGGGCCACGATCACCAGCGGCACGTTGCCATCTATCGCCAGGGCGGCCACCGAGGCCAGCCCCATCGAGAAGGCGATGGGGGAGCCCAGGACCAGCAGCCCGACAAACAGCAGGGCCAGGACGATCAGCATTGCGATCCTCCCTCGTTGGACCGCCCCTCGCCCCGCAGGCGGGCGACGAACTGTGGGACCAGGTAGAGCAGCATCAGCAGGCCGCTCACGGGCACCGACCCGTAGACGTAGGCCAGCGGGATGTCGAGGGCGGGCGAGCGGTTCTCCTTGGTCAGCTCCACCAGCTCCCAGCCGTAAACCACCAGGAAGAGCGCCAGGGCTGCCTGGCTGATCAGGGCCAGATATCGGAGCGCCAGCTTCCAGCGCTCCGGCAGCCCTCCCACGAAGGCCGATATCTCGAAGTGGGCACCCCGCTTCACCCCCAGAGCCGCCCCCAGGAAGACCACCCAGACGAACAGGAAGCTTGGCAGTTCATCGGCCCACGTGAGCGCCCTGAAGAGAACGTAGCGGTACATCACCGACAGGAGGACGGCCATGGCGATCACCCCCACGAGGGTTCCGGCCACCGCCTCCACGGCGTTATCCAGGATCGTGCGAGCCACATGCATTGACGTCTCCCATCCGGGGAACTCAGAAGTTGTCCAACGGCAAGCGCGAACGGTAGAGACCGGGGCACTGAGTGCTGAGTGCCGGGTTCTCGGCGCACCGCCGCCTATTTGGCACTCAGCACTCAGCACCCGACCACTTCCCCTTGCACCGCGTCCGTTACTTGGTGTTCTGCACCTCTTTGATCGTGTCCATGCCGCCGACCTTGTCGGCAAACTTGGCGAACAGCGGCTCCATGGCCTTCCGGAAGGATGCCTGGCCCGCGTCCACCTCATTGATCTCGGCACCCTTGCTCTTCAGGGACTGCTCGGCGGTCTTTTCCAGCTCCATCCAGTCCTTCCGCTCCTGCTCGGCCGCCGACTTGCCCGCGGCCAGCACGGCCTTCTGGTAATCGGGCGGCAGGCTCTGGAAGAACTTCTCCGAGATGACCAGGTCGTCCGGGATGATCCACAGGTTGTTCTTGGCGTAGTACTTGGCCACCTCGTAGTGCTTGCTGTCGTTGTAGAAGACGAGGGAGTTCACCGACCCGTCGATCACCTTCTGCTGGATAGCGCTGTACACCTCGCCGGGTGCCATGGCCACACCGGAGCCGCCCAGCAGGTTAATGCTCTCCACCAGCACCGGGCTGGACATGGTGCGGATCTTGAGGCCCTTCACGTCGTCGGCCGTCTTGATGGGCCGTTTGCTGTTGTAGATAGACCAGGTGCCGGCGTTCATGGTACCGATGACCCGCAGCCCCTTGGCCGGCAGCTTGTCGTACACCTTGGCCCCTGCCGGTCCGTCTGCAACCTTCAGCATGTGGTCAACGTCCCGGAAGAGGTAGGCGATGTCGAAGATCCCCAGTCCCGGCAGGACACCGGTCATGAACGAGGTTGGGGTATCCAGGCCCTGCACGGTGTTGGCCTGCATGGCGGTGATCACCTCGTCCAGGCTGCCCAACTGGTTGTTGGGGAAGATGCTCACCTTGATGGCGCCATTGGTGGCCTTGGCCACCTCGTCAGCGAACTTCACCCAGGCCTTGTGGTGAGGATGGGTGTCCGGATGGGTATGGCCCACCTTCATCTCAAAGACCTTGGCCGGGGCCGCGGGTCGTTCTCGGACTCCATCACCCCCCTTCCGGGCCAACTCCGATGGCCGGCTTCCTCACTTGTGCTGACTGTACTTCCGGTAGAGCGGCAGGTAGACAGCGGCGTCTCGGGTGACGCAGCCGGCAACGCCCCTGTCGCGCATCAACTGGGTGCACTTGCTGCAGGCCGTGCAGACTTTTCGAACGTCCAGGGAGCCCTTTTCGAGCAGATCCCGGGCGAAGTCGGGGTAGGCGAAAGCTTGCCGCCCGAGGCCGGCGATCCGGGCCCAGCCGTTACGCACGTTGGCGGCGGCGGCGTAAGGGAAGAACTGCCGCAACCAGGAATAGCCGGTGTTCATCACCACCATCTCGGGAACGGCCTGCTGGATCGCACGGGAGGTCCGGAAGAGGCGATCCACCCCCTCCAGGGGATGCTCGTCGGGCTCCGTGGGGGCGCCGACGATGTTCTGGTCGAACGGCCGGGTGACGTGCGCGTTGTAGTAGGGGTTTCCGGCGGTGGAGTTCAGCAGCCGGACCCCCTTCTGGTGGAGCAGCTTCACCAGCCGGATCGGCTCCTCCATATCCTCCTTGCCCGGGGTCTCTCGACTCATTCCCCAGGAGTAGGGGTACTGCATCCCGTCACAGGCCAGGAGGCGAACGGCCAGCAGCAGGTCTGGGACGGCGGATCTCACCTTCTCCACCACGTTCAGCAGGAACCGGGTGCGGTTCTCGAAGCTGCCGCCGTAACGACCCTGCCGAGTGTGGGCTGCCAGTAGCTCGGCTACCAGGTAGCCGTGAGTGCTCTTGACGTCCACCCCGTGGAAGCCTGCCTCCTGGGCCAGCTTTGCCGCGACCACGTAGCGGTCCTCCAAGGCCTCCAGCTGGCCGTCCGTGATGGTTGGGTACTCTTCCGTCAGACCGCCCCTGGGGTCCAGCACAGGGTGGTGGAAAGCGATGACGGGGGCCGGGTTGTCCACCGGCCGGCTGTAGCGCCCCGAGTGGGTGAGCTGAAGTATCCTTACCGGCTCGCGATCGGGGCCGAACTGCTCTCTGCCGATCTGCTGGACCCGCTTCACCAGGGCGGCGAACTCCCCCACGTCCCTCTCGTGGATCCAGAGCTGCCGGGGGTTTGCCCGACCCTCGGGCACCACCGCTGTGGCTTCGAACCAGAGCAGCCCGGCTCCTCCGGCGGCAAACCGCTCGTAGCGACGGATGGTGAGCTCGCCCGGCGAACCCTCGGCCGTGCCGTCGCAGCCCTCCATGGGGTGGATGCCCAGGGCGTTGGGGGTCCGAAGGTCACCGATGGCCACCGGCTGTCTCAGGGGGGAGAGGTCCTCCTCCAGTTGGATGCTCAGCCCCAGGGCCTCGGTTCTTGCCCGCAGCTCCTCTAGAGACCTGAAGTTGAACTTCTCGTGTCCGGCCATCCCTGTTTCCCTCTACGGTTGGATGATCACCTTGATCGCACCGGTTTCATGGTCCGCCGCCGTGTGGAAAGCCCTCTCGGCTTCCTTCAGTGAGAAGCGATGGGTGATAATCGGCGAGGGCTCCAGCCTGCCGGCCCCCACCAGGGCGATGGCCCTATCCCAGATCCCCGGGCTCCCCAGGCTGCCCACTACGCTCAGGTTGCGGGTCACGATCGGGGTGAGATCGAGTTTCGGCACCGGCCTCTTGAAGAGCCCGATGGCGGCCAGAGTCCCCCCCTTGCGCAGGAAAGAGACCTCCTGTCCGAAGAAGTCGGGATCGCCTGCCGCATCCACCACCACGACGTGCTCTCCCCCCATCAGACCGGCTCTGGACAGGCCGTACAACGCCACCGTGGTGGGCTCCAGGACGGCGGCTGTTGCGAAGTCCATGGAGTCGGGCAGCCGGTGGACGCTCTGTGCGGGCACGGTGATGTACTCGGCGCAGCCGCCCGGCAGGTCGCCGATGCCCACCCTCTTCACGGCCTCGCAGGAGCTGTAGCGGCCGGTGCGGCAGCGCTCGCAGCTGCCGCAGCCCACGTGGGTTTCTCCGCTCACTCGATCGCCGGGGGTGAACCGGTTCGCCCCCACCCCCACGGATACCACCTCACCGCTCCATTCGTGACCCGGAACGATGGGATAGGAGATCTTCCCACTGCGCAGATAGGGGAGCGTGCCCTCCAGGATCTCCAGGTCGGTGCCGCATACCCCCATGGCCTGCACCCGCACCACTACCCAACCCGGGGCGGGCTCCGGGATCGGCCGCTCCTGCGGCTCCATCTTGCCGGGGGCGGTAACCACGACACTTCGCATGGTTTCTCTCACACCCTTACACCCACGCTCCCCCCCGACGAAGAGGGGGAGGGTATTCCTACTTCCAGTTGGCCACGGCCCTTTCCGCGGCCTCGCGCATCACGTCGGCAGGGGCTTCGCGGCCGGTCCAGAGCTGGAAGGCCAGCGCCCCCTGCATCACCAGCATCGGCAATCCCCCCAGCACCCGGCAGCCCCGCTCCTCGGCTGCCTTCACGAGGCGAGTCTTAGGAGGATTGTTGATGATGTCGTACACCAGAATGCCGGAGGACAACCAGGTCGGGTCGATGGGCGGCTCAGCCTCCACGTTGGGCCACATACCTATGGGGGTGGCGTTCACCACCAGCTCTGCAGCAGCCACTGCCTGCGGGAGAGCATCGCGGCTCAGGGCCCGAGCCCGCACCCGAGGGAAGGAGCTGGCCAGCAATGCTGCCACCTCCTGGGATCTCGCGAGGTCGGCGTCGTAAAGATCGATCTCTCTCGCCCCCTCCATCGCCAGGTAAACGGCCACGGCCCGACCGGCTCCCCCGCCGCCAATCTGGACGACTCTGAGGCCGGCAGCACCCTGCCCCGTCTCCTGGCGAAGGGCCATCACGCACCCAACTCCGTCGGTGTTGTGGCCCATCAGACCCTTCGGGGTGACCTGCACCGTGTTGACAGCCCCGATGATGGCCGCCTCGGGGGAGAGCCGATCCATGGAGGCGACGATCTCCAGCTTGTGGGGGATTGTGACGTTCCAGCCCACCCACCCCTCGCCTCGCACTCGGCGCACGGCCTCCGCAACCCTGCCCGGCTCGACATCTCGGAGGGTGTACCGCCAGGACATCCCCAGGGCGTTGAAGGCAGCGTCGTGCATGATGGCGGAGAGGTTCTGCTTGACCGGATGCCCAAACAGACCTACATATGTAGTCATCGTCCAATCAAACCTTCAACATCGCGCCGTCGGAGGCCGATGTGGCCAGGCGGCGGTATATGCCCAGCCAGCCGGGTGCCGGCTTCTGAGGGTGAACCACGGCGGCCAGGCGGCGAGCGATCTCTCGATCGTCCACTTCCAGGGTGAGAGTTCGGGAGGGGATGTCCAGGGCGATGATGTCGCCGTCCTGCACCGCCGCAAGCGGTCCTCCCACGTACGCCTCCGGGCTGACGTGGCCCACGGCAGGGCCCTTGGTGGCGCCGGAGAATCGACCGTCCGTGACCAGGGCCACGCTGTCGTCCAGCTTCTTGCCACACAGGCTGGCCATAAAGGTCTCCAGGTGAGGCATGCCGGGCGAACCGCGGGGGCCCTCGTAGCGGATCACCACCACGCTACCGGGTTTGATCGCGTCCTCCAGCAGGGCCCGCCACCCTTCGGCCTCGCTGTTGAACACCATCGCTGGACCCCGGTGGCGCAGCATGTCGGGCTTCACGGCGGCGTGCTTGACCACGGCACCCTCGGGCGCCAGGTTGCCTCGGAGCACGGCGAGGCCTCCCTCTCGATCCAGTGGGGACTCGAGAGTGGCGATCACCTCGGGGCGCTTCCGGATTGCGCCGGCGACGTTGTCGGCCAGAGAACGCCCGGTGACGGTGGGCTGGTGTCGGTGCAGCAGGGGAAGCAGTTCCTTCAGCAGGGCGGGCAGCCCGCCGGCCCCGTCGAGGTCGGCAAGGGTAAAGGGCCCGGATGGGAAGAGCCGGCAGAGGTAGGGGGTCTCCCGACTCAGCCGATCGAAGTCGTCCAGCGACAGCGAGGCTCCGGCCTCTCGGGCTATGGCGATCAGGTGCATGATGGCATTGGTGGACCCGCCGAAGGCCATTTGGGCACGTATCGCGTTCTCGATCCCGTGGGCGTCGATCATCCGGCGGGCCGTCACACCATCCCGCGCCATTGCCACCGCTCGCTCGCCCGCCGCTTTGGACAGTCGCAGCAGCCTGCCGTCGGTCGCTCCCACCGTGGCGTTCCCCGGAAGCGAGAGTCCCAGGGTTTCGGACAGGGCGCACATGGTGTTGGCGGTGCCCATGAAGGGGCATGCCCCCACCCCCGGGCAGGCGACGTCCACCAGATGGTCGTAGTCGTCCTGAGTGAGCCGCCCGTCCAGCAGCGATGGGAACTTCTCCTTGGTCGCAGAGATGGTCACCATCTCACCGTGGAAGTCCCCCGGTGCCATGTAGCCGCCGGTGACGATCACCGCGGGCAGGTCCAGGCGCGCAGCGGCTTGGATCATCCCCGGCACCACCTTGTCGCAGCTGCCCAGCATCACCATGCCGTCCACCCAGTTGCCCTCTGCCATGGTTTCGATCTCCGCAGCCAGCAGATCCCTGGAGGGCAGTGTGTAGCGGTCGCCCGGATGGTTGGAGCACATGCCGTCGCAGATGCCCGTCACCGGCATCTCCAGCGGAAGCCCGCCTGCGGACCAGACGCCGGCCTTCACGGTCTGCGCAACGGCATTCAGATGGAAGTGACCGGGGTTGGCCTCGTTCCAACTGTTGAAGACGCCGATGATGGGGCGGCCGGTGGCCTCGCGGTCATATCCCTCCGCTCGGAGGAGGGCCACGCGGTGGGCGATGGACTCCGATCCGATCGCCTGGCTACGCAGGGTGCTGGACATCTGCTACCTTCCCCATATTCTCTTCATTCGCCTCAGGATAGCTGTTTCCACGGACCCAACCCCCCGGCCCCCTTCCCAACGGGGGAAGGGGGGCTGCTCCCCTCCCTGCGCCGGGGAGGGGTTGGGGGAGAGGTTGGGCTCTCACGGGACGATCACTGCCTTCATTGCCGATCGGTTCTCGACCGTCTCCAGGGCTCGGGTTGCCTCCGGCAGAGAGAACCGGTGGGTGACCAGGGCGGCGAAGGATGCCGGGTCCTGGGTGACCAGGCTCACAGCCTGGCGTAGATGACGGGTATCGCTGACCCATACCCCCTGGAGGTGGAGGTTCTTGCGGGCCAGGTCGCGGAATACCTCGAAGGGTACCATCCCGCGAGGCTCGGCGATGCCTGCCACGGCGTAGGCTCCCCCCACCCTAATGATGGGTGGGGCTTCTTGGAAGGCTTCCACGGTCCCCGAGGCCTCGATGGCCAGGTCGACGCCTCGACCATTGGTCAAGTCCATTATCAGCGCCTGCCGCTCCTCCAGGTTCAGCTGTCTTCGGTTGACCAGGGTCGTGGCGCCGAAGCCGCGGCACAGCTCCAGCCGGCTGTCTGTGCCCCCGATGACGATGATCTGGCCTGCCCCGCCTGCCCTGGCAAAGGCCACCGCGAAGGCCCCCAGGGGGCCGACCCCCTGGATCAGCACCGTGTCACCCGGGTGGCAGGGGCACAGATCGAAGGCGTGGGCGGTGGTGGCACCGGAGCAGGAGGCGGCCACCAGCAGCTCGGGGCCCACCCCCGGGGGAGCCGGCAGGATGTCGGTGCCGGCATGGAGCAGCAGGTGGTCGGCATAGCAGCCGTTCAGGTGAGCGCCCTCGTCGAAGGATCGGTGGATGCCGTAGGCCCAGCGGGAAGGGCAGAGCGCCGGCTGCCGGGCGACTGCACACCAGTAGCAGTGGCCGCAGACTACGCCGCGGTTCCAGATGACCAGGTCGCCCGGGTGCAGCGTCAGGCCGTCCACCGTCTTCTTGGAGCCACCGATCTCTACCACCTGTCCAACCCCCTCATGGCCCAGGGTGATGGGTAGCGGGGTGCGGGGGTCCTGTCCACGCCACATGTGGACGTCGGAGCCACAGACCCCGGCGGCCAGGATCCGCACCAACACCTCGCCGGGGCGGAGCGTGGGGATAGGGACTTCCTTCAAGACCAGTGGTTCGTCGAAAGCCGTGACGACAGCGGCCTTGGCGGTGGTCATCTTCATCCTCCAGCGTTGCTGAGTCCAATGAGTGATTCGGTGAGTCCGGGTGCCGGGGGTGGTGGGGCGCGGTGGGGGCTATCGGCATTCTACGATCCCCACCCGAGTCTGAGCACCCTAGCAGGTGCATCATAGCAGTACAGGGTGTATAATGGCAACCGGTTTCCATACCAGGGAATCAGTCGGGGGAGGCACGGCGGGGTGTCCTCCCCACCATTCACTTACCACAACCCACCCCCGAGCACCAAGGAGGATCGGCTGCCATGGACTTCAACCCCACCGAAGTAGAAATAATGATCCGCGAGACGGCTCGACAGTTCGCTATCGAGCACGTGGAACCGAGGGCCAAGGAGATCGACGAGAAGGACGAGTTCTTCCCCGATCTCATCGAGATCGCTGGCGATCTTGGGCTGCTGGGAATGGAACTCCCGGAGTCTGAAGGCGGTGCCGATTGCGGCACCCTGGCCGCAGTGATGAGCGGCGAGGAGATCGGGCGGGTGAGCGCGGCGGTCTGCAACGTCATCGGGGCCATCCGGCTCCATCTCAACCTCTTGAGCAAGTTCGGGAGTCCCGCTCAGAAGGAGCGTTGGATGGAGGCCCTGAGCAGCGGTCGCAAGATCGGGGGTTTCGCCATCACCGAACCCGGTTCCGGGTCCGACGTCTCCAGCATCAAGACCACGGCGGTGCGCCGCGGCGACCGGTGGGTGATCAACGGCCAGAAGATCTTCATCACCCTGGCCCCGGTTTCCGATATGATGATCGTCCTGACCTCGACGGATCCCTCCAAGGGCAGTCGCGGCCAGACCTGCTTCATCGTGGAGAAGGGTACGCCGGGCCTCACTGTGGGTCCCAAGGACCCCATGATGGGGCAGCACGGCGTCCCTATCAGCCAGCTCTTCTTCGACAACTGCGAGGTCCCTGCAGAGAACCTCTTCGGCGAGGAAGGTCAGGGATTCAAGATCATGATGGCGGGCCTAGATGGCACCCGCCTGGACATCGCTGCCCTCTCCCTGGGTATCTCGCAGGCAGCTTTCGAGCAGGCCGCTGCCTACGCCGCTACACGGCAGCAGTTCGGCCAGCCCATCGGCAACTACCAGGGCATCGGCTTCATGCTGGCGGAGATGGCGACCGAGATCGACGCCGGGCGGCTTCTGATGTACCGGGCAGCACGCATGCGCGACGACGGGATCCCCTTCACCAAGGAGGCCTCAATGGCGAAGTACTTCTGTGCTGACAACGCTATGCGCCACACCGTAAACGCTTTGCAGATCTTCGGCGGCTATGGGTACAGCAAGGAGTACCCGCTCGAGAGATACGTGCGGGATGTGAAGGTCTGCCAGATCTACGATGGGACCTCGCAGATCCACCGCATGATCATCGCCCGAAAGATCTTGCAGGAGTTCAAAGAGCGCGTGTAATTTGGGATGTCCAATAAGCCTTCCTGTGCCCACGTATCCGAATCGAGCGCAGGTGCTCGATGGGAGGTGAATGCAGATCATGGCAAAGGTCATCGATCACACCGAAGCTGCGGCCCTGGTGCCCGAGGGGGCTACCATCTGGATCGGCGGTTCAGGCGGCGGCCATGCCGTCCCCGAGAAGCTGATAGAGGGGCTGGAGCAGCGGTTCCTGGCCACCGGAAAACCCAGAGCCCTTAACATAATCAGCACGGTCGGCCTTGGCGACTGGAAGGAGGCCGGCGTCGGCCGGCTGGCACACCCCGGGCTGGTGAACCGCCTGGTCTCTGGCACCTTCAGCAACTGTCCCAAGATGGGGCAGCTGGCTCTGCAGGGGGAGATCGAGGCTTACACTTTTCCGATGGGGGTCATGTCCCAGCTCTCCCGAGAGATGGCCGCCGGGCGTCCCGGGTTGATCACCCACGTTGGGCTGCACAGCTTCGTCGATCCCCGACTGGAGGGGGGCCGCCAGGGTACTCGCCGCGGCCCGGATCTGGTGGAGGTCATTCGACTGGCGGGGCGGGAGTGGCTCTTCTACGAGGGCTACGATCTGGATGTGGCCTTCATCCGCGCCACCACCGCCGATGAGAAGGGCAACCTCACCATGGAGAAGGAGCCGATCTTCGCGGAGAACCTTTCCATCGCCCAGGCGGCCCACCGTCGGGGTGGAACAGTGGTGGCGCAGGTGGAGCGTCTTGCTAAAGTGGGCACTCTACCGGGCAAGCAGGTGAAGGTGCCGGGCATCCTGGTGGACTACGTGGTGGTGGATCCTGATCCCTGGCAGACCTACGTGGTCAAGTATGATCCCGCCTATGCTGGGGAGATGCGTAAGCCTGACGCGGACATCCCAGTCCTTCCGATGGACATCCGGAAGGTGGTGGCGCGGCGGGCGAGCATGGAGCTAAGACCCAGGGCCGTCGTCAACCTCGGCTTCGGCATGGCCAACGGGATTGCCTTTGTAGCGGCCGAGGAGGGGATCTACCAGGAAGTGACCCTGACGGTGGAGCAGGGGCTCATCGGTGGTGTGCCGGCCCTTGGCAATGACTCCGGCGCGGCAACCAACTACGAGGCAATGATCGATACGCCCTACCAGTTCGACTTCTACGATGGCGGTGGGCTGGATCTAGCCTTCCTGTCCTTTGCCGAGGTGGATTCCCATGGCAACGTCAACGTGAGCAAGTTCCGTGATGGCGTTACTGGCCCCGGTGGCTTCACGAACATCGCCCAGAATGCCAAGCGGGTGTTCTTCTTGGGCAGCCTCACGGCTGGAGAGGCCGAGCTAAGGTTGACCGGCCGAGGAATCGAGGTGGTGAAGGAGGGAAACCTGCGGAAGTTCGTGCCCGAGGTTCAACAGGTGACCTGGTCCGGACCCTTCGCCATGAGGCAGGGGCAGCCGGCCCGCTTCATCACCGAGCGAGCGGTGTTCGATCTAACCTCGGACGGCATGGTTCTGATCGAGGTGGCCGAGGGCATCGATATTCAGCGGGACGTCCTCGATCAGATTCCGTTCCCTGTGTTGATCCCCGGGGAGCCTGCAAAGATGGATCCTCGCATTTTCGCCCCCGAGCCGATGGGGCTGCGGGAAGATCCGATGTGGCGAGGAGAGGGCAAACGATGAGAGAGCTGGTTAACTGGACCCTAGACAATGGGGTGGCCACCCTGGTCCTCAACAACCCTCCGGTCAACCTGGTGACGCTCCAGCTAACACGGGAGTTGGGCGAGTGTCTGGCCGAGCTAGCCGCCGACCCGGCGGTGCGGGTGGTAGTGGTGACGGGGGCGGGCAGCAAGGCCTTCTGCGCGGGTTCCGACATAAGGGAGTTCATCCAGCTGATGGACCCCGTCGTGGCGATAGACAAGAAGATGACCAAAGAAAACCTGGTATATGATGCTCTGGATAACCTGCCCAAGCCGACCATCGCGGCCATCAATGGTCTTGCTCTTGGTGGGGGAGCTGAGCTTTCCCTCTGCTGCGATCTTCGAGTAATGGACGAGGGCACCAAGATCGGTTTTCCCGAGTGCAAGCTGGGGGTGTTTCCCGGCAGCGGCGGCACCCAGCGACTGCCGAGATTGGTTGGCGAATCGCTGGCGAAGGAGCTGATGTATACCGGGGACTTCATCGGTGCGCAACGGGCCTACGAGATCGGACTGATCAACCGGGTCGCTCCGGCAGCCCAGGCCCTCGCCGTCGCTCAGGAGTTGGCCTCCACCATCGCCCAGCGCTCCGGAGTGGCTATGGAATGCATCAAGAGGGCCGTGGATTACGGCCTCATGGCGGGCTTCGCCGAGGGGCAGGCCTACGCCCTGCAGCTGACGGGCAAGGCCTTTGGCGGCGAGGACATCAAGGAAGGGGTGCAGGCCTTCCTTGACAAGCGGCCGCCCAAGTTCGTGCACAGGTAGGTTGTTGGTCTCATGGGGGCGACCGACCGGCCGCCCCCACTCAATCTGCTAGTGCCTCTCCCTCATCTGGGCCTCGCGACCCCGGCGTAGGGCGTCGTCCATCACACTGAAGTCGGGATCCACCCCTGTCCAGAACTTGAAGGCGTCCACTGCCTGGTGCAGCAGCATCAAGTGTCCGCTTGCCGCCACGGCCCCCGCACGCTCTGCCCTTTGGAGAAGCAGCGTCTTGGGCGGAGAGTAGATCATGTCCGCCACGCCGCAGCCAGCAGGTATCTCCACCTCCTCCGGAACTGGACACTCCTGGTCGTTGGGGCTCATCCCCACCGATGTGGTGTTTACCAGCAGGTCGGCATCGCGGAGGTGGGTTTCCAGGGTCTCCGGCGTGAGGGTCAGCGCCTGGCATCGACACTGTCCGTGGAACGCCTCCATCGACCGCAGCAGTTCCTCACCCCTGCTTACCGTGCGGTTGAGCACCACTACCTCTCGTGCCACCTGAAGCAGCGCGTACAGTCCCGCCCGCGCCGCCCCTCCGGCGCCCAGCATGACCGCCTTCATGCCGGGTCGGTACAGCCCGTTCAACTCCAACATCCTGCGGAAGCCGGTAGCGTCGGTGTTTGTGCCTATCCAACGGCCATCGCGGTTGACGACGGTGTTGACGGCGCCGATGGCACGGGCCTCCTCGGTGAGTTCATCCAACAGAGGGATGACGGTCTGCTTGTGAGGCGAGGTGAGCGTAATGCCGGCGAAGTCAAGAACCCGGAGGCCGCGGACCGCCGTTTCGATATCGCCGGGCTTCACGTCCAGGGCCAGGTAGACGTAGTCCAGACCGGCCGCGGCGAAGGCCGCGTTGTGGATCCAGGGGGAAAGGGAGTGATGGATGGGATATCCCAGGATTGCGATGGGCCTCGTGTGGCCCGTGACCCTCGGTAGATCGCGATGCTGCATTCTCGTACCTCCAAGACGTGAGCCCTACGGTTGGTACTTGCCGCCGTCGACGAAAATGGTCTGGCCCGCGATGAAGGTCGCGTAGTCCGAGGCCAGGAAGGCGGCCAACCCGGCCACGTCTTCAGGCCGGCCGATGCGACCGACCGGGGCCGGCACCCTCAGTCGTGCCTGAACCTCGGGCGGGAGTCTGTCGATCATGTCGGTCTCGGTCACCCCTGGGGCGATGGCGTTCACCCGGATGCCATAGGGCGCCAGGTCCTTCCCCAGGGATCTGGTGAAGCCCTGCACTCCACTCTTGCTCGCCGCGTAGGCCGCACCGGAGCCTCCCCCGGTGGAGATGACGTTGGAGGCGATGTTGACGATGGCGCCACCCCCTCGCTCCCGCATGACCATGGCGGCGGGCTTGGTGACGTTGTAGAGGGCGGTGAGGTTGGTGGTGATCACCCGGTTCCACACCTCCGGAGGCATCTCGAAGATGCTCTGGGGGCCGATGTTGATGCCGGCGTTGTTCACCAGCACGTCCAGTCCTCCGAGCTGCTCCACCACTCGTCGCACCATCGCCGCCGCCTGATCGTAGTCTCCCAGATTGGCCTTGAACAGCCCCACGTCGATCCCCTGGGATCGCATCTCCGCAGCTAGCTGCTCGGCGGCCTCGTCGTTGCGTGCATAGTTCACCGCCACCCGGGCTCCCAACTGCCCAAAGAGGAGTGAGATCCCCTTGCCGATGCCGCGAGATCCGCCAGTCACCAGCACTACTTTGCCGTCGAATCGCATGGTATTCGATTCCTCCCGGTCCTCTCGAAAGTATAGGAGCGGCTCTCGAACCGCCCCTACAAGATGGCTGCCGTTTAGATGGCCGGTCCTACCGCGTGTATCCCGTAAGCCTAGGGATGAACAGCGTCAGATCCGGCCAGTAGGTGACCACCAAGAGCACGAAGATCATCATCGTTAGGAATGGCATCAAGGGTTTGAAGAGATCCTCCAGGGTGGTCTTGCCGATGCTGGCCGCGACGTAGAGGCAGGTGCCTACAGGCGGGGTGATGAAGCCGATCCCCAGGTTCATCACCAGCACTGTGCCGAAGTGGATCGGGTCGATGCCGAGCTTCGTGGCCACTGGGAACAAGATGGGAACCAGGATGATGATGGCCGGTGTGGCATCCATGAAGGTCCCCACAAACAAGAACAGGATGTTGACCATTAGCATGAAGACCCAGGGCGACGTGGAGATCGAAAGCATCCCCTGGGCGATCATCTGCGGGATCTGTTGGGTGGCCAAGATCCAGGCGAAAGTGCTGGACATCCCCACCAACAGCATGACCACGCCGGTGAGCTTCGCCGAGTTCACCAGGATCATCGGGATGTCCTTCAGGTGAAGCTCACGGTACACGACCATCGAGAGGACGGCACCGTAGACCACGGCAACCACCGCCGACTCTGTAGCCGTGAAGACGCCCGAGAGGATTCCTCCCAGGATGATGAGCGGCATGATCAGCGGCGGGATCGCATCCCATACCGCCTTGCCCATCCCCCCGCAGGCCGCCTTTGGCTCACTGGGCAGGTTGTCGCGCCGCGCTACGATGTAGACCATCACCATCAGGGCGAGCCCCATCAGGGCGCCGGGCATGAAACCAGCGGCGAAGAGGTAGCCCACCGAGACGTTGGCGGTGAGGGCGAAGATGATCATGGTGATGCACGGCGGGATCAGAATGCCCATGCCGCCCGCGCATGCCACGATGGCCGTCGACAGATTGCGCGGATAGCCGCGCTTCACCATGGACGGGATCATGATAGAGCCGATGGCAGCCGTGTCGGCGGCGGAGGATCCGGAGATGCCGGAGAAGAAGATGGTGGCAACGATCACCACCATGCCCAGCCCACCCTTGATGTGGCCGACCAGGACACTGGCCAATTTCACCAGCCGAGCGGAGATGCCGCCGGTCTCCATGAAGCCGCCTGCCAGTATGAAGAAGGGCACAGCCAGCAGGGGAAAGGAGTCCAGGCCGGTAAACATCTTCTGGGCGAGGATCGTGAGGGGTATGCCTCCCTTGTAGATCATGGCCAGCAGAGAGGAGAGCCCCAGAGAGAGTGAGATGGGCAGGGAGAGCAGTATCAGGACTATGAAAGCGAGGAACAGAACTATGGCCATTCCCTTCCCCCTATTCCAGCATTTGGCTCAGGGAAGGCAACCCCTCGCCTTCCTCAGCTGTATCTTTGTCAGACCAATGGGTGATCAGGTCTGTCCAGGTGAAGATGAGCATCAGGAGGCCGCTCAGAGGAATGGCGAGATACGGGTAGGTCATCTTTACCCCGATAGCGGGGGATTCCTGGTTCTGGTTCAGCACTACCAGACCCCAACCCTCGGCAATCATGATGTAGAAGACGGAGCTTGCGCCCAGAGCGATCAGGATGGTCGCCGCCTTCTGCACCGGCGCGGGCAGCTTACTGACCGCCAGCGTGACAGCGAAGTGGGCTCGATCCCTGGCGCCCAGGGAAGCACCCAAGAGGGAGACCCAGATGAAGAGGAAGCGCGCGCTCTCCTCGGCCCAGGCCAGTGGCTGGAGGAGGAAGTATCGGAAAACCACCTGCAGGAAGACGACTACGACCATCACGCATAGGAATGCCGCCGCTAACGCGGCGGTAGCGGTCCAAAGCCAATTCGTTAGGGTCTTGATGGTGCACCTCCGGTGTTGCCACCCAGGGAGTGGGCCGTAGCGCCGGTGGGCCACCCACCGGCGCTACGGCCTGTGCTGCTTACTTCATGTTCCGGGTCATGTCCATCAGATCTTTGCCGATTTTGGGCTCGAAGTCCTTGTACACCGGCTCCACGGCCTTTGCGAAAGGCTCCTTGTCGGTATCCATGAACTGGACGCCCTTGGACTTCAGATCGTTTGTGACGAACTTTTCGTACTCCAGCCAGTACTTTCGCTCGTTCTGGATGAGTTCCTTGGCCGACTGCTCTACAGCGTTTTGGATCTCCTTGGGCTGGGCGTTGAACCACTTCAGGCTGACCATCGGGATGTCAGGGGTCATGAAGTGCTCGGTGAGGGTAAAGTACTTGGCCACCTCGTAGTGCTTCATGGACCGGTAGGCGATCTGGGAGTTCTCAGCACCGTCGACCACACCCTGCTGCAAGGCGCTGTACAGCTCGCCGTAGGCCATCGGCACCGCCGCCGCTCCCATCAGGTTGAAGGTCTGGATCATCAGAGGGCTCTCCATGACCCGGATCTTCTGCCCCTTCAAGTCGGCAATGGTCTTGACGGGCTTCTTCGAGGTGAATATGCTGCGCGCTCCGGCGTCGAACCAGCCCAGGATCTTGATGCCCAGCTTGTCGGCGAGCATCTTCTCCAGGATCTTCCCAGGCTCGCCGTCGGTGGCCTTGAGCAGGTGCTCGCGGCTCTTGAAGACGTAGGGGAGGTCAAACACCTGGAATTGGGGGACGAACCCGCCCAGGGCGGCCGTCGAGATCTTGGCGAACTCAAGCTGGCCAATCTGCATCTGCTCGAGGTTCTCACGGGGGCTTCCGAGGACGGAGTTGGCGTAAACGTCGATGACCAAGGCCCCGTTGGTCATGGTCTTGACCTTCTCGGCCCACTCACGGGTTGCCTTCTGCTCGGGGTGATCCTCGGCTACCTGATCGCTGTACTTCACCCGAATGACGTTGGCTGGGGCAGCCGCTGCAGGCTTGGTGGCCTCCGGGGCCTTAGCGGGGGCCGCAGCGGGTTGCGAGGGTGCCGTCGTGGGTTGAGCCGTTCCCCCGCCGCACGCCGCTGTGAGGCCGAGAACTGCTACTGCCAGGGCTGAAAGAGTGATCCACCTGGGCCAGGAACGCCGATCGGTCATGTCCGGAATTCGCCCAAACATAGCTTCTCCTCTTCTCCAACGTGACTCTCAGAACGCGTCGCTCGCGTTGTTTCCCCCGGTTGGGGGCATGCTCCGTCCTAGACAGCTGCCTAAGGGGATCGGTGTCGAAGTTGCCGCCGCATGTAACATACGATGAGCGTTGTGCCGACGATCCAGCTCGATTAATTCAATTCCTCTAGGCTTGCCTCCTTCTCAACCTCGCCTGTCCGCTGCCGGGAGGTCCGGCCGGGTTTTGCCGGGCTGTGCCTCATCGCCATCCTCTGTTTCAAGCAGCCGCGTTGGGGCCGAAGAAGGTCAGGTATGGACCTCCCGTGGCCTCGCGCCACAGCATCAGGGCCAACTCGCGCAGGTGATAATCGCCCCACATGCACGACTCGCCGCGTGGGATCTTGGAGCCGGCGGGCACGTGATCCCAGCCGTTGGGTCTGTGGTAGATGGAGTGGAGCAACAGCCCCTGGTGATTCTCGTCCTCGGACAGGTACGGCGCGCCGAGCAGGGTGTCGGTGATGGTCAGCCCGGCCTGCCGGTAGCGGGCTGCTGCCTCCCGATCGCCGTGGCGGCTGAGGTAGCGCCCCAATCGCAGCAATCCCTGAGCGGTGATGGCTGCAGCAGAGCTATCGACGGGCTCGTACTCGTTGAAGGGATCAGCCAGCCGGTTAAGGTAATCGCCCAGCTTGTACAGATTCGGTGCCCCCGTGTCCCAGTAGGGCACCCCGTCGGTGGGGGTGTTCTCCAGGTAGAAGTCGCTCGTCGCTCGCGCGGCCCGCAGCATCATTGCCTCGACCGAGGCTCGCCCGCCCACCGTGGCGAGATCCCCGTCGGAGAGGGTCTGGAGGAACTCCAACTGCTCGGCGTACCCCAGGATCGCCCAGGCGAGGCCCCGGGTCCAGGTGCTGAAGGCGGTGTAGCCCTGCTGGGTCGAGGGGCAGCGGAAGCTGCTGTCGTTCAGATTGAAGATCGCCTCGTGGACGGTACGGCCGCGGACGTCGTAGGTATCCCTGCCCTCTCCGTAGTAGACGATGAAGCGGGCATTGGCATCGGCGTGCTTCACCAACCGCTCCAACAGCGAGATCTTGCGATCCTGCTCGGCCATCAGCACATGGCCCAGCCGATGGGCCAGCGCCAGGGAGCGCAGGGATCGCATGGTGTCTACGAAGAGGGAGTGGGGGCCGTTGAAGGAGTAGATGTAGCCGCCGCCGTCGGCGATGTTGGTCCAGCGGGCGGCCTGCACGGCTCCAGAGACCTTGAGGGCGAGGACGTAGAACCGCCTCTCCCATTCGTTTTCCTCGATCCGCCCCTCATTCATCAGTCGAAGGAGGTTTCCGTAGGTGGAGACGTTGTTGAAGCCGTGGTCGTGGACGCCGACGTGGCTCACGTGAGGGGCCATCAGCTCGACAGTCTGGCGGCGGCCGAGATCCAGCATCTCCCGGTCGCCCGTGGCGTCGAACTGCAGTATCGCCGCGCCGACCTGGAACCCCTGGGTCCACTCCGTCCAACCCCGGGTAATGTACCTCCCCTCAATGGTGTAGACGGGGGTCCCGTCGCCGGGGTTCCAGGACCTCTCGATCAGGCGGATCTTCTGCGCCGAGAGCTCGAAGAGCCGTTCCAGCTTGGGCCGAAGCCCCTGGGGGGTGATGGTGGAGTCACTTCTGATCAACGCTGTTACCTCTGGAGGACTCGGTTATCGGCAACTCTAGAAGCCCATCAGGCGCGGCAGGAAGGTCGTCACCTTCGGCTCGTAGGTCAGAACTAGCAGGGTGGCGAAAAGGACGATCACGTAAGGCAGAACGGGCCGAACGACCTCCTCCAGCTTGACTCGGGCGATGCCGCAGGCTATGTACAGAGACAGTCCCACCGGCGGGGTGATCAGCCCGATGCCCAGGTTGGCGACCACCACGATCCCGAAGTGGATCGGGTCGATGCCCAGCTTGGCGGCGATGGGCGCGAGGATGGGCACCAGGATGATCAGGGCCGCGGCGCCATCCAGGAAGCACCCCGCGATGAACAGCACTATGTTGGTCAGCAGCAGAAATACCCATGGGGCGCTGGAGACCTGCAGCATGAAGCCCGCCAGCTTCTGGGGCACCTGGTCGGCGGCCAGCAGCCAGGCGAAGATGCTGGACATGCAGAGTAGCAGCATCACGATGCCCACGGTCTTGCAGCTGGAGAGCAGGATCTGGGGAAGATCCTTGAGCTTTATCTCCCGATATATCACCACCGAGAGCAGGAAGGCGTACAGTACCGAGACCCCTGCCGCCTCGGTGGCGGTGAAGATTCCTCCCAGGATCCCGCCCAGGATGGTCACTGGCATCATCAGGGGCAGAATGGAGCGAAGACCCACCTGCACGGCCTCGCCGCAGGCGACGGGAGGCTCGGTGGGTAGGTTCATTCGCCGGGCGTTGAAGTAGGTGAGGGCCAGGATTGCGGTCCCCATGATGAAGCCGGGGATGAAACCGGCGGCGAAGAGGCCGCCGATGGAGGTACCTGTTATGACCCCATAGAGGATCATCAAGATGCAGGGTGGGATCAGGATCCCCGTGCCGCCGGCGGCGGCGACGATGGCCGCGGCCAGAGGGGCAGGGTAGCCCTTCTTCAGCATGGCAGGGATGGTCACCGAGCCGATGGCGGCCGTGTCGGCGTTGGAGGAGCCGGACAGGCCGGAGAAGAAGATGGTCGAGACGATGACGGTGAGCCCCAGTCCGCCCCGGATCCGCCCCACCAGCACGTTGGCCAGGGCGACCAGCCGCTGGGAAATACCGCCGGTCTCCATCAGGTTTCCGGCCAGGATGAAGAGCGGCACGGCCAGGAGGGGAAAGGAGTCCAGGCTGACGTACATCCGCTGGGGCACCACCAGGAAGGGCAGGGTGGAAGCCAGCGGCAGCGTTGCCACCGTGGACACGCCTATGGCGAAGGCGATGGGGACGCCCAGCAGCATCCCGAGGATGAAAATGGCAAAGAGGATTGGGCCCATTAGTCTGTTCCCTCAGCTCCCATGGTATCGCTCGGGTGAGGATGGGGGCGGCCTACAGCCAACCCCATCCTCACCAAAGCCGTAACCTAGCTTCGTAGACTCCGCAACACGTTGGTCCACAGATAGATGAGCATCAGCGTACATCCGACGGGCACCGAGAGGTAGGGAATGCTCATCGGCATGCCCATGGCCGGTGAGATTTGTGTGTTGTTCAGCATCACCAGGTTCAAGCCGAACCAGATGAGGATGGCCAGGAGGCCGCTCACGGACAGCGACGTCAGCACCGTCAGGAGACGCTGCACCGGCATGGGGAAACGCTTGACGACGGCCTCGATGGAGAAGTGCATCCCATACTTCACCCCCAGAGCGGCGCTGAGGATGGACAGCCAGATGAAGGAGAAGGTGGCCACCTCCTCCGACCAGCTGATGGGAGCCTTGACCACGTAGCGGAATACCACCTGAAGGATCACCGTGATCGACATCAGCACCAGCAGGGCACCGGCGACGATCTCCGGTGCGTTGATCAGGAGGGTTAGCGCCACGTTTCTCCGCCTGGGTGCGTAGCTCTGGGTTGCCATCGTACTACGCTTTCGTGGCCAGAATCTTGGTGATCAGCTCCTGCATCCCCTTGCCCTCGACGGTGGGGAACACCTTCTCCACGGCGATCTTCTTGAAGGGCTCTCGGTCGATCTCGTTGACCGTCATCCCCTTCTTCTTCAGCTCCTCCATCGCCGCGACTTCCTTCTCTTCGAAGACCTTCCGCTCCAGGTCGGTGGCTTCCTTGCCGAACTGGAGCGCCAGCTTCTGGATGTCGGCCGGCAGGCCGTCGAAGAAGGCCTTATTCATGACGAAGGGACGTCCCATCCCCTCGAGAGAGTGCTTGGTCAGGGTGTAGTACTTGCTGACCTCGAAGAACTTCATGTCCATGAGGGAGGTGGGGTCGTTCTCCGCGCCGTCCACCACGCCCTGCTGAAGGGCCGAGTAGAGTTCGTTGTAGGCCAGAGGGGTGGCGATGGCGCCCAGGGCGTTGAAGGTGGCGATGTGCACCTTGTTCTGCTGGACCCGGATCTTCTGGCCCTTCAGGCCGTCGAGGCTCTTCACCTGCTTCTTTCTGGTGAAGAGGTTGCGGGTGCCACCGCTGAAGAAGCCCAGAACCTTGTAGCCCGCGGCTTCCAGCTTCTCGGTGAGAAGCTTGCCTACCTCGCCCTCGGCCACGGCATAGCACTGCTTGTAGCTATCGAAAAGGTAGAGCAGCGACATGACGTCCCACTCGGGCACGAACTGGGACAATTCCACGCTGGCCACGGTCATCTGGATGGTGCCCAGCTTGACGCCTTCGGTGAGGTCACGGTTGCTGCCCAACTGCCCGTTGGGAAAGCTCTGCCACTCCACGGCCCCGTTGGTGGCATCCACCAGCTTCTTGCCGAAGTACTCGTAGCCCTGGTGGAATGGATAGTCGACGTTGGTGGGAACACCGCACTTGATCAGGAACTTCTTGCCGGACGCCACGGCCGAAGTTGAAGCCTTGGTAGCCTCTGCGGCTTTGACTCCCCCCGCCGCCTTCGTTGGGCTAGCGGGGGGTGCGGCTGGAGCCCCGCAGGCGGTCAGCGCGGTTCCCGCCATCGCGCCCGCCGCCAGTCTCAGGAAGGAACGCCTGTCCAAGATCCTCTTGGTTCTCTCTTCGCCCATCACCTGTACTCCCTTTCGGTCACTTGGATTGAGGTTCTGTCGTTGCACCAACCCATTTCGAGGAGTAATGCCGGCTGCACGGGGCAGCAGCGGGACCGGGCTCCCGTGCAGCCAAGGATCGTCCAGGCCGCAACCGCACCGCGATAGCTAACGGCGAGGTGTGCACTAGCGAGGAAAGCGGTTTCCATGGTTGGTGGCGCAATCATAGGGGCGATAGCCAACGTTGTCAATGGTGTTGATTTCTTTGGTTGACTGGCGATCACACGAACTTAAGGATGTGCGTGGCTACCGTGACCACCTCGCCGTGCTGATTGGTGACCGTCACCTGGGATAGCAGTTGCCCCTTCTCCGGGACCTTCTCGGCAACCCGGTACTCCACTGCGATGGTGTCTCCGATGAAGACGGGCTTCACGAAGCGGATACGGTCGTAACCGTAGGACACGCAGGGGTATGGAATGCCCTCGAGTATCTTCGTGGAAGCCGTAGACATGTAGCCTACCATCAGAACCCCATGGGCGATGCGACGGCCGTAGGGGGTGCGCTTCATGTACTCCTCGTCCACGTGGTTGGGGCTGAAGTCCCCGGTGATGCCGGCGAACTGGTACACGTCGGACTCCCCTACCGTCTTGCTGAACCGTACGGTTCGCCCTATCTCGATCGCTTCCGTGGCTTCCTTGGGGGTAGTCATGGCTCTCTTCTCCTTTCGATGGTCCCTTGCCGTCTTGGCGTTCAGAGGAAACCGGTTGCCTGGGACTGGGTTACATTGTGTTCCCCAAACAGGTGTGCCCGTCAAGTCCGGCCTACCTCTGAGGCTTCGTTCCCAAAGGGGGAATCCCGTAGCCGCCGGGGGGGGCTCTGCCGGCCACGACTCGGGCCGGCGGAGCGCGTGACGCGAGCGCAGCCTCGCGGGCACGGCCCCTACAGTTTCCCCGTCAAGGACGATGAGCTCGACCTCTGTGAGACTCGATTGACAGGGTGACGTATCCCCTCTATCATGGCGCTGGTCTCCATGGAAACCGCTTTCCTCAGGGTGGCGATGGCGTTCCGGAGCTGTTCTGTCCGGCTTTCGGCCTCGCAGCCCCATCTCTCCATATCGGAGGCGCGATAACTTGGAATTCTTGCGATTGCAGGACGCCGAAGGTACCCACTTCCCAGCGGGCCGCTGGACCCGACTATTGGCGGGACAGGGCGCGCTGTCAGCTCGGAACTTCGTGATCGGCCACAGTACCCAGCTTCCAGGGGGAGGCATCCCCAGACACACTCACCACAACGAGGAGGTCTATCTCTGCCTTAGCGGTCGAGTGCAGATCGTTGTCGGCGAGGAGACCCAGGTCATGGAACCGATCAGCGCGGTCTACATCCCATCAAACGTACCTCACTCCTTGCGGAACCTGGCAGAGGGAGAGAGTGTGATCCTCTTCGTGTACTCACCGGCGGGCCTGGTGGATCACTGGCAAGAGGAGTTGGAGGGCAAGCTCAGGTAACACCCCGAGCTGGAAGTAACGGCTGAGCGCGGGGCCTGCCTCGACCCAGCCGAAAGATCAGGAGATTTGCCATGGCTTATCGCTTCGTTGACAAGACCATCGACGGCTTCAAGGTTGGCGACCGATACTCCTTCTCGAAGACCGTCACAGAGGCCGACGTGGTAGTCTTCGCAGGCATCTCCGGCGACATGTCGCCCCTGCACGTGAACGCCGAGTACGCCAAGACCACTCAGTACGGTGAGAGGATCGCCCACGGAATGCTGACGGCGTCGCTCACCTCTGCGGCCCTCGGCCGGATGCTGTCCCCGGGTTTCATCCTCGAGTCCTGCCAGTTCCAGTTCGCAGTCCCGGTCCGACTCGGAGACACCATCGTCGCGACCGCAGAGGTGTTGGAGAGGGATCTACACCACGCGCGGCTGAAGCTGCGCGTGGTGTGCACCAATCAGAGGGACGAGGTCGTGTTGGAGGGGACCGCAGTGCAGGCAGTTGTGGGCAGGAAGCGCGAAGGTTAATCCCCTGGAGGAGTGAATGGCGAAACCAATACTGAGCGCCGACGATGCCGTCGCGCTGCTCAAAGACGGTGACACCTTGGCGATCGATGGCTCGGGGGGTGGGCTGGTCGAGCCCGACGCCTTGATCGCCGCGCTGCACAGGCGCTTCAAGCAGACGGGGCACCCTCGCGATCTGACGGTGATTCACGCGACCGGCATCGGGGATCGAGGGAGCCGAGGGATCTCTCTCCTGGCTTTGGAGGGTCTCTGCCGTCGCGTCATTGGGGGTCACTGGGGCCAAGCCCCGGAGATGGCCAAGCTGGCCGCGGAGAACAAGGTAGAAGCCTACAATTTCCCCCAGGGCGTCCTGAACCAGCTCTACCGGGAGATAGCCGCGGGCAGACCGGGCGTCATCACGCACGTGGGGCTTGGCACCTTCGTGGACCCGCGGATGGAGGGCGGCAAACTCAACGACATCACCAAAGAGGATCTGGTGGAGGTGGTGACGATTGGGGGACGGGAGTGGCTCTTCTACAAGGCGTTCCCGATCGACGTGGCCTGGGTTCGCGGCACCACCGCCGATGAGGATGGCTACGTCTCTCTGGAGCAGGAGGCGGCCATCCTTGGTGCCCTCGCGGTGGCTCAGGCCGGCCGCAACTCGGGGGGAGTGGTCATAGCCCAGGTAAAACGGCTGGCGGTGGCCGGATCGCTATCTGGTATGAGCGTTCGCATCCCTGGCCCAATGGTGGATGCCCTGGTCATACACGAGGGCCAGTGGCAGACCTACGATGCCGAGTACAACCCCTCCTTTGCTGGTGAGGTCCGAGTTCCTCTCCAGCAACTGAAGCCGTTACCGTTGGACGTTCGGAAGGTAGTAGCCCGACGTGCCGCCATGGAGATAGAGCCCGGGGCCCTTCTCAACCTGGGGGTCGGGATGCCGGACGGGGTGGCCGCGGTAGCCGCCGAAGAGGGGATCAGCGAGGCGTTCACCCTCACCGTCGAGCAGGGGGGCTACGGGGGCATCCCGGCGGGCGGGATCATCTTCGGGGCCGTTTCCAACCCCAAGGCAGTCATTGATGGACCAAGCCAGTTCGATTTCTACGACGGTGGTGGACTGGATCTCACCTGCCTCGGCATGGCTCAGGCGGATCAGAACGGCAACGTCAACGTCAGCAAGTACGGCTCCACTATCACGGGTACCGGCGGGTTCGTGGACATCTCCCAGGGTGCCAGGGCGGTAGTCTTCTGCGCTACATTCACTGCGGGGGGCTTCGAGGCCGAGGTTCGGGATGGCCAACTGCGGATCGTCCGAGAGGGGAAGCATCGGAAGTTTCTACACCGGGTGGATCAGGTTACGTTCTCCGGGGCTCACGCACGAGAGGGTGGGCGGAAGGTGCTGTACGTGACCGAGCGGGCGGTGCTGGAGCTTCGGGCCGAGGGTGTGGTCCTCACGGAGATCGCCCCCGGCGTCGATCTCCGAAGAGATGTGTTGGACCTGATGGAATACGAGCCGGTGGTCTCCCGCGATCTCAAACTGATGGATGCGCGGCTGTTCAACTCCGCCCCCATGGGGCTCGCGGATGATCTCCAGGCAAAGGGCAGCGCCGATCTGAGGCCGGCTTTCCGCCGGAGGCTGTAGGCGCTGTGAGCAGCTTCGGGGCATAGCGCCTGGTGGGGTTTGGGCAGTCCCCAAGCCGACTACAGACTTCGTTTCAAGTCCAGGGGGTACCGGAATGATCCTACACAAAACGATGGACGACCTGCACGTTGGCGGCGCGGCCTACTTCTCGAAGACAGTCACCGAGGCCGATGCTCTCATGTACATCGGAGCCACCGGGGACTTCAGCCCGATCCACGTGGATGAGCAGTACTCTCAGGGGACGCGGTTCGGTCGCCGGATAGCCCCGGGCATCATGGTGGCCGGCATGATCACGGCGGTGCTGGGGAACGACCTGGTGGGTTGCGAGCCGATCTCCGTGGCCGACGAGTTCCAGTTCAAGGCACCGGTCTACTATGGCGATACGATCACGGCGGAGATGCGGATCGTCGAGAAAATCCCCGAGAAGAGGGTTCTCAAGCTCGAGGCAACCTGCACCAACCAGGACGGCGTGGTGGTGCTGGCCGCCAAGGCAGTGATGGTCGTCCCAAAGCCTGTCCCTGTCCCCGCCGACGGGGGAAAGCAAGGATAGGAGGCATCTCGTGCATATAGTGGTGTGCATCAACCATATCCCCGATCCCGAGGCCCCTGCCAAGCAGTTCAAGCTAGACGAGCAGACCAACAAACCGCTGCTGCAGAGGGTGAATCGGGTTATCGGTCCTTTCGACGAGAACGCGCTGGAGACTGGCCTTCAGCTGAAGGACAGTGTGGGGGCCAAGGTGACGGCTCTATCCGTGGGGCCGGCGACCAACATAGAAGCGTTGCGGCGTGCCCTGGCGACTCGCGCCGATGCCGCCGTGCAGGTGAAAGAGGCAGGCGCGACCGAGTTGGACTCCGCCGGGGTAGCCCGGCTGCTGAGCGCGGCCATCCGGAAGTTGGGGGATGTGGCCCTGGTTCTGTGTGGCCGCCAGGTGGGTGACTGGGACAGCGGTCAGGTGGGCCAGCTGGTGGCCGAAGAGCTCGGACTGCCCTGCGTCACCCTCGCCTGGCAGATCCAACTGGCAGGTGACGGGGTGGTGCGGGTCGAGAAGGAGATCCCGGGTGGGATCGCTCTGGTGGAGGCCGAACTGCCGGCAGTGGTGACGGTCACCAATGCCCCCAGCAATCAGCTGCGCATCCCGAAGGTGAAGGATGTCATGGCCGCCCACCGGGCACCGATCACCACCTGGTCGGCAGCCGACCTGGGTCTCGACATGGCGGGACTGGCGGACGGCGCTCGCGTCCAGGTGCGGCGCATGCTCATCCCTGAGAGTCAGGTCCAGGTTGAGTTGATTCAGGGGGAGACCGACGAAGAGGTGGCCGAGACACTGGCCAAGCGTATTCTAGGCCTGAAGGTCCTGCAATAGGGGGTCGCCATGGATTTCTTGATAGTTGCATTGCCGGCCGGGACGCGGCTTCCGTCTGCCTCGGCGGAACTGATAGGTGGAGCCAAGGGCCTCGTCTCCTCGGGGGGAACGGTATCGGTTGCCGTCCTGGGCCATGATCTGGGCGCGGCCTGCCGCGATGCCGTGTCCTTTGGGGCCGACAAGGTCTACCGGCTGCAGGCGCCTGACCTCGCCAACTACGATTCGGAAGCCTACCTCCAGGCGCTGGAGGTCGCCGTTCGAGGAATCGGAGCTGACATGGTGCTCTTCCCGGCCGACGCATTCGCCGCCGAGCTTGCCCCGCGGCTGGCTCACCGCCTCGATACCGGTGTCGCCACAGGGTGTGTGGCTATCACCGTATCGGGCGATGGCCAGTTGCTGTTCACCTGTCCCGTCTATGGTGGAAAGGCCATGGCCGAGGTCGTGGTGACAGGCTCACCCAGCATCGCGACGGTGGCTGCCGGCAGCTTCCAGCCGTTGCTCCGAGACGATGCCAGGCAGGTGGGGATCGTCTCCCTGGTCGTGCCCGCGACCGCGACGGTGCGGCGCGCCAGGACCCTCGAGGTGCGACCCGAGGAGGTGCAGGGGGTCCGATTGGAGGATGCCAGGGTCATTGTGGCCGGGGGTCGCGGGCTCGGGGAGGCCGAAGGTTTCCAGTACTTGGAGGAGTTGGCTGGGGTGCTGGGGGCTGCCGTGGGTGCCTCGCGCCCAGCCGTGGACGCCGGCTGGGTGCCCGCCAGCCTGCAGATCGGCCAAACCGGAAAGACGGTTTCTCCCGACCTGTACATTGCCGTGGGCGTCTCGGGAGCCAGCCAACACCTGGCGGGCATGGGGCGCTCCAAGCACGTAGTTGTGATCAACAAGGACCCCGAGGCCCTCTTCTTCAAAGCGGCAGAGCTGGGGGTGGTGGCCGACTATCGGAAAGTGGTTCCGCTCTTAACCCAGAAGCTGAAGGCTCTGTGAGCTAGCACAAAGGCCGCTACCTTCTCGAACAACGGGGAATCGGGCAAGGCCGGCATCAACCTGCAGATGCTGAACGACGAAGCCCGCGCGATAATCGGTCGGGCGCTGGAGCTTGCAGACGAGGAGATCCGGGGCAGCCTTGATCCCAGGTGTGTTGCGTACTCCTGGTCGTAGCAAGTAGAATCTCCGGAGGAGAAGGTTGCAGCAGCCTAACCAGTACGTCCTGCAGCGGTTGAGCGAAGAGGAGCAGACAATGGCCACCGTGAACCGGTCTGCCGGTCCTTCCATTCATCAACTGAAGGTCACTCTCATGGACACTGCCCCGCCCATATGGCGCCGGTTCCAGGTTGAGAGTGACACTACTCTGTACAGGCTGCACCAGATCCTCCAGGTCGTGATGGACTGGGAGAACTACCACTTGTACCAGTTCACGGCGAGCGGAACCGAGTACGGCGAGCCCGACCCCGACTTCGGCGTGCGTGTGAGAAGCTCCAGGACTGCTAGGCTGAGCCAGATCGCGCCCACTCGTCGGGGCAAATTCCTGTACGTGTACGACTTCGGCGACAACTGGGGGCATGAGATCCTGGTAGAGAAGATAGAAAGCCCTGAAGCGGGGGTGCGCTATCCTGTTTGTCTCGCAGGCGAACGGGCATGCCCACCCGAGGACTGCGGTGGTGTGTGGGGCTACGCCGACCTGTTGGAGATCATCCGTGCACCCCACGACGAGAGGCACGAAGAGATGATGGAGTGGCTCGGCGGCAGCTTCGACCCTGAGCACTTCGATCTCGAGGCCATCAACCGGGATCTGAGGAGGATCAGGTCCGTCCTGAAGTCCCGAGGGTAGTGGCGGCCGACGTGTGAGTGTGGGCACCGCTTTCAAGCAGCCATAGCATCCCGTGCCGTCTTCCGGATTCCCCAGGGTCATCGCCGCCTCGCGTTCTCGTCCGCCTGCAGATGGCACTTCTTGTACTTCTTCTGTGTCCCCAGGCTTCATCGGGGTATCGCTCCACCAGCGACGCGTAGACAGCTTCGGCCTCGGCCTGCCGACCCAGCCACCACAGCGCCTCTCCCTGGGCCCGCATGAAGTTGACGTGGAGGAGCGTATCTTCCCCGGGAAACAGCTCCAGGAATTGGCGGGCGTAATGGAGGCGCCGCTCGTGATAGCTCGGCTCTAACTGGGCCGCGTTGCCCAGCTCCATCTCCAAGTCCTGGCACCAGTTGCACACCGGCTCCCAGCGGCGGGTTTCTGCTGGAGCTGGAAGCGGATGCGCTGGACGACGAGGCGTTCCTGCGAGTCTGGCCGGGAGACCGGGCGTATCCACGACCTGGTAGATCGCCTCCTGGATCTGAGCCGGGTGGAGGAGGCAGCAACGGAGGCGCGGACGGCCAGCGACTTCGACTCGCTGGGCTTGGCCGACCTCTTCCTCAGCCACGACCAGGGCGACCTGGCCGGGCGTCTGATGCTGGGGCGAGCGGAGAAGACCACGGACACGCGCGTTCTGGAGTGGCTGAAGAAGTACTACCAGTCGCACGGTGGGGAGGCCGCCGCCCTGGAGTTGGCCGAGAGGGTCTTTCGCCTGCGTCCGAGCCTGGAGCAGTACAGGGAGTTGCGCGAGCTAGGCCAGTCGCTGGGTCGGTGGGACAACCTGCGGCCGAAGTTGCTGGCTTTTCTCGCGGAAAGCCGAAACTCCGTCCTGCTAATCCGGATCCGTTTGGAGGAAGGCGAGATCGACCGCGCCTTGGAGTTGCTGGAACCCTGGCAGCAGCGCAACTACTTCATTGGCGGCGGTCGGGCACGGAGTCCTTTGGTGGTGGGGAACAGGTGCAACTCCGGCTGCATCAAGACGTACTCTCGCCCAACGGACGAAGATTGCCTTGCGACCGTTGCGCTTACGAGTTCCTCTTCCCGGTACCCTTGCTAGGCGGCACCCTTCCTGCTAGAATGGTGTACACAATGCTTTACACAACAGGGAGGACATGATGCGTTCCATGGGGGTGCGAGATCTGAGAGAGAACCTCAGCCAGGTCCTTCAGGAGGTGTCCGCTGCCGGTCAGGAGATCAGCATAACCAGCTATGGTAAGGAGATCGCTCGGCTGGTGCCAGCGCGCAAGAGGAAATCCCCTGAGGAGATGGCGGAACTGTGGGGCCGTATCGACCGGATCGCGGCCGAGGTTGGTAAACACCCCAACAAAGGGGCATCGGCAGCTGATGCGGTCAGGGAGGAAAGGGAGTGACGCTGGTAGTCGATGCAAGCGTGTGGGTGGCGCTATTCTGGCCTGATGATCCGCGACACGCAACCAGTCGCACCTGGATCGGGCGGCAGGTAGACGCAGAAGAGGAGATTCTGATCCCCACCCTTGCCGTGTCGGAGGTGGCCGGACCCATCCGGCGACGGACCGGCGACCCCAGCCTGGCGCTGCAAGCCGTGACCGCCATGCTGGAACTGCCCGGTGTAACGGTGATCCCCATTACCGAGGAGCTGGGTAGGCTTTCCGGGGAGCTTGCGGCCGCGCTCGCATTGAAAGGTGGGGACGCAGTCTACGCTGCCTTGGCTTTCACGGAAAGCGTCACCCTGATCAGTTGGGACAGCGAACAGCTAGAGCGATGCCCGGGCCATGTGGCTGCGACAACACCCGACTGAGACGGAGGGCCAGCGTGAGTATTCCCCGGCATCACTGCAGCCAAACTCATACAGCGTGGCGTGCCACAAACCGGTGCGGCCGTGGATCGCATGACCCAGGCAGGTCCCAGATAGATCTGATTGCCGGACGAATCGAAGCAGCCAATAGAGTCCCGCGACATCATCACCAGGCTGCGCAGCGAGAGCACGCGCGATCAAGTCCGCGGCCCGGGCGATGGTACCTGTCGAGACCTAACCCGGTCGCCGTCGAATAGAGAGCGCCTGGCATCAAGGGCCGGCGTTCTGCCGCGGTTCGAGCCCCGGCGGCTTGCCCGGTAGTCGAGGCGCTGGCTATACTGAGAATACACATTCCCCTTGAAGCCGCCCCACTCCGCCGTCCCCAGGGGCTTTGGGCTGGCCGCCCTGGACTTCGCCACGGCTACACTCCTCTTGACGGAGACCGGCAAGAAGTACCGTGCGTCACTCCACATGGTTCACGGAAGGGAAGCCCTGGCTGAGCTGGATCCAGGCGGAATCGAAGTCATGGGATCGAGCCTGGAGCAGTTCCGAGACGCGCTCCATCGCGAGAATCACACCCTCAAGCGGACCCTCACCGACCCGAGAATTCTGAGCGGGATCGGCAACGCCTACTCCGACGAGATCTTGCACAGGGCCGGACTCTCTCCCTTCAAGCTGGCCAGGGATCTCTCGCAGGAGGAGACGGTACGGCTCCACGCGGCGACGCTGGCCGTTCTCTCCGAGTCGACCGATCGCCTGATCGCAGAGGCGAGGGAGAGTTTTCCGGAGAAGGTCACGGCCTTTCGCCCCGACATGGCGGTGCACGGGCGCTACGGCCATCCCTGTCCGGCCTGTGGAACGCCGGTCCAGCGCATCGTACACGGTGAGAACGAGTCCAACTACTGCCCGCGCTGCCAGGGGATGGTTCACGGACGTGGTCACAGTGCGGGAGGGCGAAGCTCCTGCTGAGCCGGCTCGCCGGGAGGCTCGCCCTCCCGCAACTGTCACCCGATCTCGCGCCCTAGTGAACCATGCCGCCTCCGCGCCGGGGTTTAGCGGAAGCTAGAATCTGGTAGCGAGATCCAACGGAATACACTCTTGCAAAAGCCCGGCACCATCTTTAAGATGGTAGCTGACCGGCCGCTGATGGGGCGGCGCTCGGGACCAGGTCAACCCAGGGCGATACGTGCGTTGCCGGCTTCGATAGAGTGCGGGTCTCCGCGAACCGCCGCGCGACGGTTCTGAGTGTCCTCGGGAGGCGGCAAATGGGCTGCATTCGTCTCCTAGACCTGGGGCTTGTACCTGCGCTGCAGTCACAGACCATCTACCATGCCCTGGCCCACGCCATGGCGCCCGAGGACCCAGACACCCTCGTTCTCGTCTCCTGCATCGATCCCTACGTCTGCATCGGCTTCCACCAGGATCTGGAAAGGGAGGTCGATCTAGCCTACTGCCGGGCGCAGGGGCTTCCGATTTACCGTCGCGAAGTCGGCGGCGGCGCCGTCTACCTGGACCGCAACCAGCTCTTCACCCAGTGGATCTTTCACCGGGACCATCTCCCCGCCTCCGTCGAAGGGCGCTTCGAGCTTCACGTTCGCCCCCTGGTGGAGACCTACCGCGGACTGGGAATCCCGGCTTACCATCGTCCGCTCAACGACGTCCACGTCGGAGGGAGGAAAATCGGCGGAACCGGAGCCGCCAGCATGGGCGACGCCGAGGTGGTGGTGGGCAGCCTCATGTTCGACTTCAACTCCTCGGTGATGGCCCGCGTCCTCAAGGTTTCCTCGCAGAAGATGCGCGACAAGGTGTACCAGGGTCTGCAGCAGTACATGACCACGATGACCCGGGAAATGGGACAGGCTCCCGATCGGGATTGGGTGAAGGCCGTCTATCTCGACAAGTTCTGCACGGCCCTGGGTGCCGAAATCGCTCCCGGCGTCCTCACGGAGCGCGAGAAAGCCTCGGTCCGCGAGTGGGACGAGCGGCTCCTCACCCCGGAGTGGCTGTATCAGCGGGGCGGGCCGCTCCAGCCGGGAGTGAAGATCCACGACGGCGTGCGCGTGGTGGAGGCGGCCCACAAGGCGCCCGGCGGGCTGATCAGGGCGGTCGCTCGCCTTCGGGAGGACCGAATCGACGATCTCGCCCTGTCCGGCGATTTCACGCTGCTGCCGGCTTCGGGGGTCGCCGGCTTGGAGCAGGCCGTGCGGGGGCTCGCCGTTCAACACGACCAGCTGCTGGGTCGTTTTCGGGAGGTCTACAGCGAGATGGGCCTCCAATCCCCGGGTGTGACACCGGAGGACTTTGCCACCGTCCTTCTCACGCTGACGGGCCACGATGCCGTTGGATGAATCCTGCGGCCACGGGTGTCCTACCTGCGGTGGCCGAACCGTCGATCGGCCCGGCGTTCTTGGGGAGAAAGGAGGTGTTCGAGTTCGGGGGTCATTGGCTGCCGACCGGATGGGTCTGTGTTGACGATGGCTGTGACCTGGGATGCAGGACTTCGCGCATGCCAGGGAGGATGGAGGGGACAAGCCATGACTGAGATCGAGGAGAGGCTGACCTGGATCTACGAACGGATGCGGCTCATTCGCGAGTTCGAGAACCGGGCGGCCGACCTGTTTGCGGAGGGTAGGATACCGGGTTTCGTGCACCTTTACGCCGGTGAGGAGGCGATAGGGGTCGGGGTGTGCGCCCACCTGACCGACCGCGATTTCATAACCTCGACCCACCGTGGCCACGGCCACTGCATCGCCAAGGGCGTGGATCCCCAGGCGATGATGGCCGAGCTGTACGGCAAGGCGCCCGGCGCCTGCAAGGGCAAGGGGGGGTCGATGCACATCGCCGACGTGACCAAGGGTATGCTGGGCGCCAACGGCATCGTGGGCGCCGGCGGTCCCCTGGCCTGCGGGTCGGCCCTCATGGCCAAAGTCAAGGGAACCGACCAGGTGACCGTCTGCTTCTTCGGGGACGGCGCGGCAGAGCAGGGCACGATGCACGAGTCGATGAATCTGGCCTCCATCTGGAAGCTGCCGGTGGTCTTCGTCTGCGAGAACAATGGATACGCTCAGTCCACACCCTCCCACTACCACTGCTCCGTTCACGACATCGCCGATCGAGCGGCTTCGTACGGCATGCCGGGCTTTGCCATAGACGGCACCGACCTGTTCGCAGTCTTCGAGGCCGCCGGGGAGTCGATAGCCCGCGCACGGCGCGGCGAGGGGCCGACGCTGATGGAGTGCAAGGCCTTCCGCTACTACGGCCATTTCCAGGGTGACAACCTGAGCTACTTCACAGAGGAGGAGCGGGCCAAGAACCTGGCGCACGATCCCATCGACAGCTTCAGGAAGCGGGTCCTCGAGCGGAGCCTGCTCTCGGAGTCGGAGCTGGCGGAGATCGATGCCCGGGTCAAGAAGACCATCGACGAGGCCGTCCAGTTTGCCGAGGCGGCGCCCTATCCGGCGGTGGAACAGCTCCTGACCGACGTCTACGTCAGCTATCCGTGAGGGGAGGACGCACCATGACGACCGTGACTACCCGTACTCTAGCCTTCCGCGAGGCGATTAACGAAGCCATTCGGCTGGAGATGCGCAAGGATCCAACCGTGATCCTGATGGGCGAGGACGTGGCGGGTGGTGCGCGCACCCACCTGGAGGAGAAGGGCGAAGAGGCGTGGGGCGGTGACCTGGGGGTCACCAAGGGATTGGTTCAGGAGTTCGGCCGTAACCGAATTCTCGATACCCCCATCAGCGAGTCGTCCTTCATCGGCGCGGCGGTCGGCGCGGCTTCCACGGGGCTGCGTCCCATCGCCGAGCTGATGTTCGTCGACTTCTTCGGTGTGTGCATGGACCAGATATTCAACCAGGGCGGCAAGATGCGCTACATGTTCGGCGGCAAAGCCAGGGTACCGGTGGTGATCCGCACCCTGTACGGCGCCGGCTTCCGCGCCGCGGCCCAGCACTCTGCCTGCCTCTACTCCGTCTTCGCCCACATGCCCGGCCTCAAGGTAGTCGTGCCATCCACCCCCTACAACGCCAAGGGGTTACTCACGGCGGCCATTCGGGACGACGACCCGGTGATCTACTTCGAGCACCTGGTGCTGCTGGACACCACCGGCCCGGTGCCCGAGGAAGACTATGCCATTCCGCTCGGCAGGGCCGAGATCGCGCGCGAGGGTAAGGACGCGACGGTGGTTGCCATTGGCCGGATGAGATCGTTCGCCGTGGAGGCGGCCGAGGAGCTGGCCAAGGAGGGGATCCAGGTCGAGGTGGTAGACCCGCAGACCGTCTCGCCGTTGGATGAGAGCACCATCCTCGAGTCGGTGAAGAAGACCCACAAGCTGGTGGTGGTGGACGAGGACAACCCGCGCTGCAGCGTTGCCAACGACATAGTCGCTCTGGCAGCGGAAAAGGCGTTCGGTTTCCTGGACGCGCCACCTCAGGCGGTCACCGCACCCCACACGCCGGTGCCCTTCAGCCCGGTGCTGGAGGACGCCTATATTCCCAGCCCTGCCAAGATCGTCGCCGCCGTGAGGACGGCGGTGGCGAGATAGCGCATGAAGATGTAGGGCGTGGGTTTATCCCCCGCCGCTGGCGGATCACGGAAGGTCGGCGGCGGGGCACAAGACCCCGCCCTACGCCACGTGAAGAGGCTTTCATGTCGAGTGTCGGGATCATCGCCAACCCGGCTTCCGGAAGGGATATCCGGCGGCTGGTGGCTCACGCTTCGGTCTTTGGCAACAACGAGAAGGTGAACATCCTGCAGCGGGTCTTGCTGGCCCTGGATGCCA
>JAJZRD010000166.1 GCA_021845945.1 Chloroflexota bacterium
GATAGCTAAGCTGGCCGAGTACGCCGAGAGCTTCCCCTACAACAGGATGGAGTTGCGGGACAGGCGCGTCGGCATCCTTACCACCAGCGTCGCCTATCAGTATGCTCGAGAAGTGATGCCCGAGGCCTCCTTTCTCAAGCTGGGGATGGGCTATCCGATCCCCGTTCGCCTGATCCGGGAGTTCGCCTCTCAGGTGGATCGGTTGGTGGTGGTGGAGGAGTTGGATCCCTTCCTGGAGGAGATGGTGAGGGCTCTCGGCCTTCAGGTGGAGGGGAAATGCTTCTTCCCGCCCCTGGACGAGCTGTCCCTGGAGCGAGTGGAGGAGGGCTTCCGGAAGGCGGGCATGCTGGCGCCAGCCACCGATGTAGCCGCACCCTTTATGGGTGCGCCCGCCCCGGACGGCTCGATGGGTCTGGAGCGCGGGGAACGCGCAGGCGTAAAGCCTGCGGCTACAGCTTCGCCTCACGGCGAGGGTCCAAACCCGTCCCACGACCCCATACCCCTCCCGCTCCGGCCACCGGTCCTCTGCCCGGGGTGCCCGCATGCCGGTCCGTTCTTCACCCTGAAGAAGCTCGGCTTCTACCGGAAGGCCGACGATTCCGGTGAGCCGCTACCGGGCCAGATCCAGGGACGGCTGAGGCGAGTGGGGCCCGTGGTGGCCGGGGATATCGGCTGCTACACCCTGGCGGTGCTCCCGCCCCTGCTGGCCATGGATACCGCTGGCTGCATGGGGGCGAGCATCGGCAACGCCCTTGGTATGGAAAAGGCCGGCGTGCCCAACAAGGTGATCGCCGTCATCGGCGACTCCACCTTCCTCCACTCCGGTATGACGCCCCTGTTGAACGTGGTCTACAATGGCGGAACAGTGACCACCCTGATCCTGGACAACTCCACCACGGCCATGACAGGCCATCAAGACCATCCCGGCACGGGAAGATCGGCCCAGGGGACCCTGGTCCGAGCGGTGGATCTGGAGAAGTTGGTCCGAGGCCTCGGCGTGGAGGACGTGAAGGTAGTTAGCGCCTTCGATCTGAAGGCGCTGGAAGCGGCTATTCGGGACAGCGCCGAGCGGGACGAGCCCTCGGCGGTGATCGTCCGGGGCCCCTGTGCCCTCAAGGCCCGAGCCTCCGGGGAGGCCTACGTCGTGGACGCCGGCCGGTGCAACGGCTGCAGCGCCTGCCTGCGCATCGGTTGCCCGGCCATCGCCCGCCGCGAGGGCAAGGCTATGATCGAGCCCAGCCTCTGCGTGGGCCCCGCCTGCGGCGTCTGCGGCCAGGTGTGCCCCATCGGGGCCATATCGCAGCCGTCAGCACTCAGCACTCAGCACTCAGCACGCGTGGGACAGTAATGGACAAGATCGATTTCATCCTGGCCGGCGTGGGTGGCCAGGGGATCGTATTGATGGGCGACCTGCTGGCCGAAACGGCTATGGCGGCGGGTTATGACGTGAAGAAGTCCGACATTCACGGGATGGCCCAGCGGGGCGGTAGCGTCGTGAGCTACGTGCGTCTGGCCGGCCGCGTGTGGTCGCCTCTGCCGAAGACTGGGGAGGTGGATTTCCTGGTGGGGCTGGAGAAGCTGGAGACCGCTCGGTGGGCTTCTCAATTGCACCAGGACGGCGTGGCCATCGTCAACGATCACTCGATCCTTCCCCTGTCGGTCAGTTCCGGTGTGGACCCCTACCCTACGGATGCCCAGATCCTGGGGAGTCTCCACGCCAGGACCGACCTGGTTCACTGGGTGGATGGAACCGTTCTCGCCACCGGGCTCGGGAATCCCAAGGTGGTGAACGTAGTGCTCCTGGGGTTCCTCGCATCGTTGCTGCCAATGTCCTGGGAGGTTTGGCTCTCCACCATCGAGCGAAGGGTTCCAGCCAGGTACCGGGATCTGAACGTACGTGCCCTGGAGGCCGGGCGCAAGGCGGCAGAAGGCCGCTCGGCACTGATGATCGTTGCCGAATAACTCTGGCACTTCTCGGCCGTGAACGGCCGGGTTAACCACCGACCCTCGTAGGTTAACCCGGCCCTTTAGGGCCGGGACGATATGCCAGGTTATTCCGGCAACCGCCAGCAGCCTCGGGCTCTCGCGCCGGCCGACCAGGCGATGTTACGACGGTGAGTTCTCGGGGAGAGGGAAAGAGGGAATACGGCAGTGTCGCCGATCCCCCTACAAGGTGGTAGCACTCATTTTGGGTCGATGCGATAGGGGATTCTCATCCCTATCAGCCACTGAATAGCTTTGAATCGGGGAGAAGCCATGTTCTGGGACCAGGAACACGAGACGCTGCCGCGAGGCCAGATGGAAGCCCTCCAACTGGAGAGGCTCCAGCGGAAGGTGAGGGAGGTTTACGAGAAGGTCCCCTTCTACCGTAGGGCTCTCCAGGAAAAGAAGGTCAGTCCCGACGACATTCGATCGCTGGAGGATCTGGCCAAGCTCCCCTTCACCACGAAGCCCGATTTTCGGGACAACTACCCCTTCGGATTGCTGGCCGTACCCCTCAAGGAGGTGGTGAGGGTTCACGGCTCCAGCGGGACTACCGGGAAACCGACGGTGGTGGCTTACACCCGGGGTGACATCGCCCTGTGGTCGGACGTAATGGCCCGAACCCTGGCTGCTGGCGGCGCCACGGACGAGGATGTGGTGCAGAACGCCTACGGCTATGGCCTGTTTACCGGAGGCCTCGGTTTCCACTATGGGGCGGAGCGGTTGGGAGCTACGGTGATACCCATCTCCGGGGGCAACACCAAGCGCCAGATCATGCTGATGCAGGACATGGGCACCACGGTGCTTACCTGCACCCCTTCCTACTCTCTCTTCCTGGCAGAGACTGCTCGGGAGATGGGAGTGAACCCTCACGATCTACCCCTGCGGGTGGGTTTCTTCGGGGCTGAGCCCTGGTCCTACCGCATGCGGGAGGAGATCGAAGCAGAGTTGGGGATCCTGGCCCTGGATGTCTACGGTCTCAGCGAGATCATAGGCCCCGGCGTCGCCCAGGAGTGTCCCCACAAGCGGGGACTGCACATCTTCGAAGACCATTTCTTACCGGAGGTAGTGGACCCGGTGACGGGCGAGCTGTTGCCCGATGGGCAGAAGGGCGAGCTGGTATTCACCACCCTCACCAAGGAGGCTTTGCCGGTTCTTCGCTACCGAACGCGGGACATCACCAGCCTCCATCGGGAGCCGTGCGCCTGCGGCCGGACCCTGGTTCGGATGGAGAAGGTCACGGGCCGCACCGACGACATGCTGATCGTTCGTGGGATCAACGTGTTCCCGTCGCAGATCGAGGCGGTGCTGCTGGAGGTGGACGGCGTCGAACCCCACTACCAGATTATCGTGGACCGGGAGCGGAGACTGGACGATCTGGAGATCCAGATCGAGGTGTCGGAGTCGGTGATCTCCGACGAGGTCGGGCGGCTGGAGACCCTTACCAGGAAGGTCCGCGCGGAGTTGGATAGCACCCTGGGCATTTCCGCCCTGGTGAAGCTGGTGGAGCCCGGTGCCATTCCTCGTAGCGAGGGCAAGGCGAAGCGGGTGATCGACCGAAGGGACATTTAGGACTGAGGACTCAGGACTTAGGACTTAGGACTGTGGGAAGATCTCGGCCCTCAGTCCTCAGTCCCCAGCACTCGTGAGGAGGGGATGGCCATGAGAATGAAGCAGGTATCGGTCTTCGTCGAGAACCGGCCGGGCCGGCTCAAGCTGCTGCTGGAAACGCTGTCCAAAGCGGACATCAACATCCGGGCCCTGTCCATCGCCGACACTGCGGATTTCGGCATCGTCAGGATGATCCTGTCGGACACTGAGAAGGGGATCGAGGTGATTCGGGACGCTGGCCTCGCTGTCAGCACCAACGATGTGCTGAGGGTGGAAGTCCCGGACCAACCCGGCGGCCTCTTGAAGGCGGTGGCGGAACCCCTGGCGGCGGCAGGGATCAATGTGGAGTACGTGTACGCTTTCGCAGACCGACCCCTGGAGAATGCCATGGTGGTGCTGAAGGTCGGGAATATCGATGCTGCCGAGAGACTCATAGGTAAATGAGCAGCTTCCTGGGCCGGCTCCTGATCGTCGATCTGTCGACACGCACCGCGCGGACGGCGCCGCTGGACCCCTCCTACTGCCGGCAGTATCTGGGTGGGGTGGGCCTGGCCACCCGTTTGCTGTGGGACTTCTCCAGGCCGGGGGTGGACCCCTTCGACCCGGACAATCCCCTGGTGTTCGCCGCGGGTCCCCTCACGGGAACAATGGTGCCCGCCGCCAGCAAGTACGCCGTGGCCACCAAGTCACCCCTGACCGGCTTCATCGGCGACTCTCTCTCGTCCGGCGGCTGGCCCCTGGCCCTCAAGCGGGCTGGCTACGACGCCCTGGTGGTGCTGGGGGCGGCCGAAGCCCCCAGCTACCTCTTCATCGACGACGACCGGGTCTACTTCCGTCCTGCCCGGACCCTGTGGGGGACCAGGAGTTGGGAGGCGGAGGAACGGATCCGGCGGGACCTGGGCGACGACTCGGTGAGGGTGGCAACCATCGGCCCGGGCGGGGAGAAGCTGGTACGCTATGCATCCATCGGAAACGACTACAGCCGCCAGGCGGGGCGAACGGGCGTGGGTGCCGTCATGGGCTCCAAGAAGCTGAAGGCCATAGCCGTGCGGGGAACCCGGCCGGTTGGGGTGGTCGACGCCGAGATGGTGCGTCGGGTCAGCCTCGATCTCTACGCCCGGAGCCAGGGTGCGGCCACGGCGAAGTATCGCAACCTGGGCACCCCGGCCAACGTCCTGGCCCTGAACGCCCTGGCGGCCCTGCCCACCCGCAACTTCCGGCAGTCCACCTTCGAAGGCGCCGAGCGGGTGAGCGGCGAGTGGCTCTACGAGCGGCACAAGGCTAAGGTGGTCGCCTGCGCCGGGTGCTCCATCGGGTGCGATCACATCTACCGGGTCTCCGATGGACCTCACGCCGGCACCCAGGTGGGCCTGGAGTACGAGTCCCTATATGCCCTTGGGCCGTTGTGTGGCGTCGACGATGCCGCAGCGGTGCTGCGTGCTGCGGAGTTGTGCGACCAGTACGGCATAGACACCATGAGCACTGGGGTCTCCATCGCCTGGGCCATGGAGAGCTACGAGCGGGGGTTGATCTCCCGGGAGCAGACCGGGGGGCTCGACCTGCGCTTCGGGAATGGCGAGGCCGTGATTGCCCTGGTGGAGCAGATCGGGCAGCGGCGGGGGCTGGGTCAGCTGCTGGGCGAGGGGGTCAAGAGGGCCTCCGAGAGGGTGGGCGGTGGATCGGAGCGGTGGGCCATGCACGTGAAGGGGCTAGAGCTGCCGGGCTACGAGCCCCGCAGCCTGAAGACCCTGGCCCTGGGGTTGGCCGTGGGGACCCGTGGCGCCTGCCACAACCGGTCCTCGGCCTACGAGGTGGACCTCTCGGCCAAGGTGGACCGGCTGAATGGTGAAAGGAGCCGGGGCCCGCTGGCCATGGCTCAGGAGGATTACGCGGCCACCCTGGACTCCCTGGGGATCTGCAAGTTCTTGCGCCGCTGCTTCGATGCCTTCTACACCGAGGCGTCGGAGCTGTTCCGGGCCGCCACCGGTCTGGAGATGACGCCGGAGGATCTGCAGAGGGTGGGCGAGCGGGTGTCGAATCTGAAAAAGGCTTTCAACATTCGGGAGGGATGGACCCAGGCCGACGACACCCTGCCTGCCAGGGTGTTCGACGAGCCGCTACCCACCGGGATCGCCAGGGGCACGGTGCTGACCCGGGAGGAGCTGGCGACCATGATCGATGGCTACTACGAGGCCCGGGGCTGGACGCCGGACGGCCTTATCCCGGCCGAGAAGTTGCTCGAGCTGGGTTTGGAGATAGAGGATGCATCGACGCCACATCGTGTGTGACAGCTCCGCTTGCACCGGGTGCAGGCTGTGCGAGTTCGCCTGCGCCCTGGAGAAGACAGGCACCTTCGATCTGGAACTCTCCCGCATCCGGGTGGCTGCTCCCCAGCCTGCGGCCGCCATCAGCATCGCCTGCCAGCTGTGTGAGGGAGTGCCCTGCGTCGTCGCCTGCCCCAGAGATGCCCTTTCTGTGAGGGCGGAGGACGGCACCATCGTGCTGGACAAGGGGTTGTGCACAGGGTGCGGTTGGTGCATCGAGGCCTGCGATTTCGGCGCCATCGCCCTGGACCCGGGGACGAAATCGGTCGTCATCTGCGACCTCTGCCGGGATCTCCCCGAGCCCCGGTGCGTGGAGAGCTGTCCCAAGAAGGCCCTATCGCTGTCGCCCCAGTCGGCCGTGGCCGGCCGCTCCCGAAAGAAGGCTGCGGAGCAGTTGATGTAGGAGTCGTAGTCCGCTGCTGGGAGCGCGGCCGTCTCGGCCGCCCCGGAGACGTGCCGGCCTTCGGCCGGCTGCGGGCAAGATGCCCACTACAACCAAATTGGGAATTGCCTTTTTCGGCGACCTTCGCTAACATCTCCTAGCAAGTACACCCTTCTCGGATTCCCCAGTCTGTACCCTTTGATTTTCCGCGTGTTGCGAAAGATCGATAGCTTTGCCGGCATCTAAGATGCGAAAGATCCGTCGTGCCTCCCGGCACGACTTGCCGAGAGGTGAGGAGAATAGACTCGCCAGATAATGCTGGGCCTTTGAAGCCCCCGACGAAGACCCGTTCAAGCCGTAGGAAGCGCTTCAAGAGGCAGTTGCCCCTCGCTTCCCGACTCTCCCTTCACCTGCTCGTGATGGCCGTGGTGGGAGCCTCTGCCCTGCTGGGCGGCGGCCGGTTGCTCAGCACCGACTCGACCACTCCTTTCGGACTGGCCTTCTTCTCTGCGTCCCGAACCGCCGCCACCGATCCGGGGATGCTGGCGGTCAGCCTGGCGGCTTTCCCTGTGGCGACCCCAGTTCCCAGTCCCTCCCCTCTGGCGCTGGCAGCCGCGGGCGCACCCGCTCTAGCTCAGGAGGAACCCTCCGCTTCAGCGCTGTTCGTGGCCGTCGACCCTATCACGGCCCTGGCTAAGGGCCAGGAGGATGGGGTGGTGGCAGTGCGCGCGACGACCTCCAGCCGGGGCGGTGAACGGGCACCGGAGCCCACTCCCCCGCCGGCCCCCAGCCCGACTCTCAGTCCGACCCCGACGCCCACTCCCAAGGCGGGGCCCCTGAAGCCCCAGACCTACAAAGTGGCGGCCGGGGACACCCTGCTGGGGATAGCCTACCGGTTCGGGATCACACCCGAGACGATCCTGTGGGCCAACAACATGGGCAACGGTGATCTCCTCCAGATCGGGGACGAGCTGACCATCCTGCCGGTCTCCGGTGTGCTCCACAAGGTAAAGAAGGGGGATACCCTGCTGACCATCGCGGAGGCCTACGGGGCGGATTCGGCCAAGATAGCTGAGGCTAACCAGTTGAGTGACACCAACGCCCTGCAGGAGGGGCAGCAGCTGGTGGTTCCCGGCGGAATGATGCGGACGACGGAGCCGATCACGGGGCTACCGAGCGCGCCGAGCCAGCAGGAGCTGGCCAAGGCTCCCAAGTACGTGGTGAAAGATGGGGATACCCTCCTGTCCATTGCCGACGCCTTCGGGGTGAGGGCTTCGGTCATCCAGGTGGCCAACGATCTAATGGATCCCGACAAGCTGAAGGTCGGGCAGGAGCTGGCGATCCCCGGAGGGGTGCCTCCGGCAGCTGCGGCACCCAGGCCTGCCGCGCCAACCCCCAAGCCGGCAGCCGCCGCGACTGCCCCTGCGGCCGCGCCTGTGCAGCCGGCGCCCACGCCGACGCAGAAACCGGCGCCGACCCCGACGCCCAAGCCCGCGCCCAGTCCGACACTCGCTCCCAAGCCGGCGCCGGCACAGGCAGCCGCCGTGGCACCTCCGGCTCCGGCCGGGGACATAGGGGCCCGCATCGCGGCCATCGCGCAGAAGTACCTGGGGTACCGGTACGTCTGGGGCGGCAGCTCGCCCAGCGGCTTCGACTGCAGCGGTTTCACCTGGTACGTGTACAAGGAGGCGGGGATCAGCATCCCGAACCACGACCTGGGGGGACAGCTCAACGCCGGACCCAGGATCGGTCGAGACCAGTTGCAGCCGGGCGACCTGGTATTCTTCCAGAACACCTACAAGGCCGGCCTCTCTCACAGCGGCATCTATCTGGGCGGGGGGCGCTTCATAAACGCCGAGACGGAGGCAGTGGGGGTGCAGATCCGCTCCCTCTCCGATCCTTACTGGTCGGCGCGGTTCGTCGGAGGCTCGAGGCCACGGTAACACGATCGAGCTGGCGGAGGCCCCGGCCTACTGCTCTGTCACACTGGTCTTGATCTGTAGAGAGGGGCCCTGTGCCCCTCCGCCCGCGGAACACCATGCACCACCGGGCGGCAGGGCAGAGCGCCCTGCCCTACATATTGGAACCAGTTTGGCAGAGTTCTACTCCAGATGGGCGTTTACCCGGATCTCCACGTTGTTGCGTAGGGCATTGGACACGGGGCAACCCTGCTCGCCCTGCCGGGCTAGCTCCTCGAAGCGGGCCTGGTCCAATCCGGGCACCACCCCGTGGACCTCCAGTTCCATGGTGGTGATCCTCGCTCCTCCCTCGGTTACCTCGAAGGTTGCGGTGGCCGCGATCTCCAAGCGTGTAGGCGGAGCTCCGGCCTTTGCC
>JAJZRD010000167.1 GCA_021845945.1 Chloroflexota bacterium
TGGGGCACCCCATCGTCATTCCCGCTTCCGCGGGAATGACGGTTTCCAGGCAGCCGTCCCCAAGTTGCTGACACATCCCTTCACCCTTATCAAGCCCGCTTCCCCTTATGGTGCAATCTCAGCCTGGCATATATGCGCTTGTTGCGGGATTGCGGCGGCGCTATACTGAGCGTATTCCACGAAGAAGTGCAGGGATTACCTGCGGCCGGAGGATCTTCTCAGGGGCCACCTCGGCGCCGAAGGGGCTCGAGGAGACAGAGGGGAGGAAAACCAACGATGGCGGTGCACCGAGTGACTTTGATCCCGGGCGATGGTACCGGGCCCGAGATTGTCGAGGCGACCAGGCGGGTTCTGGAAGCGACGGGGGTGCAATTCGACTGGGAGGTGCAGGAGGCGGGGATCGACGTACTGGAGAAGTACGGGACGCCTCTGCCGGACCAGGTGATCGAGTCCATCAAGCGGAACAAGGTGGCGCTGAAGGGCCCGATCACGACCCCCATCGGCAAGGGGTTCCGGAGCGTGAACGTGGCGCTGCGGAAGAGGCTGGGTCTGTACGCCTGCCTGAGGCCCTGCAAGAGCTACAAGGGGGTCCGCAGCCGGTACGACAACGTGGACCTGGTGGTGGTCCGGGAGAACATGGAGGACCTGTACGCCGGTGTGGAGTTCCAGAAGGGGTCGGAGGGTGCGAAGAAGCTGATCGCCCTGGCGGCGGAGACGGGCGCCGGCAACATTCCCGAGGACTCGGGGATCAGCATCAAGTCGATCTCGGTGACCGGGACGAGGCGGATCGTCAAGTGGGCCTTCGACTACGCTCGGTCTCACCATCGGCGGAAGGTCACCGCGGTGCACAAGGCGAACATCCTGAAGTTCAGCGACGGGCTGTTCCTGCAGGTAGCGTCGGAAGTGGCGAAGGAGTACCCGGAGATCGAGTTCGACGATCGGATCGTGGACAACATGTGCATGCAGCTGGTGCAGAAGCCGGAGCTGTACGACGTGCTGGTGCTTCCGAACCTGTACGGGGACATTCTGTCGGATCTGTGCGCGGGGCTGGTAGGCGGCCTGGGGGTGGCGCCGGGCGGGAACTACGGCGAGGGGGACGTGGCGATCTTCGAGCCGACGCACGGCAGCGCGCCGAAGTACGCCGGGTTGAACAAGGTGAACCCTTCGGCGACGATCCTTTCGGGGATGCTGATGTTGCGGCACCTGGGGGAGAAGGATGCGGCGGACCGGTTGGAGCAGGCGTTCGCGGCGGTGGTAGCCGAGGGCAAGGACGTGACGTACGACATGAAGCCGAGCCCCGACGATCCGACGGCGGTGGGGACGTCGCAGTTCGCGGACGCGATCATCCGACGGATGAAGGGCTGAGGGCTGAGGACTGAGGACTGAGGGCTGAGGACTGAGGACTGGGGGCTGAGATGGACGGCTCAGTCCTCAGTCCCCATAGCGCAGTCCTAGAGGGGTTGGGATAGATGTGGGGCGGCTGATGGCGGCCACCCCGAGCGCCCGTTGACGGTGATGGGCCGGCGAGACCCATTCTGGCAACCGGAGGGCGTCCATGAAGCTGGCGCAAGGGGGTGTCGGATTGGGGCGCGCGGTCCTGGGGGACTGGCGCTCCCAGTTCGATTTCGACGCGCCGGGGCTGAACGCTCGGGAGCGGCTGGAGCGGCTGCAGTATGCGGTGGCGCAGGCGGCTAGGCGGTGCATCGACGAGGTCTCGCGGCGGGAGCTGGAATACATACTGGCCGAGTGTCGCGAGCTGCTGCAGATGGGGTCGCTGGAGGGGGAGGCCGCGGAGGAGGGCAGGGTCCGGCAGAGGGTGGAACGGGTCAGGAGGGTGGCGCTGCACTACGAGGGGCAGCTGGCCCGGTTGAACCGCCGCTTCTGGTGGGTGCCCTTCACCCTCGGACTGGTGGTGATGGGGGGCTGCATCTTCCAGTGTCTCTCCTTGTGAGGGGTCGAGGGCTCTGGTAGAATCTCAAGAGAGCGTCGTGGACGCTCTCCCGTGCCGACGTAGCTCAATTGGCAGAGCAGCGGTTTTGTAAACCGCCGGTTGCGGGTTCGAGTCCCATCGTCGGCTCCATGTGAACGGGTTCCCAGCGGGTCTGGGGGCCCGTTCTTTTTTGTGCCCGAGCACCGGCGGACTCGATGCGGCGCGTTCCGAGTTCACCAGCCGCCAACACGGCCCTAAACTGGCCAACAGAAGGTGGAGCCGAGCCGGTATACCCTGTGCCTGCCTCCCTGGGGTGATGTAGAATATCGATGCGCCGGCTGATGGAGCGGCCGGGCGGCGGAGTGTACTGGAGGCCGCAGGGAAATGAGTCCAAAGCTGCCCCGCATCACTGCAGCCGAGTTGCTGCCTGCTCTCAGGAAGGACGGCTGGTACCATGTGGCCCAGGCGGGGAGCCACATGCAGTTGCGACACGCAACGAAGTAGGGCAAGGTCTCGGTGGCGCTGCACACGGGCAAGACCATTCCGCCCCATATCCTGGCGTCGATCCTGAAACAGGCCGGACTTGCTGCTGATGAGCTTCGGAAGCTGCTGTAAGCTAGGAGGAGTAAGGTGCGCAAGTATCGCTACACGATCCTGCTGCATCCCGACGAAGAACAGGACGGCTACTGGGTGACGATGCCCGCGCTGCCGGGCTGCTACACCCAGGGAGACACCCTGGAAGAGGCCATTGTGAACGCGAGGGAGGCCATCCACCTGTACATCACGACGCTCCTGGCCGAAGGCGAGCCGGTTCCGGCGGAGGATGCCGGCGCGCAGGCCATCACCATCGACGTGGCGGCCTGATCCGCGGGACCTGGACTTGACCCCAACGCTGGCCCCAACCCGAAGTAGCCGACCCTAGATGACCATCGACCTGAGTAGACTTCCGCTATTGAACCCTGCTAGAGGCAGGCTAGATCCAGCAACAGTAGCAGACGGCCCCAGACCATCGTAGACTGCCGATCCGGGGCCACCGGACCATTTGTAAACCGCCGGCTGCGGGTTCGAGTGTGCAGAACACCCCGCCCTACGCCGAGAATTGCGGAAGGACGCAGCTGGTCGCGCCGGGCGCCAGGGGGAGGAAGACGGTGAAGGTGGATCCCAGGCCGGGGGTGGAGTCGACCTGGATGCGGCCGCCGTGGGCACGGGCGATCCACTCGCCGATAGCGAGGCCAAGGCCGGTGGCCGCTTCCGCCCGGGAGCGAGCGCCGTCCGCCCGGTAGAAGCGCTCGAAGATGTGCGGCAGGTGCTGGGCGGCGATGCCGATGCCCGTGTCGGCGACCGAGAGGATCGCCTCTGCATCGCGCCGTGCGACATCTACGGTGATCCTACCGCCCTCGGGGGTGTAGCTGAGGGCGTTCTCGATCAGGTTGAAGAGTAGCTGCATCAGGCGCGTCTGGTCTCCCAGGACGACCACAGGATCCACCCGGCCGGTCCCCAGACGGAGGCACCTGCTCTCGGCGAGAGGGACTAGCTGGTCGACTACCTCCGTGGCAAGCTGATCCAGGGCCACCGGCTCGCGCTCCAAGGTCTGGGTGCCGGAGTCGGCCCTGGCGAGGGTCAGAAGCTGCGAGACCAGGTCACGCATGCGGGCGACCTCTGCCCCCAGCAGCCGCAGCACCTCCTGGTACTCTTCGACCGAACGGGGGCGCTCCAGGGCAACGTCGATGTGGCTGGTGGCTACGGCCAGGGGGGTGCGCAGCTCGTGGGACGCGTCGGCGGTGAACTGCCGCTGCCGCCGGAAGGCACCGTCCAGCCGTTCGAGCATGCCGTCGAAGGTCGCCGCCAACCGGCCGACCTCATCCCCGCCGGCAGGCATCCCCAACCGTTGGGAGAGGTCCTCTGCCCCGATGCGGTTGGCGATTCGGGTGATGCGGTCGATAGGGGAGAGCGCCCGCTGGGCCAGGAACAGGCCACCTGCCGTCGCGAGGGCGAGGACGGCGGGCACGGCGAGGCCCATCAGGAGGAGGAGCTGTCGCAGGGCGGCCTCGAGGTCGCGCTCCGAGCGGCCGACCTCCAGCACTCCGACGGTGCGGCCGTTCTCCTGAACAGGCGACGCAAGGACACGCCACCCGTCGCCGTTGTCTTGCCCGACGGTGGCGAAACCGGCTTGCCCGAGGGCGGCCCGATCGCGCAGTGCGCCGAGGCTCGAATCGGGCCAGCGGGGAGCACCATCCAGGAGGTGCGTGCCGGTGGGATCGTAGAGGGCCGCTGTGACGCCGGAAGCCGGCTGCAGCTGGTCCCTCCCTATGGCAGGCCGCCCGTTTTCCAGATCGACGGCCGCCTGCAGCTGGCCCGCCGCCGCGGTCAGGCCCGCATCCATCTGTTGTCGGAGGCTGCCGGCGAGACTCAGGTAGAGGAAGGCGGAGAAGGCGATGAGCACCAGCGCCATCAGGGCGACGTACCAGAGGGTGAGCCGCACCCGGATGGGGAGGTTACCGAGCCGACGCGGTCGGGAAGGGGTCGGCGGCAGGGGCGCTCTCATCAGGATGCCTTGAGCTGGTAGCCGACGCCTCGCACGGTGTGGATCAACTTCGGTTCCCGTCCGTCGTCGAGCTTGCGGCGTAGATATCGGATGTAGACGTCGACCACGTTGGACATGGCGGTGAAGTCGTAGTCCCAGACGTGCTCGGCAATCTGGGCGCGGGTAAGCACGCGATTGGGGTTCCGCACCAGGTACTCCAGAACGGCGTACTCCTTGCCGGTGAGGGCGATCACCTGCCCAGCCCGGCGGACCTCCCGTGTGACGGTATCCACCTCCAGGCCGGCCACCCGGAGCACCGGGTCCTTGACCAGCTCATCGCGGCGCAGGAGGGCTCGCACCCGGGCCACCAGCTCACGAAAGGCGAAGGGCTTGATCAGGTAGTCGTCGGCGCCGCTGTCCAGCCCCGCGACCCGGTCATCGACGGTATCGCGGGCGGTGAGCATGAGGATGGGGGTGTTCACCCGCCGGGCGCGCAGGGAACGGGCGACCTCGAAGCCGTCGAGGCCCGGCAGCATCACATCGAGGAGGATGAGGTCGTAGGAGGGCGTCTCCGCGAGGGAGAGGCCGTCCTCACCGTCGTAGGCCACGTCCACGGCATAGCCATGCTCCTGAAGGCCCCGCTTCAGCACGGCCGCGAGCTGATGCTCGTCCTCCACTATCAGTATGCGCATAGAGACACCTCGCCGTCGCCAACAGGATCATCACCGGGTGAGTATAGTGTAACAGGCGCATCGAGCGGGGGGGCGATTCCCTCGCTCGACGCGCCGTTCGATCTGGCCGGAACCGCCGGAAGGCGGTTCCAACGCAGTCGAGCCGGACGGGCTAGTCCTCTGCCTCGTTCGACGAGTCTGCGTGGCCGTGGCCCTCTGCGCCGCCGGCTTCGGTCGCCAACACCTTGCCGTTGCCCGCATCCACCTTCACGTCCCGGGCCTTGCCGCTCTTGTCGGTAAGCTGGACGCCGTAGACCAGGGAGCCGTTCTCGTTCTCCAGGTCCACCTTGTCGACGGTGGCGCCCTGGAACTGACCCAGGGCCGCCTGCCTGGCCTGGTCGGGGGTGATCTTCGCCAGCCCCGCCAGGGCCTTGGCCTCGTCCTGCTCGCTCTGGCCCTGCCGATCCGCTGGCGATTTGATCGAGCCGGTGTAGGCGGGCTGCTGCTCCTCCTGGTTGGCTTCCTTGTCCTGGTTGGAGTTCTTCTCCTGCTGCGTCGCGGCCTGGGCCGCGGATTGGGCCGACGGCGGGGTAGGGGCTGGTGTCTGCGCCGCGGCGATCCCGAGGGTCAGGCTGCCCAGCAGAAAGGCCGCCGCCAGCGCCCCCGCGATACCGGTACCGACCAGTAGTCGCTTGATCATCGATCCATCCTCCAGTAGTTGGAAGTATTTGTCCCCGGCGGGGGTCGAGTCTCGTCGTGTCTCGCCGGCCGGGGTTCTCTGGCTCGGGGAGTTGGAGCTCCATCCCTGTGCACGGTGGGAGAATACCCTCCCTACATTAAGGGGCGATTAAGCCAAGAAGGGAGTCTTCTCACTTTGGGAAGGGGGAACCATGCCGGGTCCCCGGCAGGCTGGCCCGGTCCGTGCTTGCGAGATGGTGGGGGGGACGGAGGGACGGGGAGACGGAGGGACGGGAAGAGGGAGGGACGGCGAGACGGGGAGACGGGGTGACGGGGGGGGCAAGGAGCGGCCCCAGGGGGCGGCGTGCGACCCGTACAGGCTGCTGTTCGAGCGGGCCCGGGACATCATCCTGTTCGTGAGACGGGATGGGCGAATAGTGGAAGCCAATGGGGCAGCGGAGGCAGCGTACGGATACAGCCGCGCGGAGCTGGTCTCTATGACGATCCAGGAGGTTCGGGTGGAGTCTCCTCTCTCCATCGAGGCGCAGCTGGAGCAGGCGGACACCAAGGGGCTGCTGTTCGAGGCCGTGCACCGGCGGAAAGACGGCAGCAGCTTCCCGGTGGAGGTGAGTGCCCAGGGGGTGACGCTGGGGGGCGAGCGGGTGCTGCTGAGCATAATCCGGGACATCACCGAGCGAAAACGGGCCGAAGAAGCGCTGCGGAAGAGCGAGGAGATGCTGGCCGAGTCCCAGAGGCTGGCGCACCTGGGCAGCTACGAGTTCGAGGTGCCGGAAGGGGAGGTGATCTGGTCGGCGGAGACCTTCCGGCTGCTGGGGAGGGATCCCTCCCGGGGAGCCCCGAGCTACGAGGCGTTTCTGGAGGAGTACGTTTACCCGGCGGACCGGGCGGTGGTACGAGAGGTGGTGGACCGGGCCGTAAGGGAGCGGAAGCCGTTCGACTTCGAGTACAGGGTGGTTGTGGCTGGGGGGCGGGTGAGGCAGCTTCAGAGCGTGGGCAGGCCCGTGACGGATCGAACCGGCGCGGTGGTGAGGATCTTCGGCACGATCATCGACATCACCGAGCGGAAGCGGGCAGAGGGCGCATTGCGGCAAAGTGAGGAGAACTTCCGGCGGGTCTTCGAGCAGTCACCCATCGGGATGGCGATGGTGTCGCTGGATTACCGCTTCCTTCGGGTGAACGAGGCTCTCTGTCGCATCACCGGCTACTCCGGGGGTGAATTGGCCTCCATGGGGTTCCTGGAGATCACCCACCCGGACGACGCAGCGGCGAGCAGGGAGCTGGCCGAGCGGCTGGCGGCGGGCGAGGTGGAGCAGTTCCAGATGGACAAGCGGTACATCCGAAAGGACGGGAGGGTCGTCTGGGTGCAGCTGACGACCTCCGTCATGGGGGATGCCGACGGGCGGCCCCTCTACTACCTATCGACGATAGAGGACATAACCGAGCGGAAGGAGGCTCAGCAGGAGCAGGAGAAGCTGCTGGAGGAGGTGCGGCGCCGGGCGGCGGAGCTGGACGCCACCATCGCGTCGATCCCCGACGGCATGATCATCTACGGACCGAGGGGGGAGATAGTGCGAATGAACTCCGCCGCCGAGAGGATGCTGGGGTATGCCGAAGCCGAGTTGGAGAGGCCGATGGCCGAGCGGCTGGCCCTCCTCAGGATGGAGACCGCCGATGGGAAGCCTCTCCAGGTGGAGGACTCGCCACCGTGGCGGGCGGTGCGGGGGGAAACGGTGCGGGGGGCCGTGGTGGTGCTGCACCCGCCAAAGGCCAGGCCGATCTGGGTCTCGGCGAGCGCCGCCCCTCTCTATAGCGGCGAGGGCAGGTTGTTTGGGGCGGTGGTGGTGATGACGGACATAACCCCGGTGCACGATCTGCAGGAGCAGCGGTCCAAGTACATACTGGGGATCTCGCACGGGCTCCGAACCCCGCTGACGGTGGTGCAGGGTCAGGCACAGCTGCTGCTGCGGGCGCTGGACACGGCCGGGGTGAACGGGCGGATGAGGCACAGCGCGGAGGTGGCGATCGCCTCGGCTCAGCGGATGAGCGTGATGCTGCGGGATCTGGTGGACCTGATGCATCTGGACAGCGGAGAGCCGCTGAAGCTGAACCCGGAGCCGGTGGATCTGCGGGCTCTGGTGGTCTCGCTCAAGGGGCGGCTGGCGGGACTGCTGGAGACCGAACGGATCCGGGTGGAGTCGCCGGAGGGGCTGCCGAAGGTGCTGGCCGACCCGGATCGTCTGGAGAGGGTGCTGATGAACCTTCTCAGCAACGCCCTGAGGTACTCGAGGCCGGGGACGGAGGTCACCGTGAGGCTCGGCATGGGCGACGGAGAGGTGGTCACCCGGGTAACGGACCGGGGTGCGGGTATTCCTCCCGAGCAGGTGCCCCGGCTGTTCGAGCCCTATCAGAGGAGGCAGCTGGCGATGGAGCGGCGGGAGACCATAGGGCTCGGGCTGTACGTTGCGAAGGGGTTGATAGAGGCGCAGGGCGGGCGGATCTGGGTGGATAGCGAGCCAGGGAAGGGGTCGACCTTCAGCTTTACGCTGCTTGTGGCGTGATTCCGAGTTCCTCTTCGAGGAATGATCCGGGATAGGGGGGAGCGCACGTTACCGGGATCGGGCATCGGCGATGGGGGGCTTCCCCAGGGCTCACCCGGCTGCTGGTCTGGCGGTGAACGGGTTCTTATGCCGCCAGCCTGTCCACTCGAAGTGCATCGGGTCCGGGTGCTCGACCCAGTCTCCTCCCCAGTCGAAGCCTGCATCCT
>JAJZRD010000168.1 GCA_021845945.1 Chloroflexota bacterium
GAGCCCCTCCACTCGGCTCCGGATCTGCTCCGAAGTCTCCCCCTGGCCGTCGCCCGCCAGCTTCTCGTAGGCGATGCGGGGGACGTCCACGTGGATGTCGATCCGGTCCAGCATGGGGTCACTGATCCGCTTCTGGTACTTGCTGACCAGGGTGGAGGAAGGAACACTCCCTGGTCGGGTCGCCGTAGAAGCCGCAGGGGCAGGGATTCATCGCCGCCACCAGCATGAACTGGGCGGGGAAGGTGATGCTGACTCGGGTGTGGCGACAGAGGGGGCGGCTGTACTTGGTGCAATGATCGCGGCCGGGTGCTATTCCTGCAGGATCGCCTCCAACGTGGGAACGAGCGCCGGCAGATCCTGCTGGATGGTCTTCCATATGATGGGGAGGCTGACCCCAAAGTACTCATGCATGAGGACGTTGCGAATGCCACGCATCTGAGCCCAGGGTATCTCGGGGTGATGCTCTTGCACTTCAGAGGGGATGTGGTTTGCAGCCTCCCCGACCACGGTCAGATTGCGAACCACGGCGTCTACCGTCTTCTCGTCCGCTCCAAAGGTCTCAAAGGACATCCCGTAGGTGTAGCGTCGAATCCTGGCAGCAGCTTGCAGGATATCCTCGATGCGCGACTTCCAGCTTCTAGGCGGCACGAACCGCCTCCCTCATGATCTGCTCTCGCATCGTCTCCCTCAACGCATCAGGGGTCACCAGGTCCACCGGCCGGCCCAGCAGCCCCCCGAGGTAGTCCTTAAGCCGCACGAACTCGAACAGACCCACCGGCACTGCAAACTCCACCAGGAGATCGACGTCGCTCAGCGGACCAGCTTCGCCTCGTGCCACGGACCCAAAGATGGCGAGTGACTTTACCCCGAAGGAGGCAATCTCATCGTGGTGTTCGGCCAGAATGCGCAGTACCTCGTCACGCTGCATCAACATACCCCCCGTGACGGCAACCCAACAACCATGCCTATGCTACAACTTCAATTATCGGTTCCATCTGCCGATTTCTCAAGCAGTTCGCTCCTGACGCCGATGCCTAAGTTATGTACCGGAGCCGCTCGCGGGGAGCCACTTCCTCACTTGATAGAGCAGCGTCCGGCCCCACATGGCGGCCGTCGGATCAAGCAGGTGTCTGGTTCGGCTTGGGCGAAGCAGGCCCCTCCAGAAGCCAGGCCAAGCAATTCTGGGACAGGGACGAACTCATCGCAGCGTCAATGTGCCCGAAACCGGGATGCACGGCCACCCGGACCCGCTCCGCCACCTGCGGATAGGCTGCGCGCAGGGCGGCTTGGAAACGAAGTGCGCCATCGGGCGGCACGTGGGTGTCCTCGGCGCCGCATTCGAACGAAATGGCGGGGCCGTGCGCGTAGGCATCGAGATGTGTGAATGGATCGAGATGGTCGTAGAACCACTGGGCGTACGCGTCTGCTTGGCCCTGCGGCAGGAAGCGGGATGGGTCCCTGATGTCGCGCATCCCTGGGCGGGTCCAGTCGGGCGTGGCCACGATGGACGCGACCCGCGTGACGCGCTTGTCGACGCCGGCAAGCGCCACGGCGACATCCCCGCCCATCGACACGCCACCAGCGACCACTTCCGGTCCCGAACCGAGGTTAGTCGTCGCCCAGTCAAGGACTCGCAGCGAGTCAAGCGTGGTCTGCCCCAGGATCGGCCACATATGCCGCCGGAAATTGCCGAAGACGCGTTCCATGATCTGCTCTCCCGACTCGGTCGCACGTTCGCCGTGCTGCCACGGGTCGAGGCTCACCGCTACAAAGCCTACACCAGCGAGCTCTTGCAGGAAGGGAAGGACGTCGTCCTTCGCCCTGCTCAGCGGAGGGAGCCATAATGCCAGGCGGCTCACTGACTGCTTGGCAGGTTTGACCCAGATCACCGGGATGTGATCAACCAGTGCCCTCGATACCTCACCCACTTGATCCATGCTCATCATCCTATCTCACAGATCCGGGACATGACCACGCGTGGCCACTACTAGCCGGCTACGAGGCGTCCCATGCAGATTCACTGCCAATCGACAGTCGCGACCGGCGTCGAGCGCATTGTCGCCTGCGACGAGCTGCAGCAGTGCTGCCGACGCTCGGCTGGCTTCTGCCGCTCGCCTGAAGCTAGGTCGCGATGGTTTCACGGGCGGATGCGGCCCCGCGTTCAGTCGCCACAGATATCGGGAGGATCAGCAACGCGAGCGTTTGGTGGGCGCCTGCCAGGTCCCCGAGCGGCCTGCGCACGCCCCGCCAACCCCCGCTGCACACCCAACAGAGCATCCTGGAGCGTGTCCTCGGCATCCTGCATGGAACCTAGCATCCGGTAGCAATGGGCGCGCAGTGCACTCTGCGCGTTACGGCGCCACCAGGCGGCCAAACGCGGCAGAATCGTCCCGGTGCGCACCTCGGTTCCACGCTGCCGGCAGCCCATCACCCGCGAGGGCAAGCGCCCGCAGCTCGGCCCAGAGCCGTCCCTCCACGAGTTCCATCGGACGCCCCCCGGGTACCCTTAGGGGCGTTCACGCCCCGCTCCTGGGCCGGTACTGCACGGCCTCGGCCACGTGGGCGGCGGAGATCTGGGCCGAGCCCTCCAGGTCGGCGATGGTGCGGGCCACCTTCAGGATGCGGTGGTAGGCCCGAGCGGAGAGGTGCATCTGGGAGACGGCCGCCTTCAGGATGCTCTGGGCCGAGCCCTCCACCCGACAGTGGGTTCGCACCTCGGACGGCCCCATGTCGGCGTTGCAGGTGAGGTTGGTTCCTCGGAATCGTTCCCTCTGTCTCCCCCTGGCGGCCTCCACCCTCGATCGGATCTGCTCCGACGTTTCCCCCTGGCCGTCGCCCGCCAGCTTGTCGTAGGCGACGCGGGGGACGTCCACGTGGATGTCGATCCGGTCCAGCATGGGTCCGGAGATACGCTTCTGGTACTTGCTGACGAGAGTGGAGGAGCAGGAGCACTCCTTTGTGGCGTCGCCGTAGAAGCCGCACGGGCAGGGGTTCATGGCCGCGACCAGCATGAACTGGGCGGGGAAGGTAACGCTGCCCTGAGCGCGGGAGATGGTGACGATCCCGTCCTCCAGGGGCTGGCGCAGCAACTCCAGGGTGGCCTGGCCGAACTCGGGGAACTCGTCCAGGAACAGCACCCCTCGGTGGGCCATGGAGATCTCTCCCGGGTGAGGCCACTTGCCGCCGCCGATCAGGCCAGCGTAGGAGATGGTGTGGTGGGGCGCCCGGAAGGGTCTCTCCCGCACCAGGGGAACCTCCCGGGGCAGCCGGCCGGTGACGCTGTAGATCTTGGTGGCCTCCAGCATCTCGTCCACCGACATAGCCGGAAGGATGGTGGGCAGGGTGCGGGCGAGGAGGGTCTTGCCCGAGCCGGGCGGACCCACCATCAGCAGGTTGTGGGAACCCGCCGCGGCCACCTCCAGTGCCCGCTTGGCGTGCTCCTGACCCCGGACGTGAAGCATGTCTCGGGAGAGGTCGCTGGGGACCACGGCCTCCCAGCCGTCCTGGTGGAAAGCCGGCTGGATGGGGGCCTCGTCCCGCAGGTGGGAGACCAGGGCGGCGAGGCTCTCCGCCGGGATCGCCCGCACCCCCTCCACCAGGGCCGCCTCCCCTCCGTCCTCGGCCGGCACGTAGACGGTCTCGATCTGCCGCTCCCGGGCCAGGGAGACCATGGGGAGGATCCCGTTGGTGTGGCGGAGTCCTCCGTCCAGGGAGAGCTCACCGAGGAAGAGGGCGGAGCCGTCCATCGGCTGGATCTGCCCCGAGGCCATCAGGATCCCCACGGCGATGGGGAGGTCGTAGGCTGGACCCTCCTTCTTGAGATCGGCCGGGGCCAGGTTGACGGTGATGCGGCGCATTGGGAAGACGAGGCCGGAGTTCTTGATGGCGGCGCGGACCCGCTCTTTGGCCTCCTGGACGGCGGCGTCCGGGAGGCCGACGATGGTGAAGTTGGGCATGCCGTAGGAGGCGATGTCGACCTCGACTTCGACCAGTTGCCCATCGAGGCCGACGACGGCGCAGGTGAGGGCCTTGGCGAGCATGGACCCCTCCGAAGGCGTCCTGGGTGCCGGGTGCTGAGTCCTGAGTGCTGATAGCTGATAGCTGACGGCTGATAGCTGATAGCTGATAGCTGGTAGCTCGTCCGGTCGCGTTACGGCTGCATCATAGCATGAACGTGGTTGGTGGGGAAGGGAGCAGCCTCAGTGGTACGGAAGGGGCGGCGCGGCTGCCGGACGACCTCTACGCCGAGCGCGGCGGGCTGATGTATCTTTCGGAGGGCATCGTCGATTTCGACGGCCACCGCTATCCCATGGCCGGTCTCGTGCCTGCCTGGTCGACGATGGCGAGAAAGCGGCTCATGCTCGGCCACTGCGAGCTGACGGCGCGGGTTGATACTCCGGTCGTCCGCCGAAACGAGACGGTCCGAGGGCATGAGTTCCACTGGTCCGTCCTTGAGGCGTCGCTGCCCCCCGAGGACGTGGCCTATGACGTCGTCGCCGCGTCCGTCCCTCAGGAAGGGTACGCACGGGCAAATCTGCTGGCCTCGTACTGCCATCTGCATTTTGGGAGTAACCCCGCTCTCGCCCCGAACTTCGTCGCGGCAGCCGCACGGTAGAGATGACGTGTCTGAGGCCGCTTGTCCGGCTTGCTGATACGACCGACCGAGCGATCGCCGGGGAGGTTCACGTGGAAGAAGATGTCCCGGCCGACACTCGTCCGAACTCAGCGCCATTGCCCTCATTCGTGTTCCCGTCCCCGTGGCGCGAGGGGGTCTACCAGGCGATCTATCTCCGACGGGATATTCGTCGCTTTCGTCCGGACCCGGTGCCTCCGGACGTGCTGGCTCGGGTGCTCGACGCCGCCCACCATGCCCCGTTGGTCGGCTTCATGCAACCCTGGAACTTCATCGTCGTCGCCGACCGTCGCACGCGTAGGCAGGTACAGGACCTGTTCGAGCGGGAACGTTTGGCCGCCGCCCAGTTCTTCGACGAGCCGCGCCGCGCGCAGTATCTCTCGTTCAAGCTCGAAGGGATACTCGATGCGCCGCTGAATCTCTGCGTCACCTGCGATCCCACCCGGGCCGGCCCCTCTCCCCTTGCCGCGTTCGTGGTGGGCTTCCTCGCCGAGCGCGGGTGGGACCGTCAGCTGTGGCGAGCAGCGGCTGCCATGCTGCTTGGAGAAGTCGTCATCTATGCGATTGGCTTGCCGCGGCTCGCATTCTACGTCGGCATTGAGCGGGCAATTCCGCTCGGGTTGTTGCCCTTCATGCCGGGTGATACGCTGAAGCTTCTCCTAGCCGCAGCGGTGCTTCCGTCCGGGCGGCGGTTCCTCTCGGCAAACGGCTGACTTACGTGCGTGGACGTCCTACCGTCGATCCAGGTGGCACTGTCGATGACTCATCTGGATGCGGCTCGGTAGTGGCGCCTGGATCCTCAGGAGATCGTGTTCCAGAAGGGCATCTCTCTCACTATCGAAACGTCCCTCGAGAGCTGGTCGACGAAGCCGTGGCCGTCGCTGTTGGGCTGCTCGATGGCAGCGTGGGACGAGGTATTATGGTTGGCGTGGCCGTCCCAGTCGGGATGACGGTCGGAATCGGAGTGGCTGTCGCCGGAGGAGTTGTCGGAGATAGCGTCGACGTGGGCAGCGCGGTGGGACTGGTCGGCACCGAACTGGACGCGGCCGTCGCTGTTAGGCTGCTCGATGGCAGCGTGGGACGAGGTATTACGGTTGGCGTGGCCGCCGCTGTCGGGGCGACCATAGGGGTCAATGGAGCCGTTGTCGGGGTTGTTGTGAACGGTGGGCGAGTCGGTGACACTTTCGCCCGTGTGGTGCTCGAACCGTTCGATGATGTCGCTGGCCGGGCCGTAACCACGACGATGGCATCTGTCTGCGCGGTCGACGCAGGCAGGGTTGGTGGTGGAGTACTTGGGCCCGTCGTCGCCGTGGCCGTCCCTGTCGGACTCGGGCTGGCGTTCGCGCTATCGGTCAGACGGGACATTGTCAGAGTGGGTAGTGCCGAGGTTGGCAGTGCGGAGCCGCTGGCGTGGCTGAGCTGGCTGACGGTCCATACCGTGCCGGCCGTGAACAGGACTGCTCCGGTGGTAACCAGCCCCATCTTGACCGCCCCGATCCCCGCCAGGAGTCCCCCAGTCGTGCTCGCCCCGGCTGCGGGGAGTGCCCCGAGCACGGCTGCCTGTGCGTGGGGCGGGGGAATCAGCAGCGGCACCAGCCCATACAGGCGTGACGTGGCGCGCAACTCCCGGGCAGCAAACTGGCAGCTCGGGCAGACGGCCACGTGGGCATCGACCCGCTCCTGCTCGGACGGCGTCAGCTCGCGGTCGATCGAGGCCGAGAGGCGTGCGAGGACCCATTCGCAGGTTGGATCGTGCCCGGAGGCATCGTGCAGCCCCTCATAGGCACGGCGAAATCCCTGTCGAGCTCGGAACAGCAGTGTCTCGACGGCCGAGACACTCGTTCGCATCGCCGCAGCGATCTCGGTGTAACTCATCCCGTGCAGTTCCCGGAGCGCCAGCGCCAGGCGCTGTTGCGGGGGCAGCGCCATCATCGCACGCCAGACGTTCAGACGGAGCTCCTGGCGTTCGGCCGCTGGCTCCGGCGCGCTGTGGGGGTCCGCATCGGGCACCACCTCCCACACCGCTTCTTCAGTGTTCGCATGGACGGGGGCGTGCCTCTGTCGTTGGCGCAGCTTGTCCGTACAGACATTGGCAGCGATGCGACACAGCCATCCGCCGACTGCTGCCGGATCGCGCACATCGTCAAGACGGGAGAGCGCACGGACGAACGTCTCCTGGGCAACGTCCTCGGCGTCCTCACGACGACCCAGGGTGCGATACGCCAGGTTATAGACAGCGGCGTAGTGGCGATCGATGAGCTCCTTGGCGGGCAAAGTGCTCGGCGAGGAGCTCGTCGTGTAAGCAGTGCGGGACACGTGCGCCTCCATCCCCACGGGCTCTCCCCTGCGGTGATGCGCATCATACTGAGCGGCAGCGGGGTACGGTATCCCCCGACACGGCTGGGCTGAATGGCGTCCACTCCGTCCCTTGTCGCATGCAACGTGCGAACCTGTTGGGTGAACCGTTTCTACTTACTGCGTCGCGTCACCTCACGCGCCCACCATAAGTTCGGCCCCACTGCCATCAACTACCACGCTCTTGGTGCATCTTGGAATGGCGAGTGGGACACCCGGAGCCCCACTCGCAGCCCTTTGCCTTATGGCATTACCATGTGCTCTTAGAGGTTGCCGATGTCGGCGCAGACGGCGACGTTGTCGTCTGACTCGGTGCTGCCGATGTCGGCGCAGACGGTGACGTTGTCGTCTGACTCGGTGCTGCCGATGTCGGCGCAGACGGTGACGTTGTCGTCTGACTCGGTGCTGGTGTCGGTTGTGTAGTCTGGGTTGGTGCCGGTGTCGGAGCCCATGATCCTGAGCCCGAGCCATTACCAGACCCTTCGCCCGTTCCCGAGCCATCACCAGCGTCCGATCCGTGCCCCGATGCAGCATCCCTGCGGGCGTCGGCATCCCCGGGAGTTCCTGCACCGCTCCCACTCTCCTTGCCTGACCAGAGACGGATCGACGCCTCGGGGGCCGCGGTGCTATTGTAGGCGTCGTCGTCGGTGATAGGCACCGGGTGCAGCGCCTGGGCGGGGACGAGTTGATGCTCCTTCAGGAGATCGCCGCTCAACACGCCAACGACTGTACCACGGGCCGGCATTCCCGGGACATCCTCCACCCAGAGCTGCAAGACGACCCGCTGGAAGCGCTGGGTGATGAATGGCCCGTGCCGCTCGGGGAGGGAAGCGGGTAACCCGTACAGCTCGATCGCCCGCTCCGCGCTCCAGTTCGGAATCGCCGCCGGGTTCGGGTTGGCGAGGTAGGCATCGCGAATGGCGGGGTTACTGAGCCACGAGAAGCGCTCCGCCTTGGCCTTGGCCCAATCGCCATTGGAGTGGTCGGCTCGGGCGGCGGGGATGCCACGGGCGGCGAGGGAGGCGTCGGTGCCGGCGTCGTGGAGCACGTCGACCGTGTTGGCCAGGTCCACCCGGGCCTTCTCCGGCCGCCATTGGAGTACCGCGCGCTGGAACGCTTGGTAGGTGAAGCCGTCGCTGAGCTTGAAGGGTGTGGAGACCGGGTATCCGAGGGTCTGGATGCCACCAAGGCGCTTGAATTCCGAGCAGAAGCGAATGGTCTGGCCGTTCGCGTCGTGACCACCGTCGACCACCGTGAAGCCGGTCTCGGAGAAGGTCTGGGTGCAGGCTGGTGGGTCTTGGTGTTGCTGAGCGTGTGCGTCAGAGGCCCCGGCCAGGAGACCGAGGGCCAGGACGGGTGTCGTCAGCGTACGAAAGAGTCGCTTTCGGTCCATTGAGAGATCTCCTTTCGTTTTTCGTTCCGTCGTGTGGTATGCCGAATGATTCTCGTTGCTTGGTCTCGTCGCATCGGGAGCGCATGCGGTTGCCGGTCCTTGAACCGGCGTTGGCTTCGACGCTACATCGTGTTTTCCTCCC
>JAJZRD010000169.1 GCA_021845945.1 Chloroflexota bacterium
CTAGTACACGACCACAGAGAAGGTGATATGTACTGTCATGCTGAGCGCAGCGAAGCATCTCCCCGTGGCGAGAGGAGATCCTTCGCTATCGCTCAGGATGACACCTGTCAGAACCAATGTGGCGATGCACCAGTACTCGGCCAAAGTGGTGGTGATACAGATCCATTGAAGGACGTTGACGAAGCAGGCGCTGCCCTGGAGCAGGAATACCCGCTGGTCAGACCCTATTCCCGGTATGCCGGCCTCTACGACGAGCTGGGCCAGAGCGACTTCGGCCGGGCCATGATGCCGCTGGTCGACCTGACCCTGGGCCGGCACCCCCTTCTCGGGAACAAGGTCCTCGATCTGGCCTGCGGCACCGGCACCGTCGCCACCCTGCTGACCCAAAGGGGCTACGAGGTGACGGGGGTGGACCGCTCGGGCGAGATGCTGGAGGTCGCCCGAGCCAAGGCACGGAAGGCGGGGGTGGAGGTGGACTTCCTGCAACGGGACATGGTTCGCCTCCAGATGGTCCAGCGCTTCGACCTGGTGCTCTGTCTGTACGACAGCCTCAACTACCTGCTGAGTCAGAGCGAGCTGGAGGCCGCCTTCGCGGCCGTTGCCCGGCTCCTCAACGTCGGCGGCGTGTTTCTCTTCGACATGAACACCCTCCATTGCCTGGCCAACGATTGGGGCAATCAGGTGGTGGAGGAGCGCTGCCCCTCGGCCCTGTTGGTCCACCAGTACAGCTTCTCTTCAGAGTCGCGGATCGGCACCCTGGAGCTGATCTGTCTCTTCAACCGACCTGATCGCATCGAGAAGTTTCGGGAGATCCACCGGGAGCGGGGCTACACCCGGGAGGAGATCGGGGCTGCCCTGAAGGCATGCAGTCTGGTCGCCCTGGAGGAGATGTCCTTCCCCGATCTGGTGGAGCCCGATGACGACGCCTCTCGGCTGATCTGCGTGGCCACCCGGCCCCAGCCGGCACCCAGTAAGAGGAAGCCGGGGCTCGTGATAGAATCTGGTCGGAGGTAGCCATGCGGGTACTGTTGGCCGGCGGAGGCTCCGGGGGCTCGACCACCCCCGTCTTGGCCGTCGCCCAGGAGCTGAGGGGCCGCCGATCGTGCGAGTTCCTCTACGTGGGCACCGAGACCGGACCGGAGCGGGAGTTGGTGTCTTCCCTCGGCATCCCTTTCCGCACGGTCCAAACCGGGAAGCTCCGCCGATACTGGTCCCTCCAGAACCTGCTGGATCTGGTGAGGATCCCGGCGGGGCTGGTGGAATCGGTGGCCCTGGTGCGCTCCTTTCGGCCCGACGTGGCCTTCGCGGCGGGAGGCTTCGGGGCGGTGCCCCCCCTCCTGGCCACCTCCCTCCTGCGGGTCCCCACGGTCATCCATCAGCAGGACGTGGAACCCGGCCTCGCCAACCGGATCCTGGCCCCCTTCGCCACGGCAGTGACCGTTACCTTTCCCCCTTCCCTCAACCACTTCCCCCGCCCGAAGACGACCATCACCGGGAACCCGGTGCGCAGGGAGATCCCGGCGGGCAGCAGGGAGGAGGCAATCCGAATCTTCCGTTTGAGGCCAGATCTGCCGACGGTGCTGGTCACCGGGGGAGGGACCGGAGCCCTGGGCCTCAACCGGCTGGTGGCCGGGGCGGCGCCCCTCCTGACCCCCGCCTGCCAGATCCTCCACGTCACGGGGCGGGGTAAGGGGGTCGAGGTGCCGGAGCTGGGAAGCAGCTACCGGCAGGTGGAGTTTCTGACCGATGAGATGCCTCACGCCCTGGCCGCGGCAGAGCTGGTGGTCGGCCGGGCCGGGCTTTCCACCCTCACCGAGATAGCGGCCCTGGGGAAGCCGAGCCTGCTGGTGCCGATGCCCCGCTCCCACCAGAACGCCAACGCCGAGGCCTTCGCGGCGGGGGGCGCAGCCCTGGTGCTGCAGGAAGATGAGCTGAGTCCGGAGCGGCTGGCCGAGGCGATCCTGGCCCTGCTCCGAGATGAGAAGCGGCTGACTGCACTGGGCGAGCACGCGCGCTCGATGATGCCGCCCCGGGCGGAGGTCAGGATCGCGGACGTCGTCGAGAGGGTGGCGAAGAGACGGGGTGATGGGGTGACGGGGTGACGAAGTCATTGCCTCTCCCTCTCCTGGCGTCCCCGTCGGGTCTACGCCCCTGTCCCCACCAAAGCCAGGGCAGCTCGAGTGACGGTAAAGGCCTCGAACAGCAGCCAGGCAACCGTCGCCGTGGCCGGGATGGTCAGCACCCAGGCCACCATCATGTTGCCGGCAACCCCCCAGCGCACCGCCGATAGCCGCTTCGAAGCCCCAACCCCCATGATGCTCCCGGAGATCACGTGGGTGGTGCTGACTGGTAGGCCGAAATGGCTCGCTAGTTGGATCACCGAGGCAGCAGCGGTCTCGGCAGCGAATCCGTGGATCGGCTCCAGCTTGATGATCTTGTGTCCCATGGTCTTGATGATCCGCCAGCCTCCCACCGAGGTCCCGATCGCCATGGCGATGGCCGCCGTGACCATCACCCAGGTGGGGACCTGGAAGTCGCTGATCAGGCCGTAGCTGAAGAGCGACATGGTGATGATGCCCATGGTCTTCTGGGCATCGTTGGAGCCGTGGCTGAAGGACATGAAGGCCGAGGACAGCAGCTGGAACCGGCGGAAATGGGAGTTCACGGTATGGGAACTCTGCCGGAAGACCAGCCACAGCAGGGCGATCATCAGGATGAAGCCGAAGACCATGCCCACCAGCGGTGACGTTATCAGGGTGAGGACTATGGTCTCGAGCCCGGTCCGGTTCAGCACGCCGCTCCCCTTGAAGGCCAGGGCGGCGCCCACCAATCCCCCGATGAGAGCGTGGGACGAGCTGCTGGGAACGCCGAAGTACCAGGTGATCAGGTTCCAGAGAATGGCGCTGGACAGGGCCGCGATAATCACGGCCTGCGTCGCCGCGCTGGGATCGATGATGCCCCTGCCAACGGTGGAAGCCACCGCCGTCCCGGAGAGCGCCCCCAGAAAGTTGAGACTAGCGGCCATCAAGATAGCCTGGCGCGGCGTCAACACCCGGGTCGCAACGACTGTGGCGATGGCGTTGGCCGTGTCGTGGAAGCCGTTGATGAAGTCGAAGGTGACTGCGAGGAGAAGCACCACTCCCAGGACAAGATACTGCTCAGGCATTCTTCAACACTATGGTCTGTAGTACGTCGGCGACGTCCTCACACTCGTCGGTGGCGCGCTCCAGCAGCTCGTAGATCTCCTTCCACTTGATGATCTTGATCACGTCGCTCTCCTCCCGGAAGAGCTGCGCCAGCACCTGTCGCCGGACCTCGTCGGCCTCGTTTTCCAGCCGGTTGATCTCCACACAGTTCACCAGGATCTCGCGCACGTTGTGCCGGCTGCGCAGCAGTGCGATCGCCTGGTAGATCTGCTCGGCCGAATCCACGATGATGTCGGCCAGCAGCTTCGCCTGCTCGGTCGGCCCCTCGACCCCGTACAGCAGCATCGTGTCCCCCGCTGCCTCCATCTGATCCAGCACGGTATCCAAGGCCGAGGCCAGGGCGTGGATATCCTCGCGATCCAGTGGAGTGACAAAAGTCTTGTTCAGCTCCGCGAACAGATCGTGAGTTATCCGATCCCCCTCGTGCTCCAGGCTCTCCAGCTTCTTCACCAGGCGACTTGCCTGGTCGTACTTGTCCATCAGCTCGCGCAGCAGCCTCGCTCCCGCCAGCAGATTCTTGGCGTCTTCTTCGAACAGCTCGAAGAACCGCTGGGTCTGAGGGACTAAGCCAAATCTAGGCACTACAATCTCCTTTCCTCACGGGTACTGGGTCCTGAGCGATCCGGTCGCCGGCAGGAGCCGGCTCCTACGGGACTTTCGCCACCTGAGTGCTTCGTTCCTCAATTCAATAGTGTAGGGCGGGGGCTTGTCCCCCGCCGCCGGGACGAACAGGATGGACAGGATAATCAGCACCGGGCGGCAGGGGATAAACCTCTGCCCTACTTCACTGCTCAGGACTCCTGAATGACGTCGATGTTACCGGGCTTGTGCACGTCCACGTGCACCTTCTTGCCCTCCCTAACGAAGGTCAGATCCACCGAGCCGTCGCCCACCCTCAAGCGGCGAAGCGACAGCCGCTTCAGCCAGGCCGGCAAGATCGGTCGCACGTAAAGCACCGAGCGGGAGGCGTCGGGCCGCAACCCCAACGCCTGCTGCAGCAGCAGGAACAGGGACCCGGCAGACCAGGCCTGGGGGCTGCAGGATACCGGATACTGGGCGGGCATCGACTGGTAGTGGCGGTCCCGGTCGAATCCACAGTACAGCTCGGGCACCCTGTAGGCGGCGAACCTCACCGCCGCCTCGAACACCTCGGTGAACACCCGGTCCGCCTCCCGATGATAGCCGTACCGCTTCAGGCCCGCCACGATCAGGGAGTTGTCGTGGGGCCAAACCGAGCCGTTGTGGTAGCTCATCGGGTTGAAACCAGGCTCGAGGCCGCTCATAGTCCGGATGCCCCAGCCCGAGTCCATGTCCTCCGCCATCAGGCGCCGCACCACCCTGTCGGCTTTCTCCGGAGAGAGGAGGCCGGACCAGAGACAATGCCCCGGATTTGATGTTACCACGGGAACGGCCTTACCGCACGAATCCAGCGCCTGAGCGAAGAACTGTTCCTCCTCTATCCAGAAGCGGCGCTCGAACTGCTCCCTCAGGGCAGCGGCCTCAGCCAACAACTCCTCCGCGAGCCCCCGCTCGCCCATCTCCGCCATCAGCTCCGCTGCCCGCACTCGGGCGTCGTAGCCATAGCCCTGGGCCTCCACCGGCGCAATGGGCGTCTCCGCCAACTCACCGTCTCGCCAGCAAACCGCGTTGGCCGAGTCCTTCCATCCCTGGTTCCTGAGGCCACGGCTGGATCGACTCTGGTACTCCAGGAAACCGTCCCTATTGAGGTCGCCGTGGCGCCGAACCCATTCCAGGGCCATCGCCACCGGCTCCTTCAGCTCGGCCACGAAGTTCCAGTCGCCGGTCCACTTCACCAGCTCGCTCAGCAGAATCAGGAAGAGTGGGGTGGCATCCACGGTCCCGTAGTAGGAGTCGTGAGGCACCTCGCCCATCTGCGACAACTCTCCCAGCCGGACCTCGTGGACGATCTTCCCGGGCTCTTCGTCGCGCCAGTCGTTGAACTCCCTTCCCTGATACTCGGACAGGAACCGCAGGCTGCCGTAAGCCATTTCCGGCTGCAGCATCAGGGTCTGATAGGAGGTGATGAGGCTGTCCCTCCCGAAGGGGACGCTGAACCAGGGGATGCCCGCCGCCGGGAGGGGTCCCGAGGGCAGATCGTTCATCAGCAGCCGGAGGTCGTACATCGCCCGCTGCATCAGGGCGTTGAACAGCTCGTTGTCGGACTCGATATCGGTGCAGCGATCGGTCCACTCCCGGTAAGAGCGGGCCATGGATGCGTATTCGGAGTCCAGGGAGGCGACCGAGGCGCTGGCGTCGCCCACCAGAGGAAGCAGGTGCAGGGTGATGGAGACCGGATGCCGCGGCGGCAGGGTGAAGCGGTAGGTAGCCACCAGGTGGGGAGGCTGGACTCGGTGCTCCGCCCGCCGGTCGCGGGAGCCGTTGGCCGGACGGCGCTCCTCCTCCCCCGCGAAGACCTCTATGCCGGTGGGTGCGGTCTCGAAGCTGATCTGGGTCCTCCGCACCACGCCATCCATCCCTTGATAGTTGAGCCATGCCGTCTGGCCCTCCACGGTGGGCGCGGCTATGACTCCCTGCCTCGACCGCTTGGCGTAGCCCCGCACCTCGAACATGTCCCGGAAGTCGGAGCCGAAGGCCAGCCTCACCGTCAGCTCCACTGGGAAGTGGTTGTAGCTGAAGAAGCCTATCCGCTCGTGGAGTCCATCGCGGATGAACCGATTCCGCCTGACGCTGATCGTGCGGGCGTCGAGGGTGGTGCCATCGGGCATGGCGCCCGGGCCGTTGGTAAACTGCAGGTTGCCCATGAAGCTCTGGTCGCCGGCGGCGGAGAGGAGGGAGATGGACATCTCGTCGATGCTCATCTCGAACATGCTGAGGAACCGGGTATCGCGGAAGTAGAGCCCCTGGCCCTCCCGGCTGAGCGCCTGGATCTCCCCGGCGACATCGCACACCAGGAAGACTTCGTTCTCTTTCAGAACCGTTCGACTATCGAAAGGCAGCGCGGTTCTCTTATCGGCAGACATGTTGCTTCGGCGTTGAACGACCTTAGGACTCCGTTCCGTTGAGAGGTGGACAGACGTCCAGCAACCCGTGAATCGACTCGAGCAGGTAATCCGGCCCGAACTCCAGCAGCGGCTCCTTAGGGAAGGGTCCCCAGAGGGCGGCCGCCACCCTGGCCCCAGCCCCTCTGCCCGCCTTCATATCGTAGAGGCTGTCCCCGACGTAGAGGGTCTGGTCGGCTCGGGCCCCCATCAGCTCGATGCCGCGCAGGATCGGCTCCGGGTGAGGCTTGTGATTGGTGGTGTCGTCCACACACACCAGCGGCTCGATCAGGCCGTGAAGGCCGTTCAGCCTCATTCCTCGCACCGCCGTGCCCCGCTCCTTCGAGGTCACCACCCCCAGCGGATAGCCCCGCCGCCTCAGCTCGCTGAGCGTTTCCACGGTCCTCGGGAAGGGCTTGATCAATCGGTCGTGGAGATCCTCCTGAGCCTGCCGCCAGAGGGCAAACATCTCGTCGATCCGGTCTCGCAGGGTAGGGTAGAGCCTCCACAGTTGGTCCCTCAGCGGCCTGCCAAACCCCTTCAGGATCTCCTCGTCCGCCGGAGGGGTTTCCACCAGCTTGCTCACGCTGGCGCGGTAGCAGCTCAGGATCAGATCGGTGGTATCGATGAGGGTCCCGTCCAGATCGAAAAGCAGATAGTTGATCGGCATCTTATTACAGCAGGTCGCGCCGGCAGATGACCTCGCCCCGACTGGCACCCACCCCCACGACGTCAACCTCCACACCCAGCAGTTCCTCGAGTCGGGCGAGGTATCGAGCCGCCGCGGGAGGCAGCTCCTCGAGCCTCCTAGCGCCGACGATAGAGCTCTTCCAACCCTCCAGGGTCTCGTAGACCGGCCGGCATCGGTCCAGGTCCTCCGGATCGGCCGGCACGTAGTCGATCTCCCGCCCATCCAGCCGGTAGGCCACGCAGATCTTGATCTCGGCCATGTCGTCCAGCACGTCCAGCTTGGTGAGGGCGATGGAGTTGAACCCGTTCACGCCGGCCGAGTGGCGACCGACCACGGCATCGAACCAGCCGCAGCGGCGGGGCCGGCCGGTGGTGGTGCCGAACTCGTGGCCCCGCTCCCGTAGGTGATCCCCCACCTCATCCTTCAGCTCGGTGGGCATGGGTCCGCCCCCAACCCGAGTGGTGTAGGCCTTGAAGACGCCCACCGCCACATCCAGGCTGGCCGGACCGATGCCGGCGCCGAGGCAGAGGCCGGCCACCGTCGGCGAAGAGGAGGTGACGTATGGGTAGGTGCCGTGATCGGGATCCAGCATCGTCCCGTGAGCGCCCTCCAGCAGGACATTCTTCTTCCGCCGCAGGGCCTCAAACACTATGGGCTCCGTCTCCTTGATGTAGGGGCGCAGGCGAGCGGCATACTCGGCGAAGGATTCCATCATGGGGTCCACCTGATAGGGCTCCACCCCGTACACCTTCGTCAGCAGGGCGTTCTTCAGGGAGAGCGCCCGCTCCAATCGGGCCCGGAACCGGCCCAGGTCCAGCAGATCGCCCACCCTCAGGCCGTCCCGTGAGGTCTTGTCCCCGTAGGCAGGGCCGATGCCCCGCCCCGTGGTGCCGATGCGCCCGGCGCCTCTCCCCTCCTCCTGCAGCCGGTCCAGCAGCAGGTGGTAGGGCATCACCATGTGGGCCCGATTGCTGATCACCAGTCCCGAGGTGCTCACTCCCCGCTGATGAAGGTTGTCCAACTCCTCCAGCAGGATGCCCGGGTCCAGCACAACGCCCGGCCCCACGATGCAGGTGGTGGAAGGGTTGAAGACGCCCGCCGGCACCAGGTGCAGCGCGAACTTGCCCTGCTCGTTGACCACGGTGTGGCCGGCGTTGTTGCCACCGTGGGACCGGATCACCACCTGAGCCTTCTGGGCCAGCAGGTCGATCACCTTGCCTTTGCCTTCGTCCCCCCACTGGCCGCCGACGACGCCTACGATAGCCATGCGCGCTGCTCCCCTCTCGCCCTTCTTCCCCAAGTCGCCACAGTTAGGGGCCGGCTGGCGCCGACCCCAACAGGGCCTCCCGCGTGGCCCCTTCGTGCCGAACACCAATTATAGCACAGCCACCTCGCCCCACCCCGGCCACTCCGGGGCTCGGCTCCACCTTGTGTTGGGCAGTTTGAGGGCGTGTTGGTGGCTGGTGAACTGCGATTGGGAAGGCATGTTCCCCTGGCTGCCCCATGAGGGGCAGCAGGTGGTCCTCCCTGGACCGTCGTCA
>JAJZRD010000170.1 GCA_021845945.1 Chloroflexota bacterium
CCCGCGCATGTCGTGGTATTGACCCGCCACGTTCCGTCCGGCACGCTCCACCGATACCACGACCTTCGGCTGCAGCTGATCCAGCAGCGGCTCCGCCGCCCTGAGAGCCTCCTCGTCCTCTGCCGGATAGGGCAGCACCACCACCACGGCCGTCCTGCGCCTGATCTCCAGCGCCCGGCGGGCCTCCTCCAGCGTCACCAGGTTGAACCCGGCCGTCTGCAGTACCGCCCCGATGGCCGGCCGAAGGGGATCGTCGGTGACCACCACCGGTAGCACCCCAAAGGCTTTCTGGAGCGTCCGAGCCAGCACCGCAGTGCCCGCGGGTCCGTCGTTCTCCCCGATGTTGGGACTCACCCCCGCCCGCGCGAGGAACCCGGTGGTGAAGAGCACCACGTCCCCCCGATTCAGGCTCGACAGCCGCGTCGCCGCCGCCATCGCCACCGGACCACCGGCCATCTCTCGCGCGGCCCTGTATAGCGGCTCCACGCCCCTCCCGCCCATGTCCAGGCTCATCAGGCGGTCTATTCGCTTCTCCACCTTCCCCCTCCACCCCCCTCGAGAACGCTCTCAGGGCTATCCCGGCGATTACTCCGCCGTGATGATATCGAGACATAGGGCGGGGCGCCCTGCCCCGCCGCCCCTCGGACAATGGTAAGCGTGGCGGCAGGGCACAGGGCCCTGCCCTACATCTCGCCCCATAATCAGATCCACACGGTCGATACTATCAACCCGACGGGCCACAAGCGCCCCGCCCCACACGCAAAGGCGCCGGAGCCCCTTCGCCCTCCCACGGGCCAGGGTCCCCGGCGCCCTCGTGGTTTCGACCAGCCGAGATCCTACCCTATCTGATCCCAGTAGTGGCACGCCACCCAGTGGTCGCGCTCCACCTCCCGGAACTCCGGCTCCTCCTGGGAGCAGTTGTCCTTCGCGTAGCGGCACCTCGGGTGGAACCGGCAGCCGCTGGGAGGGTTCACCGGGCTCGGCACATCCCCCGTCAGGATCACCCTCTGCCGCCTCGACTCCACCTCCGGATCCGGCACAGGCACCGCCGAGAGCAGCGCCTTCGTATAGGGGTGCAGGGGTCTCTTGTACAGCGCGTTCCGGTCGGCCAGCTCCACCATCTTCCCCACGTACATCACCGCCACCCGGTCGCTGATGTGCCTCACCACGCTCAGGTCGTGGGCGATGAACAGGTAGGTCAGCTTGAACTCCCCCTGCAGCTCCTCCAGCAGGTTGATGATCTGCGCCTGAATGCTCACGTCCAGCGCGCTCACCGGCTCGTCGCACACGATGAACTCCGGCTCCACCGCCAGCGCCCGCGCCACCCCGATCCGCTGCCGCTGCCCGCCGCTGAACTCGTGGGGATACCGGTTCGCGAAGTAGGGGTTGAGGCCCACCAGCCGCAGCAGCTCCTGCACCCGCTCCTGCCGAGCCTTGCCCCGAGCCAGGTGGTGAATGTCCAGCGGCTCCCCGATGATGTCCCCCACCGTCATCCTCGGGTTGAGGCTGGCGTAGGGGTCCTGGAAGATCATCTGCATCCGGCGGCGCATCTTCCGCATGTCCTCGCCCTTCAGCGAGGTCAGCTCGGTCTCGCCGAACTTCACGCTCCCGGCCGTCGGCCGGTACAGCTGCAGGATCGATCGCCCGGTCGTGCTCTTCCCGCAGCCGCTCTCACCCACCAGGCCCAACGTCTCCCCCTTCCTGATGAAGAAGGAGATGTCGTCTACCGCCCGTACGTCCCCCACCTTCCGCTGCAGGATGATCCCCTGGGTGATGGGGAAGTACATCTTCAGATTCCTAACCTCTAGCAGCTTCTCCGCCGTCACGCTCTCAACTGCCATGGTTGTCACCTCCCCTTACGTCCACCCAGCAAGCTATCTGGTGACCACGGGCCACGGGCTCCAGCTTCGGGTTCTCCTGCCGGCACTTGTCCACCACGTAGGAGCATCGCGGCGCGAAGGGACACCCCGATGGGGCTTCGATCAGGTCGGGCGGCAACCCCTCGATGGGGATCAGCCTCTCCCGCCTCTCCTCGTTGATCTTCGGAATGCTCCTCAGTAACCCCAGGGTGTAGGGATGCCGCGGGTTCTTGAACAGCTCGTCGGTAGGAGCGCTCTCCACCACGTACCCCGCGTACATCACGTTGATCTTGTCGGTGAGCCCGGCTACCACCCCCAGGTCGTGGGTGATCATGATCACCGCCGTGCCGAACTCTTTCCTCAGCTTCTTGATCAGGTCCAGGATCTGCGCCTGGATCGTCACGTCCAGCGCCGTGGTGGGCTCGTCGGCGATCAGCAGCTTCGGGTTGCAGGACAGCGCCATCGCGATCATCACGCGCTGCCGCATCCCACCAGAGAACTGGTGAGGGTAGTCGTTCACCCGGCTCTTGGCGGAGGGAATCCCCACCAGGTCCAGCAGCTCCACCGCCCGCTTCCCCGAGGCGTTGCCGTCCATCCCCAGGTGCAGCTCCACACCCTCGGTCAACTGCCGTTTGATGGTCAGCACCGGGTTCAAGGAGGTCATCGGGTCCTGGAAGATCATGGCGATCTCCTTCCCCCGAACGTGCCTCATCTCGTCCTCGCTGACCTTCAGGAGATCCCGCCCCTGGAACGTCACCTTCCCGCCCACGATCTTGCCCGGCGGCTGCGGGATCAACCTCATGATCGACAGAGCGCTCACGCTCTTGCCGCAGCCACTCTCCCCCACCAGGCCGAGGGTCTCACCCTCGTCCAAAGTGTAGGAGACGCCATTGACGGCCTTTACCACCCCATCCTGGGTGTAGAAGTTGGTTCTGAGCTCCTGGATCTCCAGCAGTCGGCCCATGGCTCCCCCACCTCTTCTAGAAGCTGGACTTCACCAGTGCAGCCTGGGCTGCCTCGCGGCGGCGGTCTCGTCCATCCGGCCCACTACCGTCGTCGCTGGGGCTGCACGTACCACTTCCGGATTCTCCTCCGCTTCCCTGGCTATGGCCAGCATCGCCTCGGCGAAAGCATCCAGGGCCTCCACGCTTTCCGTCTCGGTCGGCTCCACCATCATGGCTTCCTCGACGATCAACGGAAAGTAAATGGTAGGCGGATGGTACCCGAAGTCGATGAGTCGCTTGGCGATATCCAGAGTCCGCACCCCCAGGGCCTTCTGGCGGCGGCCTGAGAGGACGAACTCGTGCATGCAGGACCGCGGGTAGGGCACCTCGTAGGCCTGCTGCAGGCGGATGCGAAGATAATTCGCATTCAGAATAGCGTTTTCACCCACTTTTCGCAAGCCTTCAGCCCCAAGAGCCCTGATGTAGGCGTAAGCCTTCACCAGAACCCCAAAACTGCCGTAGAAGCTGCGAACCTGGCCGATAGAATGTGGAACGTCGCACCGCAGGTGGTAGGAGCCGGCTCCGGCCGGCGATCCACTGGCTCCTGCCGGCGACCCCTCGGTAGCCCTCTTCTCCACCACCGGCACCGGCAGGAAGTCCGCCAGAAAGTCCCTGGCCGCCACCGGTCCGGCGCCGGGGCCGCCGCCGCCATGAGGTGTCGCGAAGGTCTTGTGCAGGTTGATGTGCAGCACGTCGAAGCCCAGGTCGGCGGGCCTGGCGACCCCCAACAGGGCGTTCAGGTTCGCCCCGTCACCGTACATCAGGGCGCCGCACCCGTGGACGATCTCCGATATCTCCAGCATGTGCTCGTCGAACAGCCCCAGGGTGTTGGGCATCGTCAGCATCAGCGCCGCCGTCTCCTCGTTGGCCAGGGAGCGCAGGGCTTCCAGATCCACGTTGCCCCGGGCGTCCGACTTCACCGGCACGGTGGAGTAGCCGCACATGGTGGCCGTGGCGGGATTGGTCCCGTGGGCGGAGTCGGGGATCAGCACCTTGGTCCGCTTTCGGTCGCCCCGATGCTCGTGGTACGCCCGCACCATCAGCATGCCGGTCAGCTCCCCATGGGCCCCGGCCGCGGGCTGCAAGGTAACCGCCGGAAGCCCGCTGATCTCGCCCAGGGCCTGCTGCAGCTCGTACATCAGCCGCAGGGCGCCCTGAGATACCTCCTCGGGCTGATAGGGATGGATGGCCGCGAAGCCCGGCCAGCGGACCACCTCCTCGGACAGCTTGGGGTTGTACTTCATGGTGCAGGAGCCGAGAGGGTAGAAGCCGGTGTCCAGCCCGTAGTTCATCGTCGAGAGATGGACGAAGTGCCTCACCACCTCGTTCTCCGACACCTCCGGCAGATCCAGCCCATCCCGCAGCAACCCGGCCGGCAGATCCGCCACCGGCGGAACGTCGCCGGCAGGGAGGTGATGCCCAACCCGCCCAGGACGGGAGACTTCGGAAAGCAGAGGCTCTGTCATAGCACCCCTCCCTCTAACGTGCCGATCTCGCCCAGGGCCGAGACCAGGTCGTCGATCTGCGCCCGGGTGTTGGTCTCCGTGGCGCACAGCAGCAGGCAGCCCTCCAGGTCGGGGCCGACGACGGACAGATCGTATCCGCCCACGATCCGGCGGCTCAGCAGGAAGCGATTGATCTCAGCCGGGGGTCGGGGGCACTGGACCACGAACTCGTTGAAGAAGGGGCCGGTGTCCAGCAGCTTGAACCCCTCCAGCGCCGCTATCTGGCTCGCCGCATAGTGGGACCTGTCGTAGCAGAGCTGGGCCACCTGCCGAAGCCCCTGCGGCCCCATCAGCGCCATGTAGATGGCCGCCCCGGTGGCCAGAAGTTGCTCGCTGGTGCAGATGTTGGAGGCGGCCTTCTCCCGTCGAATGTGCTGCTCGCGAGCCTGGAGCGTCAAGACGAACCCCCTCCGTCCCTCGTGGTCCAGGGCGGCGCCCACCAACCGGCCCGGCAGCTGCCGAACGAGCCGCTCCTTGCAGGCCAGCAGCCCCAGGTAGGGCCCCCCGAAGCTCATGGGGGATCCCAGCCCCTGGCCCTCGCCCACCGCTATGTCGGCTCCCCACTCGCCGGGACTCTTCAGCAGTCCGAGAGAGATCGGATCGCTGGAAAGGATGAACAGTCCGCCCACCGCGTGAGCCCGATCCACCAGGGAGGAGAAATCACTCACGCTGCCCAGGAAGTTGGGCTGCTGCACGATGCAGCAGGCCGACCCCTCGTCCAGCAGCGGCTCCAGCCTCTCCTCCACGACCTTATCGCCCTGGCGGCCAACGGAGGAGGTCACCACCTCCACCCCTCGGCTCTGCATGTACCCCTTTAGGACGGCCCTGTACTCGGGATGCACGCTGCCCGACACCACCACCTTGGCCCGCCCGGTGGCCGACACCGCCATCAGGGCCGCCTCGGCCATGGCCGTCGCGCCGTCGTACATGGAGGCATTGGCCACGTCCATGCCGGTGAGCGAGCAGATCATGCTCTGGAACTCGAACGCGGCCTGGAGGGTGCCCTGGCTGATCTCCGGCTGGTAGGGGGTGTAGGCCGTGTAGAACTCGCCGCGTAACAGCAGCTGAGAAATCGCAGCGGGAACGTAGTGGTGATACGAGCCCGCGCCGAGAAAGTAGCTGTAGTGGGCCGCATCCGCGTTCTGCTCCGCCATCGCCCGCAACTGGGCCATCAACTCCATCTCGGTCAGCGGCTCGGGCAGATTCAGCCTGGGGTGCCGGACCTGTGGGGGAACGACCTCCAGCAGATCGTCTACGCTCCGAACCCCGATCGCCTGGAGCATCCGCTGCCTGTCCTGCTCCGTGTTCGGTACGAAATCCATATAGAAACCTCCAGCCCGTCTGGGCGAAGAGCCAACTGAGTCCCCTCTCCCCCTGGGAGAGGGTCAGGGTGAGGGCTCAAACGGAAGCAACGTACCAGCCCTCACCCGCCCTACGGGCGGCCTCTCCCAAAGGGAGAGGCGGTTACGGAACCTCTCTCCCCGTCTAATCGTCACCCCTACCCCTCGGCGACCTCCTTCTCGTAGGCCGCGGCGTCCAGCAGGTTGTTCAATTCCTTGGGGTCCTTCAGCCGGACCCGTACCATCCAGCCGCCGTCGTACGGCTCCTCGTTCACCTTCTCCGGCGACTTCCCCAGCTCGGTGTTCACCGCGACCACCTCGCCGCTCACGGGGGAAAAAAGGTCGGAGGCGGCCTTCACCGACTCCACGACGCCAAAGTTCTTGAACTGCTGAAGCTGTTCGCCGACCGGAGGCAGCTCGACGTACACCACGTCGCCCAGCTGCTCCTGGGCGTGGTCGGTGATGCCGACCACGGCATCCTCGCCTTCGACCTTCACCCATTCGTGTTCCTTGGAGTAGCGCAGATCCTTCGGTACCATCTTCGCTCCTTCTACTTTCTCCTGCGACGGTAGAACGGTAGGTTCACGATCGAAGCCGGATGGGCGGCACCCCGCACCGAAACCTCCAGGGGAGGTCTCTCCGAGGCCACCTCCGGCGTCACCAACGCCATGGCAATGCTGCGATCCAAGGTCGGGGAGAAACTGCCGCTGGTAACGCGGCCCACCTCCCCGCCGCCGGCCACCACCGGCGTCCCCTGGCGGGCGATGGCCCTATCGGTCACCTCCAACCCTACCAGCCGCCTTCTTGGCCCCGCCGCTGCTATCGTGAGGAGGGCATCACGGCCCACCAGCTCCGGCTTGTCCGGGTGAACGTAGCGGTCGAGCCCGGCCTCGAAGGGGTTGACGCTCTCCCCCAGCTCGTGGCCGTACAGCGGCATTCCCGCCTCCAGCCTCAGCGTGTCCCGGGCACCCAGGCCGCAGAGCGCACCACCCACAGCGGGAGCCGCCTGCTCCAGCCGCTGCCACAGCTGCCGGCTCGCCCCCCCGGGCAGGACCACCTCGAATCCATCCTCCCCGGTGTAGCCTGTGCGCGACAGGTAACCTTCGACACCGATCACCCTGGCCGGGGCGCCGTGGTAGTAGCCGATGCCGGCCAGGGGCAGATCGGTGAGCGGTTGCAGCAAAGCCATCGACGAGGGTCCCTGAACCCCCACCATCGCCGTCTCCAGCGTCCGGTCGGTGATGGTAACCTGGACCGATCTCGCACGACTTCGCAGATCGGACAGGACCTCGTCCATCCAGCCCAGGATCTTCGGCCGGTTCGAGGCGTTCACCACCAGCATATACTCGCCATCCCCGAGACGGTAGGCCAGGATGTCGTCTCTGACGCCGCCCTCCCTATTGCAGATCAGGGAGTACTGCACCTGCCCGACGGCCAGCCTCGACAGGTCGTTGGTGGCCAGCATCTGAAGGAACCGCTCGGCGTCGCCGCCGCCAACGTAGACCCGGCCCATGTGGGAGAGGTCGAAGATCCCCGCCCCCTCTCGCACCTTCTTGTGTTCCGCGATGATTCCCGCGTACTGCACCGGCATGAGCCAGCCGCCAAACTCCACCATCTTGGCACCCGCGGCCAGGTGCAGGTCGTAAAGAGGGGTGCGCCGCAGCTCGCTTTCCACGCTCATAAGTCGTACACCACCGCCACTTCGTCGCACTCGGGGAACTTGGGGCAGCGGATGCACTCGCCCCACACCTTCCGAGGCAGCTCGTTTACTCCGATGAGGGTGAAACGCAGGCTCTCGAAGAAACCGGCCTCCCGGGTCAGCGCGTAGACCCGGCTCAGTCCCATCTCACGGGCCTCCTGGATGCAGGCATTCACCAGCGTGCTCCCTATGCCCCGCCGCTGGAAGCGCCTGTCCACCGCCAGCGAGCGGATCTCCGCCAGGTCGGCCCAGTTGACGTGGAGGGCGCAGCAGGCCACCGGTGTGCCCTCCTCCTCGATCACCCAGAAGTCCCTCAGGTTCTCGTACAGCTCGCTCAAGGGCCGGCCCAGCATCACCCCGACCTCGGCGTGCTCGTTGATCAGCCGATGCATCACCGGCACGTCGCCGATGCGCGCCTTCCGCCGTGGCAGGGCCGGCCCCCGAGCCTCTGCCACTACTCCTTCGTCTTCCATCCTTTGAACTCCTCAGCCTTGGCCAACAGTTCTTGCGCGCTGGCAATCGCGGAGGCGAACTCCGCCGTGCCCGCCAGCATGGCCGCCAACTCCTCCACCCTGTGGCTCCCCTCCAGCGATCTCACGGCCGTGCGGGTGCGACCGCCCTCGACGATCTTCGCCACGGACAGATGGTGGTCCGCCATGCAGCCGATCTGGGGCAGGTGGGTGATGCACAGCACCTGGTGGTTCTCCGTCAGCTTCCACAGCTTCTCTCCCACCCGGGCGCCGCTGCGGGCACCAACGCCCACGTCGATCTCGTCGAACACCAGGGTGGGGATCGCGTCCGCCTTGCACAAGATGGTCTTGAGGGCCAACATCAGCCTGGCGGTCTCACCGCCGCTGGCGATCCTGACCAGCGGCTTCGGCTCCTCGCCGGGGTTGGGAGAGACCAGAAACTCCACCCGGTCGACCCCCGTGCCGTCGAAGGCCACCCTCTCCCGGTCTCCCAGTTTCCCGCCTCCACCTGCTAACCCCACCCCTCTCCCC
>JAJZRD010000171.1 GCA_021845945.1 Chloroflexota bacterium
TGATGGGCCTCTACCTCTGGCCATCACCAGGCGTTCCCGTACCCCCTTCTTCGTCGCCGTAGCGGGAGTGGTGACCTCCTTGGTGGCCGTCCTGGTCGTCATACCGGCCTTCAACCCCACCCGAACCTCCCCCTACGCCGGATACTACAGCTACCTGGGCAGCAACATGGTCGGCGTCGTCGCTAACCTGCTGCTGCATCCCTGGATCCCGCTGCAGAAGAGCCTGGAAGAGCCGGAGTACCTGGCCAGCCTGCTGCAGCCCTTCGGTTATCTGGGTCTCCTGTCGCCGGAACGGTTGTTGCTGGGGTTGTCCTCTTTCCTCATCAACATATTGAGCGCCGACGGGGAGATGCAGCGTCCCAACCTCTACCACTACACGGCCCCCCTGATCCCGGCACTCATGCTGGCGACCATAGCAGGTGCCGGTCGGGCCGTGCGGCTCCTCACCCGGGCCGGGATGGCTACCTGTTGCTGAAGAGGAAGGGCGGCTGACGAGTCGCACGGGGGCGGCCAGGGGACGAGCCCCTGCCGTACGACGTCGAGGCCATCGTCCGGACGGCAGGGGACAAGCTTCGCCCTAGACTTGCTTCTTCAGTTCCTCGAGCCGGCGCATCCGCTCCTGGATCTCGGCCTCGAAGCCGGTGGAGGAGGGGCGGTAGAAACCGCCTTCCAGCCCCTCGGGCAGGTAGCTCTGCCGGTAGCGGCGGGGGTCGTCGGGGGGGAAGTCGTGGGAGTAGTCGTAGCCCTTGCCGTAGCCCAGGGACTTCATCAAACCGGTGGGGGCGTTGCGCAGGTGGAGGGGCACCGGCAGGTTGCCCTTCTCCATGGCTGCGGCCCGGGCATCGCCGATGGCTGCCTTGGCCGAGTTGCTCTTGGGAGCGGTGGCCAGGTAGATGGCAGCCTCCGACATGATCAGCCAGGCCTCCGGCATCCCCACGAAGTGAACCGCCTGCTGGGCGGCAACGGCCACCTGCAGGGCCTGCGGATCGGCCAGACCGACGTCCTCCGCCGCCAGGATCACCAGCCTCCGGACGACGAAGAGGGGGTCCTCCCCGGACTCCAGCATGCGGGCCATCCAGTAGAGGGCGGCGTCGGGATCGGAGCCCCGCAGCGACTTGATGAAGGCGGAGACGATGTCGTAGTGCTGCTCTCCGGCCTTGTCGTACAGCAGGGCCCGGCGCTGCATGGCGTCCTCGACGGCGGCCATGGTGACCATCCTGCGACCCTGTCCATCGGACTGCGTGGCCGCCACCGCCAGCTCCAGGCCGTTGAGCGCCTTGCGGGCGTCGCCGTCGGACAGGGAGACCAGGGCTTGTACGGCCTCCGGCGCCAGTTCGACCTGGAGATTGCCCAGACCTCGCTCCGGGTCGGCCACGGCCCGGCGGATCAGTTCCTCGATCTCCTCGGCCTTCAGGGCACGGAGGGTGAAAACCCGGCAGCGGGAAAGCAGGGCGGAGTTCACCTCGAAGCTGGGGTTTTCGGTGGTGGCGCCCACCAGGGTGACCACACCCTCTTCCACCGCATGCAGCACGGCGTCCTGCTGCCCCTTGTTGAAGCGGTGGATCTCGTCGATCAGCAGGATCGTTCGCTGGTTCTGCTGCCTCCGACGACGGGCAGCCTCCTCGATGACTTTACGCAAGTCCGCAACGCCGGCCGAAACGGCGCTCAGCCCCACGAAGTGGGCGCGGGTAGCCCGGGCGATGATCTGGGCCAGGGTGGTCTTTCCTGAGCCCGGTGGCCCCCAGAGGATCAGGGAAGTGATCCGGTCGGTCTCGATAGCGCGGCGCAGCAACTTTCCTGGACCGAGGACGTGCTCCTGCCCCACGAAGTCGTCCAGGGAGCGGGGGCGCATGCGGGCAGCCAGGGGCGCGCCCTCTAGCTCCTCCTCCGGTTCGGACTCGGGATCCGGGTTGCCGAACAGATCACCCTGGCGGCCGTCTTGGGTTCGCAATGGCGAGGCTCCTTAGCGGTTTCGGTCCATTTGGACCTTACAGTGCCTTCTCGAAGATGGCTCGGGCGTCCTCTGGGCGGACCCTTCGCGGGTTGTTCACCAGCAGTCGAGTCTGCTGCATGGCGCCCTCCACCAGAGCGTCGAGATGCTCCGCCTTCACCCCCACCTCGACCAGCCGCTGCGGGATGCCGATGTCCTCGGACAGCAGCCGGCAGGCCTGGATACTGCGGGCGGCCGCATCTCGAAGGGAGAGGCCGCCGATCGGTTCCCCCATGGCCTCAGCCACCTGGGCGAACTTCGGCAGGTTGCTGAGGGCGTTGAACTCCAGCACGTAGGGCAGCATGAGGGAGTTGGCGATGCCGTGGGTGATCCTGTGCTGGCCCTGGAGGGGATAGGCCAAAGCGTGGACGGCGTTGGTGCCGGCGTTGGCGATGGAGATGCCGGCGTAGAGGCTGGCCCTGGCCATGGCATCCCTGGCCTGCAGGTCGTTCCCGTTGGCCACAGCGGTGCGCAGGTTCGCTCCGATCAGGCGGATCGCCTCCAGGGCGTACATCTCCGTCATCGGCGAGGTATTGTTGGAGGTGTAGGACTCTACCGCGTGGCACAGGGCGTCGACCCCCGTGGCCGCGGTCACCGAGGGCGGCACCGTCACGGTCAGCATCGGATCCACGATGGCGACTTCCGGGATGATATAGGGGCTCACGACAGCCTTCTTGTCTCGAAGGGGCGGGACGTAGAAGAGGGCGTTGGGGGTGACCTCGGCGCCGGTGCCGGAGGTGGTGGGTATCAGGATGGAAGGCATCCCACGCCTCTTGACGAGGCCGATCCCCAGGTAGTCCTCGATCTGGCCACCGTTGGTGAGCAGCAGCGCCGTCGCTTTGGAGGTGTCCATGGCGCTGCCCCCGCCGATGCCGATCACCAGGTCGCAGCCCGCCGCTCGGGCCGCCTCGGCACACCGGTTGGTGCTCTGCACCGAAGGTTCCGGCTCCACTTCGGTGAAGAGGGTCGAACGCACCTCCTGGGCTGCCAGCCAGGCGGCTATCTGATCGGTGATGCCGATCTGCTTCAGGGCTGGATCGGCCACCACGAAGGCGTGCCGGCCGCCGAGCCGCTTCGCCTCTGCTCCCACGCTCTCGGCCGCTCCCGCGCCCAGGGTTATCTGATTCGGTATCCTGAAGGTAGCTGCTTTGCCTCCCATGAGTCCTCCCTGCAACGGTGAACCATCGGTGAGTCTTTGGGGTATCGCCGACGGAGTGAAATCGCTCGGTAGGGAAGATGTTAGCCGCCTTGGAGAGAACGCGCAACTCGTCAGGAAGAATCAGGTTATTGACTCTTGCTTCCGGGGTGCTAGACTGGAAAAGGAGCAACTCTTTCCTCATCGCGGTGGGTCCGTTAACGTCTGGTCTGGCCGGCGGCAAGAGAGGAGGGAGAGGGAGATGCGCTGTAGGGAGAGGTTGCAGCAGTATCTATCGAGCAGCGGGGTGAGCTTCGAGTTGGAGCAGCACCGGTTGGCGTACACGGCCCAGCAGTTGGCAGCGGCCGAACACATTACCGGAAAACAGGTGGCCAAGGTGGTGGTGGCCGTTGCCAACGGTAGCACGGTGATGCTGGTGTTGCCGGCCAGCAGCAACGTCAACCTGGAGAAGCTCAAGGCGACACTTGGGGCCAGGGAGCTACGATTGGCCAAGGAGGAGGAGTTCGCTGCTACCTTCTCCGATTGCGAGGTGGGGGCGATGCCGCCCTTCGGCAATCTGTACGGGGTGCCCGTCTACATCGACCGATCGCTGGCCAGAGCGCCGGACATCACCTTCCCGGTAGGGAGCCACACCGAGAGCATGAAGCTTCGTTACGCCGACTACGAGAAGTTGGTGCACCCTCAGGTGATGGAGTTTGCGGCGGTGCCCGTAGGCCAGGTGCCAGGGGTGTAGCCGGCCGGCGATCCGTTTCCGTGGGATCTTGTCAGAGAGGGCGGGGAATCTTCCCCCGCCCATCTGTTTGCCTGGCGACTCCATCGCCATGTATGCTGGAAGGCATGAACGACGAAGCTCCTGACGCTACCGTGCTCCAAGAGATCGAGTCCCAGGCCGTCGAGTTGGTTCGCCGGGCCGGGCAGATGGCGTTGGACCGCTTCTGGCGCCCCCTGCAGGTGGAGTACAAGCAGGAGAATCGAGCGGACCCGGTCACCGAGGTGGATCGGGGGGTCGAAGCCTTCCTGAGGTCGTCCATCTCCCGACAGTTTCCGGCGCACGCCATTCTGGGTGAGGAGGGAACCGAGGTGGAGGTGGCCGGCCGCGAGTTCCTCTGGGTGCTGGACCCGGTGGACGGCACCACCAACTTTGTCAACGGACTGCCCCTCTTCGCCTGTTCGGCGGCGCTCCTGCACCGAGGTGAGCCGGTGGTGGGTGCCATCTTCCTCCCGGTAGCACCTCGCACCGCCCGACCCATGACGGCCCCCGGGGCGGAGTCTCAGACTTCGACCCTCCAACTCAGGAGCGCCGTTCTCCACGCCCGCCTGGATGGAGGCTCTTTCCTCGACGGCGACCCGGTGCAGGCTTCCGAAGCTGCGGCGCCGGAGGCGTCCAGTCTGGCTGGCCTCCCCGGCCACCACGCCCACCAGTTTCACCGTTTGGAGCGTCTGCGTCAGAACCCGGGCGAGCTGCGCTGCCTGGGCAGTGTCTGCTTCGAGACGGCCATGGTGGCCACCGGAGTATTCAGATACGCCGTGTTCCGGCGACCGAAACTGTGGGACGTGGCTGCCGGGACCCTGCTCGTTCGGGAGGCGGGTGGACTGGCCATGAGCTGGACGGGTAGTCGGTGGGAGCCTCTGACCCGTTTCGATCCGATGAGCAACCCCAAGAAGCCGGAGGAAGCGGGGCTCCGTTTCTGGGAGGCGGTCACCCTGGCCGGTGGGAGGCAGGTGGCCTCCTTCGTGGCGGAGCGTCTGCGACCGGCCACGGCCAAACGGAAGCCGAAGGCCTGATTTGGAGCGCTGCGGCTTGCCTGGCGGCACGGACCGGCACGACGGCAGACGCTAGCGGTTCGGCCGCAAGGACATCTCTCGCCGAACAACGAGAAACACGGGGATTGAAGCGAGTTGCGCCGCGACCGAGAAGGCAACCAGCCAGGGGATAGAGGTGTCGTAAAGGATCCCGATCAGGGCGCTGCCCAGGAACCAGGACAGACCGTACCCCGCGTTGAAGATGCCGTAGGCGGAGCCCCGGCGGTTTGCGGGGACGAAATCCGCAACCGCCGCCCGCATGACGGATTCGTGCGCCCCCATCCCTATTCCCCAGCAGGCCATCCCAAGCAGGGCGAAGGTGAAACTACCAAAGAAGACGAGGGGCGCGAACAGCGCCGCTATGACCGAAGCAGCTATCAGCACGGACAAGCCGGACCGGTCGAAAAGCCGCCCGAATATCAGTCCGGCTACTCCGGCCACTCCCATCGCTACGGCATAGTAGAGCGGGATGAAGTCCGGCGAAACCAGCGAAGTCTTCTGGAAGTGATAGGCGATGAGCGGGAAATCGGCAAAGCCGGCCGCAACCAGAGCGACCGCGGCGAGGTATAGCCAGTAGGCCTTCGGGAAGCCTCTGGTCTCCAACTCGACGGCCGCGGTAGCCTCGAAATCTCGGGGCGTCGGGTAGGTGATTCTAGCGGCGACGAGGGTCCCCAGCGCCAGGAGGGCCGATATCCCCAGGGCCGCGAAGGCCACCCGGTAGTCGCCCCTGACGTAGAGGACTCCGGCGACGAGGAGGGGGCCGAGGACCGCCCCGGTTTGGTCGAGCGCCTCGTGGAGACCGAAGCCCCAGCCCCGCCCGATCTGCAGGGTGGCGTGGGATAGCATGACGTCTCTGGGAGGGTTGCGCATCGCCTTGCCGGTCCGCTCGGCGATGATGAGAAGGGCCGCGACCTCCCAGCGGCCGGCGAGTGCCAGCAGGGGCACCGCCAGCATGTTGACGGTGTACCCCGCGAGGGTCATCGCCCAGTACCGTTGGGTGCGATCGGCGATCTGGCCAGATACCAGGCGAAGCCCATACCCGACCAATTCCCCGAGCCCGGCCACGACACCTACCACGGCACCACTCGCGCCGAGAATCGCCAGGAACGGGCCAGTGACGCTACGGGCGCCCTCGTAGGTCATGTCGGCGAAGAGGCTGACCACACCGAGGAAAACAACGAATCGAAGCGCGGCACCAGCGGAAATGTCCGTGCGAGTAGCCGGTTTGCTAGCCTGGGTCTGCATCGCGATACCCCCACCTTTCGTGTCCCCTATATATCTCGCCTCGGCCGCTTGCGCTCGGCAACCGGTCACGGAGGGTCGGCTCGCTCCGCTCGCCTTCCCGACGGCGTGGCTCTCAACAAAAACGGCTCCTACCGGATGATCTTCATCCCGTAGAAGCCATCAGCCAACCCTGGCGGTGCCGGCAGTTCTTCACTACCCCGGCGAGCTTCATCGCCTTTTCTCTTGAGCAGTAGGGATCGTACCAGAGTGTGGCGTCGTGCCGCAAGGGCGTCCAACTACTTTCCTTATGAAATCATATCGAAAAGACCATGAATCTACGCTTGCCTTCTGACCCGCAGTCGGGTACATTACTTGTACATAGTCATGTGGGCGATGGAGCTCGCCCAGGCCGGGTTTGACCGCCGCAAGTGCGTTCGCGCTGATGGCTCCTACCTCTGCACTGAGCAGAGAGGTGGGAGCTATTCTTGTGCCCTCCTCTTGGGACTCCAGTGCGGAATCCAAATATGGATTTTGGTGGAGTGACAAGATGGACAACCTCTGGCTTATCGCGGCATCCTGGATGGCCCTCGCCCTAGTCGCCAGCCTCATCTCCATCCGGATCGGGCTCTCGGTAGCCCTGGTGGAGATCGGCGTCGGGGTTATCGGAGGCAACTTCCTCGGTCTGCACACCGCCCCCTGGATCGACTTCCTGGCCTCCTTCGGCAGCGTCCTGCTCACCTTCCTGGCGGGTGCCGAGATCGACCCCGACTCCTTCAAGAGACACCTCAAGCCCAGCCTCGCCATCGGCACCGCGGGGTTCGTCTTCCCCTTCCTGGGGGCCATGGCCTTCGCCTACTATGTGGCCGGCTGGGAACTCCACGCCGCCCAGATCGCCGGCATCGCCCTGTCCACCACCTCGGTGGCCGTGGTCTATGCCGTCATGGTGGAGACGGGGCTCAACGAGACCGACCTGGGCAAGCTGATCCTGGCCGCCTGCTTCGTCAACGACCTGGGCACGGTGCTGGCCCTCGGGGTTCTCTTTGCCAACTTCAACCAGTGGATGCTGCTCTTCGTGGCCGTGAGCGCCCTGGTGCTCTGGCAGCTACCCCGCATGACCCGCTGGGTGCTCGCCACCTGGGGCGGCAAGGTCAGCGAGCCCGAGGTGAAGTTCCTCTTCCTGGTGCTCTTCGCCCTTGGGGGTCTCGCCAACCTGGCCAACAGCGAGGCGGTACTGCCGGCCTACCTGGTCGGGCTGGTGGTGGCCGGCGTCTTCGTCCAGAACAGGCTGCTGATGACCCGTATGAGGACCATCGCCTTCAGCGTGCTCACCCCCTTCTACTTCCTGAAGGCCGGTATGCTGGTGTCGCTGCCGGCGGTGATCGCGGCGGCCGGTCTCATCGTCGCCCTGCTGGCTGTGAAGATGGGCACCAAGCTGGTGGGCGTGTGGCCCCTGACGCGAGTCTTCAGGATGGGTCTTCGGGAGGGCAACTACACCACGATGCTGATGTCCACGGGCCTGACCTTCGGCACCATCTCGTCTCTCTTCGGTCTGACCCACAACATCATCAACCAGGGCCAGTACAGCGTCCTGGTCACGGTGGTCATCGGCAGCGCCGTGGTGCCGACCCTGATCGCCCAGACCTTCTTCATGCCGCAACTGGAAACGCGGGTTGCCGAAGAGGTGCACGAGGAGGCAGGAGAGCTGGATGGACCGGAGATGTTGCCCGTTCCCGTGAGGGTCTATTCGAGGGGGCAGGCGGCTGCCGAAGATTAGGTGAGACCAGCAAGCGCCTCGGCGAAATCCCCTGGAGTCCTCTCGGCCTCTTTCCGGCGGGGCATGGTTCATGGGGACGGGTAGTTGGAGTTACAGTTTAATGCAACGTCACCCCCGCTTGCGCGGGGGTCCAGACGTCCCCTCTCCTCGTGAGGCTGCTCCTTCACGCCAACGGGGGGACCCTGGATGCCCGATCAGGTCGGGCACGACGGTCTAGGGAGTCTGTCACTCTGTCCGTGAACCATCCCACCACCACAGCAAGTGTGGTCGTGATTCTGCTCATTAGCTTAGAAGGTGTTGGTCTGAACGTGCAGTTGGTTGTCTTGCCGGCAACACGCCCTGCGCCAGATTGACGCCCCACGAACCTTAGCGCGCGTGGAGCCCTGGCCAACGGGGAGCGTCCGTCAGCGGTATTGGACGAGGGGAGGAACGCTGATGAGCC
>JAJZRD010000172.1 GCA_021845945.1 Chloroflexota bacterium
CACGTGGGGGCGTCCGGCACCGCTCCGCTCGGGATCCGCCTCGGGTCCCAACTCGGCCAGGAGGCCGTCTTCCAGGAGGCCGGCCACCAGGTTGGTGATGGTGGTGGCGGATAGCCCCGTGAGGCGGGTAAGAGCGGCTCGGGTCAGCACCCCATGGCGCAGGAAGAGTCGCAACACCAGGGAGGTGTTGTGGTTTCGGACGTTCAGGAACCGGGCGCCACCGCTATCGTGGGTAGGGAGATTCATTTATCCCCCTGACAAAATAAACTTGGAAGCCGAGGTTAGCATCCGCTACCCGGTGTGTCAAGAAGAGATGCCCAAGGCCCATTCCCTGCCTCAAGCCCGCTTGTCGCCGCCTGGGTCCACTTGGCGCTTCTCGAGATTCACTTGCTCTTCAGCATATCGGAACCCCTACCTGGCCCGGTGCTCTACATCGAGATAGGTTAAGACACAGTTGCCCGCTATTGCGGTAGTAGCTACCCTCCAAGAGCATCCTCTTTGCGGAACTGGCCTACGACGGGGTGGCCAGCTACTTGGATCCCTTGATCCCCGTCTTCAGTCTCTTGTCCAACGGCCTTGCGTACTATTCAGACCGTAATGAAGAGGCATCGACTGCACAAGATGGCTGCAGAAAACGGCATCATGCTCGACACGAGAAACCCCTTGCATTCCTTACTTGGGGTCCGTTATGATGCTGACTGACAAACCAGTCGATGGAGATGAGAGCCATGCCCAAGCTTAATAAGGTGTTGACAGAGACCGATCTAAGCGCCGCACGAGCTCCGGCGATTATGGACCTAACGCCCTATCTGAATATTATTGATGAAATCACAAAGCAAGGGGGCGTTGGGGGTGAGATCGTGCTTGGGCCCAGCGAAAGCCAGCGTACCGAGAAACGGCGCCTCAGCCTGGCGGCCAAGCAGAAGGGTCTGAAGCTGACCTGGCGGAAGTCTCCCCCAGGGGAGCTGAGGTTCGTTCTCTCCGCCCCGGGCCAGGCCGCACCGGGCGGACGAAGGCGGCGGGGAGCCTGAGCCAGGCCGAAGGCTCCAGAATGTTGAGAGAGAGGTGGGGGCGACCGGCCGGTCGCCCCCACCTGCGCTATCGTGGGCCTTCGCGCCCCTCGCTACCCGCTACAGCAGCAGCTGCACCCTCAGCACCTTGTCGCCCCTGGTGACCACCAGTGACAGGCGCGACCCCGCCGAGAGCCCCGCCAGCAGCTTCTCGAGATCCGAGGCATTGGCAACCGGCCGGAGGTTGGCTTCGGTGATGATGTCGCCCTGGCGCAACCCCGCTCGCTCCGCAGGCGAGGAGGGAGCCACCCTGCCGACGAAGGCCCCGAAGATCGGAATGGCACCCGCCTTAATCGCCATTCGGCTGGCATCGGCGATGCTGAGCCCGAGGGAGGGCCTCTTCTGGGCCGCCTGGGCGATCATCGTCTCCAATCGCCGGGGATCGAACCCTACCACCACCCGATCGTCGACGGTGGTCACCGGGACCCCCTGCTGCCCAGACTTACGCACCATCTCGGCCGCCGCCACCGGGTCGCGCGTTACGTCGACCTCTTTGTACTGTACGCCCATCTGCGAAAGGAACTCTTTCGTCCTGGCGCACCAGGGTCAGGTGGGCGTGGTATATACGGTTACGTTCATTCTGTCACCTCATCGGCTCTCCCCGGAGGAAGGGCCCCGGATATCTACGGGGAATCGTAGCAGTTGCCGGGAGTTTTGCAACTCCTTGGTAGCCGCCGGCCACAGGCCCTCGGCGATCGGCCCGGTGCACTCGCCGCTCCTGGCTCCCATCGATGGCACAATCGCTGCATTTCCCCCCTGGGAATGCACCGGCAAGAGGGGCCGTGGAGCACGGTCCGCGAACAGCCTTTCGGCGCCCCCCTTGCGGGCGGGAGGGGTGCGGACTCCCTCAGATAGGACGTGGCGGTGGCAAAGAGGGGAAAGACCTTATCGCTTCTGGCGGGGGCAGCGCTGGCGCTGCTGTCGATGCTGCTGATGCCGGCGCCGGTCCGGGCCGATCCTCCCCCCACGGATGGCTGGACCTCGGACCCGGCCTTCACCATAACCCTGCTGGGCCGAGACGGTCCCAATAACACCGACCACTACCTCGTGACCCTGAGCTGGGGTGGCACCTTCTTCGGCGTCGCCTCAGAGTCCATGCCCCTGGTACCCGCCGACCAGGCCGTGAACATCGTCCTGGATGGCTACAAGCGCACCTTCCCGGGCCGCCCTCCCGAGGACATTCAGCCGGACGATAGCTTCGATTTCTTCGTGCCGGCGGGGACGCTGGTCGCTACGCAGTGGCGGATACTGGGGAACGTCACCCAGTATCGATCGCTCCAGGGCGACACCCTGACGACCTACACCGACCCGAAGAGCTCCCTCCTGTATCGGCTGGTGCGGGGCAACAACCCCAACAAGGCCGAAATCAAGATCAACCAGATGGCCGATCTCACACCCGACAGGTTGGCCCAGGCCATCTACGGCCAGGGCGACCCCAACTTCAAGCCGGACTTCCTCCAGCTGACCCGTGCCAAGGGTTTGATCCAGGCCAACGCCGATACGGCCACGATCGACCTGACCAAGGAGCACCTGGACGATCTGCAGGAGTTGAAGGGCAGCGCCCAGTCCGGGGGCAAGACCGACGACGGGATGGACGTCTACTGGTTCGGCGCCGGCGAGCAGGCCCAACCCCTCTTCCGGATCGACGACGCCGTCGGCGACCAGACGGATCTCAGCGGCATGCCCTCCCTGATCCGGGTTTACTACTACAAGGACGGGACCGTTCGGACGTACCAGCGGGCCAGCGACACGGTGTTGCTGAGCGGCCGGCAGCCTCAGAACGATGCCTGGGCCAAGGTGTACCAGGATTACAAGAAGGTCGATCCGGCGCCGGCCCGATGGGAGATCGGGCAGCCTGAGCAGGACGACCAGGCCCAGGAGCTGAACAAGCTGGGGATCGCGGTGCTTCGCTTCCAGCCGAAGCCGCAGCCGCAGGGGAACTTCTTCACTCAACTGCTGGACATGCTGATGGGGCTGATGAAGCGGAAGGAGCAATAGCCTCTCCAACGGCCCGCTCTACCGCCGGGATCGCCCAATCTCCAGACATCTGCTGCGGTAGGGCCTTTTCAAAGCCGGCGCAACTGTCATGCTGAGCAAAGCGAAGCATCTCCCGGAGCTGAGAGTCGAGACCCTTCGCCACTCTGAAAACAGCCATTTCATTCCTGGTGGTGTCCGCCAGGACATGAACGCTCCGCTCAGGGTGACAAAAGGCCCTGCTGCGGCGGTGAGGGGTAGAGTAGGAGACTGGCGCGGTGGCTCTTTGGTCCGGCGCTGTCCACGCAGTAATTGCAGGCGCTGCTGCCCGAGACCTGGCCCCGTTTCCAGCCTCCCCTCATCAAACCGGACATGCGGTTCTCTCGCATCCGGCTTTCCGAGATCCTTCACTGCGCCGCTATCGGTGCTGCCTTGTGCCACGACACGGTTCCAGACAGTTGATACAAACCGAGCTTCTGGAAGAACTCCAAGCTATGGACCTCCCAGCGTCGCCCAGGTCGCCCCGCCTTCTTGCTCAGGAACAGCGCCAGCCTCTCGCGCACGTAGCTATCCACCTGCCCGAACTTGGCGGTGGAGTTCCCTACTCGGAAGTAGGCTCCCCAGCCTCGCAGCACGCGGTTCACTTCGTCCACTATCGGCTGCACCGCCTCCGGCAGCCGATGCCGCGGCGCCGTGATCGCTTTGACGCGCTCTCGTACCGCTTTCATCGCTTTCTGGCTCGGCCACAGTTGCAGGTACCTCTTCCGACGGTACCGCCAGGACTCCACCTTGCGGCAGGCAAACCCCAGGAAGTCGATGCCTTCCCGCCCTTCCCCAAGGTTCACCACCCGGGTCTTGACGGGATGGAGCGTCAGCCCCAGGCCGGTGAGCACCTCGCCCACTCGCCTGAGGGCCTCCCGGGCATCGGGCTCCCTCCTGCACAGGATCACAAAATCGTCGGCAAATCGGATCAACTGGCCCAGATAGCGGCAGTGGTCCTCCCAGAACTTGTCCAGTTCGTTCAGCGCCACGTTCGCTAACATCGGGGAAATCACGCCTCCCTGAGGTACGCCCTGGTCGGTGGGCCTTATCGCCCCCTCTTCCAGCACGCCCGCTTCCAGTATCTGCCTCAGCAGTTTCAGCATCCGCCGGTCACTGATCCGCCTCTCCACCAAGCCCATCAGCACTCCATGACCGATCCTGTCGAAGGAACCCACTCCACACTACCCACTTCGAGGACTATCCCAGCGAAGTCACCGTTACCCGGCCCCACCATCCTCTCCAGGGCCAATCGGTGGCGGTGCTGAGTCGGACAGTCCGTGCCGGACAGCCCCAGGTGGTGGTCCAACTCCCGGACGGCACCAGAGCAATGTGGCCACAGGCCTGGACCAGCCTCCAGCCAGCCGATGATGCGGGCCAGCCGACCTTCCTGACCGCTGAGCTGGCCCACCTCCTCTCCCTGCGCAAGTTGGTGGATGCCCTGCACCGACGCACTCCCGATACTATGGGCAACCACCCTACGGAGGACGCCCATGCGCAGCCAGCAGCAGCAGCCACCACTCCCGGGTCTCGAACCCCTCGTCGCCGGCGAGCCTCCCGCTCCGCTCCTCTGGGAACGTCTCCCGGAGACGGATCGCCTGGCCGCCCTGCTCTTCCTAGCCAGGCTCATCAGCCGGATGCTTCATCCCGCAGGAGGCGATCACCATGACTGATCAATCCAAGCTCTCGCCGCGGCACCTCAACCGACTGGCCTACGTCTACGTCCGCCAGTCGTCCCCTGCCAAGGTCCAAAACCACCGCGAGTCCACCGAACGCCAGTACGGCCTGGCCGAGCGGGTTATCGCCCTGGGCTGGCGGCCTGACGCCATCGTGACCATCGACGACGATCTCGGCCATTCCGCCTCCGGCTTGGAGGCGCGGGAGGGCTTCGCCCGCATGGCGGCCGCTGTCGCCCTCGGCCAAGTGGGCATCGTCGTCGGCCTGGAGGTCTCCCGCCTGGCCCGGAACAATGCCGCCTGGTACCGTCTCCTCGACCTCTGCCGTTACACCGACACCTTGATCGCCGACGCGGACGGGCTGTATGATCCTGGCGACTTCAACGACCGCCTGGTGCTGGGGCTCAAGGGCACGATGTCGGAAGCAGAACTCCGCCTCCTACGCGCTCGGCTGATCGGCGGCATTCGCCACAAGGTCGCCAAGGGGAAGCTGCGCCGCCAGCCAGCCACGGGCTACGAGTACAGCCCCGACGGCAAGCTCCAGTTCACCCCCGATGAAGCCGTCCGCACCGCGATCAAGACCGTCTTCGACCGCTTCGGCGAACTGGGGTCCGCCCGGGGCGTGTGGACCTGGTTCCTGGACCAGGGCCTGCTCCTCCCTCGGCGCCTCACCTCGGGGGCCGGCGTCCGCTGGGAACGGCCCAGCTACCACGCCATCCATGGCATCCTCACCAACCCCGTCTACGCCGGTGCCTACGTCTGGGGTCGCCACCAGGTCGCCCAGCGGGTGCTCCCGGATGGCACCATCCAGAGCCGCACCGTCAAGCGTCCCCAGGAGGATTGGCACGTCGACTTGCAGGACCACCATCCGGCCTACGTCGATGCCCAGACCTTCCAGGCGATCCAGGTCCGCCTGCGGGCCAACTCTCCCGCCGAGCATGCTCGGACCGGCGGAGCCCCCCGGGAAGGCTCGGCGTTGCTCCAGGGGCTGGCCACCTGCGGCCACTGCGGCCGGCGCCTGCGCGTCCGCTACAACGGCGCCAACTCAACGCCCGGCTACACCTGCCACCGAGGCCAGCCGCTCCAGGGACGCCGCGAGCAATGCCTGGACATCGGCGGGCGCCAGCTGGAGCGACCCGTGGTCGACGCCTTCCTGGCAGCCCTCTCCCCCGCTCGGCTGGAGGCCACGCTCCTGGCCCTCCAGAGCCTCGCCTCCGACTTCGAGCAGTGGCTTCATCCCTGGAGGCTCGCGGTCGAACGCGCCCGGTATGAAGCGGAACGGTCCCAGCGCCAGTATCAGCAGGTGGAGCCGGAGAACCGCCTGGTGGCCCGCTCGCTGGAGGCAGCCTGGGAGACGGCTCTGCAGGAGCTTGCCACCGCCGAGGCTGAACTCGCCCGCCGCGAGCAGCAGCGGCCGCGCCCGCCTACCGCGGCCGAACTGGCCTCCTTGCGCACCCTGGGCGTGGACCTGGTGCGGGTCTGGTCAGCCCCTACCACCACCGACCGTGACCGCAAGGAACTGCTGCGCACCCTCCTCGACCGCGTCGTCGTTCGACTGGACCGCGGGACGGCCCCCGGCGACTCGCCTGAGCAGCAGCGCCCAGCGGTCTACGGCCATGCCCACCTCACCCTCGTCTGGCGTGGCGGGGAAGCCACCGAGCTGGAGGTCCCCCTGACGCGCTCCCATCCGGCCCCGGTTCGCACCCCGGAGGAAACCGTGGCCCTGGTGCGTCGCCTGGCCCAGCACTACTCCGACGCCACCATCGCCAGTATCCTCAACCGGCAAGGGCGCACCACCGCCACGGGACAACCCTTCACCGTATCCCGCGTCTCCTCCCTGCGCACCCACTGGAAGATCCCTGTCTACCAGGCGCTAGCAGAGGCACCTGCCACCGAGCTCTGCAATCTGCACGAGGCCGCGGTGCGCCTGGGAGTGGCCCAGTCCACGGTGTTGCGTTGGCTGGAGGAGGGCTACCTACCCGGCGTCCAGCTCACTCCAGGAGCGCCCTGGCAGATCCGCCTCACCGACGAGGTCCTGGCCAAGTTCGCACCGGAGCCCCCGCAGGGGTGGCTGCCCCTGGTCGACGCGGCGAAGGTGCTCGCTCTCCCCAGGCAGATCGTCATGAACAAGGTCAAGACCGGCGAGCTGCACGCTGTCCTTCTGACACGCGGGCGCCGCATCCAGATCCCACAGAGCTGTCCGCAGCTCTTCACGTGACCAAATCAGACAAGGAGGCAGTATGTCGATGGATCCAAGAACGCCTCTATGTCCGCGTCCACCACCCAACTCCCACCTCGGTTCACTCCGACACGTAGCTGCTCCATCGCCTGGTGCGCGCTCCGCTTCGGCCTGAACCCGTGGGAACTGTCCCGGAAATCGGCCTCAAAGACCGGCTCCAGCACCACCTTCGCGGCAGCCTGTACCACCCGGTCCCGTATGGCCGGGATCCCTAACGGCCTCTGGCGTCCGTCTGCCTTAGGGATGTACACCCGACGCACTGGCTGTGGCCGGTATCGTCCCTCCCGCAGTTCCTCCCCCAGTTTCGCCAGGAACCCTTCGACCCCTCCCTGCTCAATCGTCTCGATGGTCGCGCCATCAATGCCCGCTGCCCCAGCGTTGGCTTTCACTTCCCCCCACGCCCTCTCCAAGATGTCCTCTCGGTACACCTTGTCGTACAGCGCATGGAACCGCCGCGTCGCACTCGCCTTCGCGGCTCGATACAGTGCCCTCTGGAGTTCTCGTGCAGCGTCTACGGTGTCGTTAGCCACTTGGGCATTCACCAGCCCTTACCCCCTTTGGACACACGGACCAAGTGCGGCCCCTTCCCTCCGCCCAGGTTATGCTGCCTCGGCATCTTCAGTACTATGGGCCGCTCCGACTCCCGCTCCGCTCTCCCCCACTTCACGCTCATCGCGCTTATAGGGTTCGTCGCTCCCAGTCCACCCTCGGGTTGGCACCCTGAGGGTCTCACTGCTGGGGCGGAGACGGGCCTCTCCTGTTCCCACGATGGCTGTCCCGCCGTTCCACGCCCCCTACGCCGCAGGGTTCCTCGGTGCTGCACTCCAAGCTCTTCACACCTTCCGTGGCCTTCGCCCACACGCACCAGGCTCGGCTCCCTGTTGTTCCCCTCTCGGGGCCTTATTCTCGACGCGGCAGGCTTCGCTTCATGCTGCGGACCGGCGGTTTGCACTCTCCTTTCGAGAGCTTGACCCCGCGCTTCGACGCCCGGGTCTCCCCATACGTCGGCGGGCTACTACGAAGGGTCTTGGCACCTCCTTCGACCGGACTTCCACCGGCAAGTCATCGTGAACTTCCAGGACGCACATTGCACCATAAGGAGAGGGGGTTGGGGAAAAGAGGCTCGGCTCCACCTTGTGTTGGGCAGTTTGAGGGCGTGTTGGTGGCTGGTGAACTGCGATTGGGAAGGCATGTTCCCCTGGCTGCCCCATGAGGGGCAGCA
>JAJZRD010000173.1 GCA_021845945.1 Chloroflexota bacterium
CGGGGATCCCCTCTCCCTCTGGGAGAGGGTTAGGGAGATTCCCTCTCCCTGTGGGAGAGGGTTAGGGTGAGGGCTTTCTCCCTGCCAGACAGAGAGCCCTCACCCGCCCTCGCTGCGCTCGGTCGGCCTCTCCCAGGGGGAGAGGCGTTGGCACCGCCCTCACCCGCCCGACCTAGCTACTGCATCGACTTCCGAAGGATCTCGGCCAGCATCTCGCGGGTCACCCGCACAGGGTTCACCGGGATGTTCCCGCTCCTCATGGAGTCCTCGACCAGGGCCGGGATCGACTCCTCCTTCACCCCGAAGGGCTTGAAGCTCTCCGGGATCCCGAGGTCCCTGGATAGCTCCCGGACGGCCTGCACCGAGAGGCGAGCCGCCTCAATGGGGGTGAGGCCGGTGGTGTCCACCCCCATGGCCCTGGCGACGTCGGCGAAGCGACGCGGGTTGCCGATCAGGTTGTACTCCATCACGAGGGGCAGCAGGATGGCGTTGGCGACGCCATGGGGCACCCCGTAGTGGCCCCCCACGGGCTGGCTCATGGAGTGGACGATGGTCAGGCGGGTGTTGGAGAAGCCCATGCCGGCCATGGTGGCGGCCAGCAGCATGTGGGACATGGCCTCCAGGTTGGCGTTGGCCGTGGCGGGCCGGATCCACTCCGCGATCAGGCCGATCGCCTTGATGTCCAGGGCATCGCTGACGGGGTTGGTGTTCAGGTTGGTGTAGGACTCGATGGCGTGGCACAGGGCATCCATGCCGGTGGCGGCCACGACGGGGCCCGGCAGCTTGGTCACCAGGTTGCCGTCGATCAGCGCGACCTTGGGGATCAGGTAGGGGGAAAGGATCGGGATCTTGTAGTGGCGCTCCGTGTCGGTGATCACCGCGGCCACGGTGACCTCGGACCCGGTGCCGCAGGTGGTGGGCACGGCCACCAGGGGAGCAATGGGGTTCGGGACGTGGCCGGTGCCCTCCATGTCTCGCAGGTCGATGCCGGGGTTGGCGATGGCCGCCCCCGCAGCCTTGGCGGTGTCCATGGAGCTGCCTCCCCCCACGCCCAGCAGACAATCGCACCCCTCCGCCTTGTAGAGGGCGGCCGCTTCCTCCACGCACTTGATGCTGGGGTTGGGCTCCACCCCCGCATAGAGGGCGTAAGGCACTTTGGCGGCAGTCAGTGCCTCGAAGATGCTGCCCAGGATCCCTGCCGCCTCGACCCCTCGGTCGGTGACCACCAGGGCTTTGCTGCCACCCAGTTTCCTTAGCTGCTCCCCAGCCTGCCTGCTGCTGCCGGGACCGAAGATCAACCGCGTAGGGATCTCCCAGGTGTAGGTACGGCTCAGATCCATCTCTCCACACTCCTTATGGGTTGCTGGGTAGGGTCGCGACGCTGGACTCACGGCACTTCCAGCTTACTAGATGCGAGGCAGCGGCTCAAGCGGCCCGGCAAGAGAAGAGTAGGGCAGGGTCTTGTGCCCTGCCGCCTGCCATCGCCCGGGGGCGGCGGGGGACAAGCCCCCGCCCTACGTTTCGAGGGAAACGCTATTCCTACAGCTCGAAGGGGACGCCCACGCTGTTCCCCAGCTTGGCCAGATCGTTGACCACGGCGTCGCTGAGGGGGACTCCCTTCTCGCGTCGCTCTGCCTCGGTGAGGTACTCCGGCTCACCGGCCACCATGATCTTGTCGAAGCCCTTGCCCAGCGGCTGGGCCTTCACTTCGCGGATCATGGCGTCCATCTCGGCCTTGAACTCCCGCACCGGCCGGAAGCGGTCGATGCGCATGGCCCCGAAGAAGTGGCCCACCCCCTGGGGCTTGTCTGGGTTGTTGTACAGCTCGCCCAGGTGAGGGCCGAAGGGGCCTCCTGCCAGGGTTGCCACCAGGATCTCGATTGCCATGGCCAAGCCGAAGCCCTTGTGGCCGCCCAGGGGCAGGAGGGCGCCCCCCTCGTTGGCCTCCTTGGCGCTGGTGGTGGGCTCGCCATTCCCGTTCATCGCCCAGGTGGGCGGGATCGGCTCCCCCTTCTTGGCCGCCAGGATGATGGCTCCCCTGGCCACCACACTCGTTGCCATGTCCAGGACGAAGGGCTTCTCTTCGCCCGCGGGCACGGCGATGGCCAGAGGGTTCGTCCCGAAGAAGGGTCGCTTGCCCCCCCAGGGGGCCATCAGGGACGGGGAGTTGGTGAGGGAGATCCCGACCATGTCCTGGTCCAGGGCCATCATAGCGTAGTAGGCGGCGGCGCCGAAATGGGTGGAGTTCCGGACGGTCGCGAACCCCACTCCCGCCCTCCGGGCCTTGGCGATGGCCAGTCGCATCCCGGTGGTGCCCACCACCTGGCCGAGGCCGTTCTGGCCGTCCACGACGCCCGTGGTCTCGCCCTCGGAGAGCACCACGCCTCGGGCGCGTCCGTCGGTCAATCCGGCCTGCACCCTCTCGACGTAGATGGGCAGGCGGGTGATCCCGTGGGTGTCTACCCCGCGCAGGTTGGCCGCCAGCAGGGAGCGGGCGACGATCTGGGCGTTCTCCTGGGGCACCCCGACATTCTTCAAGGCGGCTATGGCGAAGGACTCCAGCCTCGAGCTGTCGAAGCGACGTCCGGTGTCTTCCATGGAAAGGGACCTCCAGCAGTTGATGAGAGGGCAAGGTAAGGGGTTCAGCCTCGGCCGAACCCCTTACAGCGGATTCCGGTGACGCTAGTCTACTGCTTGCGCGCCTCGGCTACCAGTGCCTTGGCCTCACGGTCGCGTCCTGGCATTCCCCTACTCGGGTGCGGTATAATTCTTTAGACGAGGATACGAACACCCATGGGGCGGCCCGCAGGGTCGCCCCTATCCGTGCCTGGATGGAAAGAAGGACCGTTGGCATCGAACATCGATAACTTCGTGGGAGCCGGCTCCGGCCCGCGCCCCACCACACTGGATAACGTCGTGCGCGACGACCTGCGCAACGTCGCCATCATCGCCCACGTGGACCATGGGAAGACCACCCTGGTGGACGGGCTGCTGAAGCAGAGCAACACCTTCCGTCCCAACCAGGAGATGGGGGAGCTGATCCTGGACTCCAACGCCCTCGAGCGGGAGAAGGGGATCACCATCCTGGCCAAGAACACGGCCATCAACTACCGGGGCGTGAAGATCAACATCATCGACACCCCCGGCCACGCCGACTTCTCGGGCGAGGTGGAGCGGGTGCTCAACATGGCCGACGGCTGCCTCCTGCTGGTGGATGCCGTGGATGGCCCCATGCCCCAGACCAAGTTTGTCCTGAGGAAGGCGCTGGAGCTGAAGCTGAAGCCGGTGGTCGTCATCAACAAGATGGACCGCCCCAACGCCCGGCCGGACCACGTGCTGGGGGCGATCCAGGACCTGTTCCTGGAGCTGGCCACCGACGCCGACGAGTTGGACTTCGAGGTGGTCTACGCCAATGCCCGGGACGGCCAGGCCAGTCGCGACCCCGGGGAGATGTCCCCCACCCTGGTGCCCCTCTTCGACACCATACTGGAGACCATTCCGGCCCCCAGGGTGGATCTGACGGGCGGCTTCCAGATGCTGGTGGCCAACATCAGCTACGACGAGTACAGGGGCCGTGCGGCCATCGGGCGGGTGGCCCGCGGGGCGATCCGGGCCGGCGATCCCCTTGTGCGGATCGATGCCCAGGGTCAGGCGTGGCCCCAGCGGGCGAGCCAGCTGTTCGCCTTCGAGGGGCTGAAGAGGGTTCCCCTGGAGGAGGCGCGGGCGGGCGACATCGTCATCGTCACCGGCCTTGACGAGGTGAACATCGGCGATACCGTGGCGGTCGCCGACGCTGCGGAGGCGCTGCCCCGGATCGAGATCGAGGAGCCCACGGTGAAGATCACCCTGGGGGTGAACAGCTCGCCCCTGTCGGGCAGGGAGGGGAAGTTCTCCACCTCCCGCCAGTTGAGGGCGCGGCTCTATCGGGAGCTGGAGACCAACATCGCCCTGCGGGTGGAGGACGCCGACTCCGCCGACGAGTTCCTGGTGTCGGGTCGCGGCGAGCTGCACCTGGCGATCCTGCTGGAGACCATGCGCCGGGAGGGGTACGAGTTCCAGGTCTCCCGGCCCGAGGTGATCACCCGCGAGGAGAACGGGGTGGTGATGGAGCCGGTGGAGGATCTGGTGATCGACACCACCGAGCAGTACATCGGCCCCCTGACCGAGCATCTGGCCCAGCGGCTGGGGGTTATGACCAACCTCCACAACGATGGGGCTGGGAACGTTCGGTTGGAGTACCGCATCCCCACGCGGGGGCTGATCGGCTTCCGCAACGCCTTCCTGACCACGACCCGGGGTGACGGGATCATGGGGAGCCAGTTGGCCGGCTTCGAGCGGTGGAGGGGAGAGCTGACCTCCTCCCGCAACGGTGCCCTCGTCGCGACGGACAGCGGGGTGGCGACTACCTACGGGCTGAGCAACGCCCAGGATCGGGGATTCACCTTCATCGACCCCGGCACCACGGTGTACGAGGGGATGATCGTCGGGGAGGCCCGCTACCCCAACGACACCCTGATCAACGCCTGCAAGGAGAAGAAGCTGACCAATATCCGCTCCTCCACTTCGGACATCGCCATCAAGCTGACGCCCAGGGTGGATCTGAGCCTGGAGGAGTCGCTGGAGTTCGTGGGGCCCGACGAACTGCTGGAGATCACCCCCCAGTCGATCCGGCTGCGGAAGAAGCTGCTGACGTCCGAGGAGCGTGGCAAGGCCCGAAAGCGAGCGGGGTGAGAGTCTTGGACCAAGTTGATGCAGAACTGGAATCCTTTCTGCTATAATATGATTTGGTTAAGGACGGTCGCCCTCTTTCGTGGCCTCTGATCGTTCCCAAACCCATTCCCGCTTCGGCGGTAGATTGCGCGCAGCTAACCGCGCGCTTTTTCCGGGCGCACTCTGTGTGGGCCCTAACACATTCTGGCGTCCTTAGAGAGACGCTGCTCAACGGAGGGAAGAGTTTGGCAGGCGCCAGCAGCAAGACCATCGCGCGTGCAATGGGGTTGAAGCAGGATGTCGATCCGAACCAGCGGCTGTCTTCTCCTCGAAGCTGCATCCGCTGCAACAAGAAGATCGAGACCGTCGGTGATCTGTTCCCCGTCAAGGTAATGGGCAGGGGGATGGCCGCCTACTGCAAGCAGTGCCGGGACGGCCTCCGCTAGTAGGACTATCACCGTTCGACCCAACAGGCTTGGGAGCTTGACAGCCCCCGCCTTCGGGGCCGACTGGCGACTCGCCGGTCGGCCTTTTGTTGTCTCGGGAATTGCGTAGGGCGGGGCCCTGTGCCCCGCCGCTCCGGTCTTCCACCTCGATACCATCTGTTTGCGCGAGGAAGGTGGCTTTCGATAGAATGAGTCAAGCTGGGAGGGTTGGCCACCCCCGGCTATTTGTACGGAGTTGTGCCGCCTAACGACCTCCGCGCGGGCGGCAGCTCCTCGCAGGTCACGCAATGGAAGGAGGCTGCCCAATGCAGCTGGTTGCGGTGCGGCGCGCCCTGTCGCAGGATAACACCAGCCGCCGTCTTCTGAGCCAGGAGGGACTCCGCCAGGCTCAACTGGTGGCCAAGGCGCTGGAGGAGCAGTTTCCGAGCGCCTCACAGCTGCTCACCAGCCCCTCTATGCGAGCGGTGCAGACGGCGACCCTGATCGGCGACCGGCTGGGGCTGGCCCCCGAGGAGTTCGATCCGATCGACGAGGTGGTTCCGCCACCGGAGCTCGACCGGGAGGAGTTTCTCAAGGAGGTCTATCCTCGCTGCATCGCGGCCTTCCGGCAGATCGTCAACGACCACGAGGGTGTGGTGGTTGCCGTGACCCATCGCCGGGTGCTGAGCGCCTACCTGGCCCTCTTCTGGGGATTCGAGAACCCCCGCGACGCCTGGGTCAAGGCGATCGCGCGCCGCACCGGGTGGGAGCTAGACGTTCCTCCCGCGTCCATCACGGTGATCGACGTCAACGGCGAGGGCCGCCCGACCCTCAGGCGGGTCGGGGACGTGAGCCACCTGGAACAAATGTAGAGACGCGACTGGTAGAGACGCGACATGTCGCGTCTCTACGAATCCTCCTGGTTGAAGCCGTACAGCCGGGCCGCGTTGTCGTGCAGGATCATCCGGCCGATCCGCTCCCCCTGGGGCCGGGCCAGCAGACCCAGCCGCACGGCATCCCCCAGCGCCTCCGCCAGGGCGATCTTAGCGGTCCTGGCCGAGAGCCAGGCGATCTCCGGAGTGCCGTGGCTCCCGCTGCCGATCATCAGCTTCGAGAGGGGCGCCATTCCGATCAGCTCCCGATAGCACTCCACCAAGCGGAGTGAGATCCATGGGGTGGTCCACCCCAGGTCCACCCAGACGTGGGGCAGCGCGTGGGCCACGGCGGCCGCGTGCTGGATCCAGGGGTAAGCCCCGTGGAGCAGGACGACCCTGGTCTGAAGGAACTCCGTCCGCTGCAGCAGATGCGCCAGCAGGAAGGGGTCTGCGTCGGCGATGGGGCCGTTCCACAGCCCGCCCGTGATCCCGCTGTGGAGGTGCACCGGCACCCCCAGCTCCTCGCACTGAAGCAGGGTGGCGGTGAAAAGGGCCACGTACAGCTTCTTGTAGCCTTCGGGGTCGCCGGCCTTGGCGGCGGCGAAGCCTTTCTCCGCCTCGGCGCCCGAGATCGGTTCCACCCCGAAGCCCACCTCCTCGGCCAGGTGGGATTTCACCCCCACGAATCCCTCCTGCCTTACGGCTCGGTCCAGCTCCTCTCGATAGCCGCAGAGCAGCTCTCCGTAGGACTCCGACTGCTTCAGCCGGTTCTGGATCGCCGGACCCATCTGGAACAGTCTCATCACCCGCCCCGGTATCAGCTTCAGCGTCGGGTCGTCCTGGGGCACTCCGGAATCCACCACGGTTACGACGATGCCGGCGTCCTGGTACAGCATACGTGCATATTCCCCGAAGCCCTCGGCGGTGCGCCGGTTGCGCGCGGCGGCGACCGCCTCCAGTTCCGGCGGGCAGTCCAGCAGTTGGGAGAGCAGGCTTACCAGACTCTGCACCACCCCCATGTGGGGGAAGTGATGGTTGAGCTCCTCTGTGGCGCCCCACAGCTTCGGTTTGACGCCGGGTATCGGCAGGTCGCCCGCCCCATGGTAGAACTCGCGGGCCAGAGCCTGCGGGCTCAGGGTGGCCTTCTCCGGCGTGATGGGATGGCAGTGGTTGTCGACGACGGGGACGGCTGTGAAGTCCAGCAAGTGACCACCTCCACGTAGTCTAACCCCTGGTGGGGTCCGGGGTGTTCCCCAGGAATCCTTTGACACCCGTCTCCTGATCTGGTTGGCAGTAGCATACCAGAGTCGAAGCAGCTTTGCGCCGCTGGAGCTATAATCAGATTGGCACGTTCGATGAGGAATGTTGGGGAGGAGCTTCGCATCTGGCCTGGGGCCACGGAGCCTTGGAGGGATTACCGCATGCTTCAGTTGTCGCGAGTCCTGGGACGGCCTGTCCGGGACGCCGGAGGGGAGGAGATCGCCACCCTGGAGGATCTGGTGGGTCGATGGCAGCCCGACCACGGACTGATCGTGAGCGGGCTGGTAGCGCGAGTCGGCCGCCGCCCCTTTTTCCTCTCCTGGCAGCAGGTGGAGGATCTGGACGAGGGGGGGGTGCGCATCTCCTCCTACCAGGTGAATTTCCAGCCCTTCGAGCGGCGGGCGGGGGAGATCTTGCTGGCCGACGATCTCATGGACCGGCGGCTGATCGACGTCCGGCACCGCAGGGTGATCCGGGTCAACGACGTGCTGCTGTCCCCCACGGATCGTCAACTGGCAGTCACGGCGGTGGACGTAGGGTTCGCGGCTCTTCTGAGGCGGCTGGGTCCCCGCTGGCTATCCCCCACCTTCTCCGGCACCCGCCTCGTCGACTGGGCCGACGTGGAGTGGCTGCCCTCCGAGGCGGTCCCCGAGGCTAAGCCTTCCTTCCCCCTCCTGGCCCGCCTGCACCCCGTGGAGGTGGCTCACATCGTCAACGAGCTTCCCCCTCGCCAGGCGGCGGACATCGTGGAGTCCCTGGAGGACGAGGATGCGGCCGAGGTGCTGAGCGAGGTCTCCGAGGAGCAGCAGGCGGGGGTCTTGAGAAACCTGGACGAGGAGCGGGCGGCCGACATCCTGGAGGAGATGGAGCCGGACGACGCGGCGGACCTGCTGGCCAAGCTGGACCCTCAGGACGCCGGGGATCTGCTCCACAGGATGGAG